>BTQE01000052.1:0-21872 GCA_036985715.1 Rhodothermia bacterium
AGCATCGGTGTGAAATGCCAGAGAGAGATCAATCGGAATCCCAAGTCCTGTCTGTTCCCGGTCTTTGTTAGGACCGGCTGGGGCGCCGCGCAGGTAATTCACCCATTCGCCCCGGCCTCGGTAATCATCGACGTAGTCATTGAGCGTCTCGGTCACATTGTAGACCAGCGTGTCCGGCATGCCCGAGTACTGCATATAGTATCGAGCCGCTTCTGTAAATCGGGGTCGGCCACTGGCCGCCCGCCCGCGTACGATATTGCCCATCCCACCCCCAAAACGAACCGCATCAGCGGAGATGGTTCTTCCACTGGCTACACTCTTGTTTTCGAGCTTTACTCTGCCACCGATCGGATGCACGCCTTCATCGAACAGAAACGTGCCGAGATACGTCCAGGTACGAGCCCCCATCGTCTGGTCGACGACAAACGTCGTGGAGCCACCCGTGTAGTACACGGTGTACCGCGCATCCGTCGTGGCATTTGGCAGCTTGGCGTAGGAAACGTACACCGCATATTCGCCACGCTCGGGGATATCCGGTATCCACTCGACATGCGCATCCATTCGAATATTCGTATGGGTAACTCGATACGATCCCAGCGAAAACGGATTCGTCTGACCATACAGCAAATCCCCGGCTCCGCCAAATCCTTTCTCGATGCCCGAAAACCAGGTCCGATCACCCCGCGTATGTTCTACGTATCTACTCCGCCCGTCCGCGGAGATCCCGTCGTTGTCTACAACGACTTCTTGATGCTGTGTGTCGCGTTCGCGGGGGAGATATACCAAGGCCCCGGCCCGTTCAAGCATTGGCTCCAGATATGGCACGATGAACGACATTGGAAAAAGATCTTCGACGGTCTGAAAAAGTCGAGCCCGTTGCCACTCCCATCGGTCAAGCGCGGTTTCATAGTACCAGCCATGTGCCGGCCAGACGGCAATATGTCGTCCAAACAGACCCTGAGAGGGTGTAATCGGTCGATCCAGATTTCGAATGTGGGCGCGCAGAGCCCGCGGCTCCTGTGGAAGCCGTTGCTCGTCAATCGCAACGGAACCGGTTCTGTACAGGTTTGGAATCAATTCTTCAATCGGGATCCCAAGTGCGCGGAGTTCGAGTTTGAATCCGGCGAAGTCGGATCCCAATTCTTCCGTCACCCGAGTGCGAATGGACCGAACATTTTGCTCGCGAAACGGAATCTGGGCAAACGCTTCGTTGAATTCGACGCTGATCGTGCGAGTCACTTCATCTACAATGAGCGTATCCACCTGACTACCGGGGTCAAGCTCAAAGCCGCATTCACCCTGTATACAGGTGTCGATAAATCGACCAAATCCTGCTTCAGCCGCCGCAAGGTCGTTGGCCGGGGTGTCGTCCTTGGACGTAGTAACCGAACGGGTGGTCGAGCATCCTGCGATCAGCAGAAAAGCGAGCACGAGCACCAGGGCAAATAGGTGTGTACGCATGAATCGAAAGGTTTGAAATTCAGATCTACCAGGCCCGGCGCTCTGTAGACGATTCTCGAAATTGCACAATGGATATGGGGCCTTCCAACCCGGTTCGATCAATGGCCGAAATAGCAACTGCTCGTGCGCCCCTGGCCCTGTCACCGGAAGGAAGCTGAACACGCCGCTGACTCCCCGAGACAATTTCGACCTGCCAGGAATTTCCTATGAGGGTTCGAACTACCCATAACCAGACGCCCGAGTTCATCATATCGAAAATCCTAGCTTCTTTCCCGGCGCTGGATTCCATCACCTGAACCACGGGTTTTCCTGGAGCCGTGCCATTGAGCCAGGGGCTTGCCGGGACAATCGCTGTGCCGGTGTACGACTCCAACCCCAGTTTCTCCCCCATTCGATAATCGGCCGGCATTAACGCGACCATGCTGAAATGAATATTTCCTTCAGCCCCCGGCGTAGCCCGCGTGTATTCAATCTGACTGAGCAATTCTTCCGCGCCCCAATAACGGGAGCCTTCCAGCCGAATACGACTCGTGAAAATCCCGGGCCAAATGTGCCTCTTCTTCTCGTTTTGTTCGATCCACCAGTCGAGAAGTTTCGGGTAAGGTTGGCCTTCACTTTCCATGGCCCAATAGAGTTGTGGGCTGAAGTAATCCACCCAGCCTTCTACCAACCATTTCCTTGAGTCAGCATAGAGCGAATCATAGGCGTCAAATCCGACTATTCCCTCCGGAAAGCCCGGGCGCCAGATACCAAAAGGACTGATTCCGAACTTCACCCACGGCTTTCGCTCTTTCACGCCGTCATACACGCTCTTAATAAAATCGTCAACGTTTTGGCGTCGCCAGTCGTCTTTGGAAATTGATCCGTCGGTCGCGTTGTACACCTGCCAGGATTGCTCGTCCGGAAACGGCACAGTCGCACCAGAATCGTCCTGTACGGGATACGGATAGAAGTAGTCATCCATATGGATCCCGTCGACGTCGTATCTGTCGACGATATCCATGATGACTTTTAGAGAATGCGCCCGCGCATCGGGATTTCCGGGGTCCATCCAGAGCTGCGTACCGTATTCCACGGTAAAGGATCGCTGGGAAACGTGCGAAGAATCGAATATTGCCTCGGCGCTGGGATGGTAAGCGCGAAAAGGATTGACCCACGCGTGAACTTCGATCGCACGATCATGTGCTTCCTGGATGGTGAAAGAAAGCGGATCGTAATACGGATCTGGAGGCTTTCCCTGGGTGCCGGTCAGATAGGCCGACCAGGGCTCGAATTCGGACAAGTAGAAGGCGTCTGCAGTCGGCCGCACCTGAAAAATGATGGCATTGAGCTTTAGCTCCTTGACGCGGTCGAGGATGGCCAGCATCTCGGCCTGCTGATCTGCAGTGGAAAGCCCGGGCTCTGAAGGCCAGTCTATATTGTCAACCGTGGCAACCCAGACTCCCCGAAATTCTCTATTGAGGGGCGGGAGTGTCGCCAACAGAGCTTCGTTTGACCCGTCCAACACAACTTCAACCAGCCGTGCCGAATCGGCCGGAATGGCGTCGTCTCGCCCCGGCGTATCACGAGTGACCGGAGCCAGGCTGGAGCAAGCCGAGACGAGAAAGGAAAAACCGAGCAGGTAGAAAGCGGAATAGTGGCTGCGCTGATTTTTCAATAGAGATTCGGAAATTTTGGAATTGGTCGGAAAGATACCGATTGCTTCACGACGACGCTAAGTCAGATTGCCAAGTCAGATTGTTTTGCCACACGCTGGGCCAAATGCTTAGCCGCATTTCTTAGCTACATTTCTTAGCTACATTTCTTAGCCACATTTCTTGGCTACTCTGTCTTGCCACAATACTTCACCTCCGTGCCGCGCGCTCCAGTCGATCCATCAGCGCAACGCCGACCCCTTCCTGAGCTACACGCTCGCAGAAGATGGATTCTGCTCCCAACCGGTCACATTCCCTATAGAATTCGAACAGACGATATGCGTAATCCTCCAGACTTGAAATCTGCTCAACCAACAGAAACTCCGCAGGTGCGTGCGGCGCACTCAATCCAATAAAACCCGCTCGCTCCGCATTAACAACTTCGTCAATTTGATCGACCAGGAATACGCTGGCTCTGGGCGCATAGTGCCGGTGCAGGATGCCGGGACTGTGGGCCTCGCCCACGGCCTCTTCAACGGCTTGAGTGATCTCTGGTATGACCTGCCTCAACTGTTCCAGTGTAACGTTTCCGGATCGAAGGATGACCGGAGCCTCCCGGGTACAATCGACGACGGTTGACTCAAGCCCGATGGGTGTCTGCTCCCCACGTAGAATGCAAGCAATTTGCCCTTCGAGATCTTCTTTCACGGCCTGCCACGTAGTTGGGCTGGGGCGCCCGGATAGATTCGCTGACGGCGCTGCAATCGGGCGCCCGACGGTGCGGATCAGCTCGACAGCCTGTTCATGGTCCGGCATTCGTACTCCGACCGTCGAAAGACCAGCCGATACAACCTCTGGAATCGCTGGGTGCCGGTCCAATATCAGTGTAAGAGGTCCGGGGAAGAAGGCGTCCATGAGGACCATTGCCGGGGCCGACACAGATTCCGCTACACCCGTCAACTCACGAAAGTCGGCTATGTGAACGATGATGGGGTTATTCGCAGGTCGACCCTTGGTCTTGAAAATGGCACGAATCGCTGCCTTATTGGTCGCGTCAGCCCCTAATCCGTATACCGTTTCTGTCGGGAAAGCAACCAGCGAGCCTTGTCGAATAAAACGTGCAGCTACGTGGATATCTTCTGTAATTACCGTTCGCATAGGAGCCCTCTACCGTATTACTCCCACGCATCCAGCGCAGTCTGAAGTGACGCCAGCAGGCCTTCTTCCTCCGTAGCATGGTCCAGGCACGTTGTGAAATGTCTCGCCCATCCGGGAAAATCGCGCTCGTCCCACAGCAGGTTGTGCCAGAGTCCAACGAAAACGCCCCCAAACCTTTTGCACGTCGCCATAAGTTCTTCACTCGCCGAGATCGCTTCTTCCCCGTCAAGATGGCGTCGATTGAATAGCGTTGATTCCATCAATGTCAAAGGCATCTCCCAGATCTCGAGCGATTGATCGGCCTCTAGATCGTACAGCGGGAACGGCAGGCATGTGGCCCGCCGAAACCCCTCCTGCTCAGCGAAACCAAGAGACGAATCTATCTGAAAACCGGTGTCAGCCAGAAGCCGCGGTGTCGTGATCGGATCGAAGCGTAGAAAATGTGTTCTTGACGACCCGGCATCAATACCGGTCGCCCGCCGAAGTGCTGCTCGCTCCTCCCGTAGATATCTCCCGTGGTTGTAGGCGTGGTAGCTGGGGTGGAGTCCGATCTCAAAGTTTTGACTCCGAAGCTCCAGATACTGGCGGTGTAGGAACGAGGCATTTTCATTGTAGTGAACGTCCTTCGGTCCGCGAGCTGCCGTCTTGAAAAAATACGTAGCCGTTCCTCCGCGGATCGCCACCTCGTCTCTCATCCGTTTGATGGTTTTCGCATACGGATCTTGACGTTGGACAAGACCCGCAACAGCGCTACCTATTCTCGATCCCCTGGCACCGAGCGTTTCTTTCTCCGAATTGAATAGCGCCCGCTCTACGATCTCCCTGTAAAAGATGCCGGGTCGCCATTTCCGCAAGTAATCGATATCGTGAGTCGGGCAAAATGCCCAGGCTTTTTCGCTCCACTGTTTCTGTTCCAGCTGAAAACCAAGCCGGGCCAGTTCCTTCTGCAATAGTTTGCGGAAAAGATCGACAAGAGGAACGGTGGCAAGATTGTGACTACTCTGAATCGATTCCGAAAACAGAAAGCGCCCATGTTCGTCGCGGATCCTGGACGTTTTTTCCTGCCATCCGGCCAGGAAGTAAAACGTTCCAGCCACGAGATCGAAAGGAGCATCTCCCCTGCTTTCGAACATAACCGGTAAATCCTCCGCGCCCATGGTAACCATTCTTGCAGATGGCGGATCGTGTGTGCAACCGGCAAAGAAATCGACAGTCGAATCGCGAAGGCCGATCCTCCAGGCAGACGGCGAAACGAGATCCGGACTCATTCCGTAGTAAATGCCGCCGCCCGTGAGCCGATCGCTCGATGTCCATTGAGGCTCTGCTCGAAACGGCAGCAAGAGCATTTGGATACCATAGCGGGCTTTCTGGAGAAATTCCTCAGGTACATCTATGCAGCACGGAATACGCAACCAAATATCCGAGAATAGGGTTATCGATAGAAATCCTGGTGTCTCTTTGCTATATACAACAACCTGAAATCAGATCTGCTGTCCACTCCAACGTGAAAAGCCGCTTCAAGATCTTCTCTGATCCCGTTCACGGATTCATTTCCGTACCCAAAGGCCCTGTTTTGGACCTGATTCAAACTCCTGAAGTCCAGCGACTTCGTCGAATACGACAATTGGGAATCGGGTATCTCGTCTTTCCGGGGGCAGAACATTCGCGATTCGGGCACGCCTTGGGTGCGATGGCTCTGATGCACAATGTTTTGACTTCGCTCTCCGAGAAAGGCACAGCTATTTCTCCAGAGGAACATACGGCCGCCCTGGCGGCGGCACTCCTACACGACATCGGGCATGGCCCGTTTTCCCACACGCTCGAACACGAACTGATCGACAGCTTTGAGCATGAATTCATGAGTCGGGTTCTGATCGGTCGATTGAATGAGCAGATGGATGGAGCGCTATCGTTGGCGCTTCGAATGTTCGACGACGATTATGAGCGGCCATTTTTTTATCAGCTGATTTCCAGTCAGCTCGACATGGATCGACTGGATTACCTTCGACGGGACTCGTATTACACGGGCGTCGCCGAGGGTCGAGTAGGAGTGGACCGAATCATCAAGACCCTTCGCGTACATCCGGATAACGGCACCTCGGACGACCAGATCGTTGTAGAGGCAAAGGGGGTGCACGCCGTCGAAAACTTCCTCATTGCCCGTCGCCTCATGTACTGGCAAGTATACCTGCACAAGACCATTCTCGCAGGAGATCATCTTCTCCGAGGCATTATTCGTCGATCGCGCTCTCATTTCGTGGTTGGAGATTTCGGACCGGTTGAAGGGACGGCTCCGGCATTTCAATTTTTCCTCGAGAATACCGTCACTGGAGCCGAACTGGAAAACGAAGACGTCGTCCGGAATTACTGTGCCCTGGACGATTCAGACATTTTGTACAGCCTGAAGCGCTGGCAGCACTCGTCGGATGTTCTTCTCTCCGATTTGTGCCGAAGGATGCTGAATCGTGACTTCTTTCGAGTCACATTCTTGGATACCGGTGTCGGCGAGGAAGCGCAGGCCCAGTGGCGAGAAAACGTCCATAGTTTCCTGCTTGATTCCGGACTTTCCCGTGACGACTCTCTTGAAACAGACACCCCGTACTATCTGAATTTCGCGGAATCAGGGCATGCCGCCTATGAACGGGCCGAAAATTCAATAGCAGTGGTACAACGAGACGGAAACGTAGTTGAGCTTTCCGAAGCTACTCAGATGAGCGCTATTTCCGGGATTGCCAGCCCGGAGCGCAGACCGTACATGTGTTATCCGAAAGAATTGTCCTGAATCGTCATCTATGAATGACGGTATGTGGAATGACACCCGTCTCATCAATCACGAAAGGACAGACGAATCCACATCGCAGAACGGTCTAAACCCGAGCTGCGGCTATCACAGGTGCTTGACCACCTACCAGGTGGGAGCAAAGCGCGTTGATGCGTCGTACTACGCCGGAGGCCGCGGAGGCCAGTACATCATTTTTACTGATGAACTGGACACGGTCATGGTGTTCTCGGCCGGAAATGAATACCGACCCGCTTGGGTACAACCACGAGACCTAAATCTCCGCTACATCCTTCCGAGCGCGTTCTGACGAAAACGAACCGCGCTCAACTCTCAGCCTTTTCGAGCTTGCGCCTAGTAGCGCTGCCGGCGTTCCGGCCTTGGACGAGCCTCATTCACCCGGATATCTCTCCCACCAACATCGGAGCCATCAAGCCCGCTGATCGCGGCTTGTGCTTCTTCGTCGCTGGCCATTTCTACAAAACCAAAACCTTTTGACCGACCTGTATCTTTTTCAGAAATAATCGTCGCGCGTGTTACTTCGCCATAAGCAGCAAACAGGTCGTAAAGATCATCTTCAGAAGTTCCCCAGGCCAGATTGCCCACGTAAATGTTCATTTTCTCTTCTCAACGGAAATAGTTAGTAAATCGAATTCGGGCCCGGTGTTACAACAAGCAATACTGACCTCGACCGCAAAAATATTGAATTTCCGGCTATAAAAAGAAAATGATGCTCATATTTTCTATGATTTTAACATGAACGAGAAATCCGCATTTGATTGGCGGCCAGGGCTCTACACCGTAAACAACCCTTCCTCGGACGATTGTGTAGAGCGCCGTTGCATCGAGAAGAGCCATCAAATTTGTTGTGACCTACATCGATCAAATTGGTATCAAAAACGACGATATCAGTCAGTTTTCCGTGCGTGATGGTCCCCTTTTTGTCTTCATCAAACGTGACCCACGCCGAGGTCGTCATCGATTTCTTCTATTGGAAGTCTTCATAGAACACAATGGCGGCGCCATTGTGATCGTACAGACCAAACTCTTTGGTACCCCACGGTTTGGGCTCGAGTTGTCCGGTTTCGGCAACAACTCCTTTCGCCACGTGCTCCTCGTGCAGGGGCTCAATGTTCTCGACCCGTACGCGAATGAGCGGCATTGCATCGTCTTGTCCCGGCACCATTGCCTGGAGGTGGAGACTAAAAGCACCGCGTTCGAGGCCCGCGTAGTCGACTGGATCGCCAGGAACCGCTGCATGAGAAAATTTGAGTGTGAAGCCCAGTTTATCCTGGTAGAAGCAGATCGACTCCTCCATGTTTTTGGCAGAAATAACGGGGTGGACTTCCAAAATAGTTGTCTGAGAGGCTATCATTCAATATGGATGGTTGCTTGAGGAGAGGATGATTTCGATCGCCGCTGAACTCTGATCTAAAGAACACGTAACACCTTGGCTCCCTTAGTATTACCAGACTTCATATCATTTAGTGCCATATTTGCATCTTCGATTCGATATTCCTGAATTTCCGGACGAATATTCGTCTCCGCAGCCAGATTAAGAAATTCAGAAACATCCTTTCTGCTGATATTCGCTACGCTTTTGATCTCCTTTTCCTGCCAGAGATGCTCTTCATAGTCTAGCCGCAGGAGATAGTCTTTATCGATCGCTTCCTTGCGAATGGCGTTAATTACGAGCCGACCACCCGGTGCCAGGTTTCTCAGTGCCTCGACGACCGGTTTCCAAACCGGTGTCGTATCAATGATACTGTGCAATTTTTCTGGCGGTGTATCCGATGTATCGCCAGCCCAGACAGCACCGAGTTCTCTGGAAAATTTCTGCTCTTTTTCGCTCCGCGCGAAAACGTAAACAGCAGAATTCGGATAAAGAAATTTAACCATTTTCTGTACCAGATGGGCGGAGGCACCATATCCGGTCAAACCCAGGTTTTGACCGTCTTGAAGACGAGTCAACCGCAATGCCCGGTATCCAATCGCTCCTGCACAAAGCAGCGGAGCTGCTTCCACATCGGTCAAAGATGTTGGAATTCGAAAGACAAAATCGGAAGGCACCGTGGTGAATTCTGCATAACCACCATGAGCATCTCTTCCGGTTGCTCGAAAATTCAAGCACAGATTTTCGTTGCCGCTCAGGCATAGCTCGCATGATCCGCAGGCCGAAAAAATCCATGCTACACCCACCCGATCACCCACCTTGAAGCCGGTCACCTGATTTCCAAGCTCGGCCACGTGGCCAACGATCTGGTGACCCAGTACGATGGGAAGGATAGAAGGGGGTGTCCGACCTTCTATCTCATCAAGCTCCGTATGACAGACGCCGCAGACAGAAACTCGAATGAGGAGTTCGAAATCCTTGGGGCTCGGCCGCGCCAGATCCACAAGCTCCAGCGGACTGGGATGTTCAGCCAGAGTACCAACTTTATGGAGGAGCATTGCCTTCATCTGCGTCCAGGTTGACTCCGGTCGAGCGCGGCAAAGCGCTCCAGCAAAGCGACCTCGTCTTCACTCACGTACTTTCCGATGTCACGTCTGAATTGTTCCATACTATTTTACGACCGCCCGCTTAACTGCTCTTCGGTCAGCGACTCGCCTAAAATTAGGGTGGCTGCCGCAAAGGAAGAATATCTCTTCATGATCGATGTTATCATCTTCGATCAGGATCGATATTGGGAGTCTTCGAAAAACGAGGATGCCGAAACGTGTACAACCACCCAAGAAGACCAAGCAGAATCATGGTACCTGGAGCCAGGGCTGGGGTTGCGCCTGTTAGGGCCTCCCAAAACAGTTTGAGCCCACCCAGGTCCGGATACATTTCCAGTTTGAATGCAACGTTTCCCCGGTAGTGAAGAAAAAGTCCAACAGGGCCCGCAAGTATGAACAAACTCATGACATATCGAAACAACTTGAGGCCAGTCGAGGCGCGTGAAACCGTATGCCAGCCGAGCATAAGAAGACTGATTCCATATAGAACAAGAGGCAGGTATTTCCAGAACTCTTCGGTATGACCCAACAGCAACAGTTCCGCCGCACTACCGGTGACACCCATCAAGAAAATGAGGAGCAGGAAAGCTCTGACAAACGAAAGAGTCATTGTGGATGACGTAATGCGGGAAGAAACTTCAGTGCTGCGCGACCGGGTCGACACCGCGCCTGAATAGGCTCGCGCTCAGAGAGCCCGACATACCCACACCACCCTCTTCAAGGTCCCGAACCCCGTCGCTCTATATGTTACTCGGGCAGGTACTTCTTCGGAAACTTGGCTACAACCGTGTATATGGGATCAACAATATTTGCCACCATGTTCTCGCCGAGCTCGCCAGTCAGGTGATAGGCGTCCCACTTCCCGAACCCGTAATCCTCCACCAACCATTCAATCAGTTCAACATGGGCCAGCCTAAATGCGTCGATAAGCGGTCGAGCACTCCCGGCGACCATGATGTAGTTGGCATCCTCCAGGCGCGGCCAGTCAATGGTTTTTCCTTTAATGACATCGATTCGGAGAATGACATCCATTGAGGTTTCCAGGCCTGTTCCGTTGACCTCGCCTTCTCCCTGCTTTGCATGTCCGTCCCCGAAATAGAAATAGGCCCCGTCGTGAAAAATGGGAAGAAAGACGGTGGTTCCTTCGCGGACGTCGGGTGAGTCCATGTTTCCCCCGAAATCGCCAGGCCAGAGTCCATTGTACGCTTCTTCACCCCTCGGGGCGACTGCGACACGCCCCAGCATGGGCTCCAGATCAATAGTAATCGAGCCCATTTTGGAATCCGGCAGTTCTGTTGTACCGGTCAAGTTTTCTGTGTCCAGGTGCCACTCGTATCTGCGTGCCGGGATCGGCTCGTTGAGCAATCTTAGCCTGCTGTCGGTTGCCAGCCCTCCGAAATCCGAATAAATCTGGGCACCCGCCAAGTGGTGATTCGGCCGAACCTTTATGATCTCCACGACGAGCATATCGTTCGTAGTTGCCCCTTCGACATAGAAAGGCCCAACCTCGCCCGGAAATGCTCCGCCACCTTCCTCGTAGTAGGCTCCCTTATTCGTCTCCGATATGAGAACGGTATTGGGCTGGATGTAAGCAACCGGCTCTCGGACTGCAAATGTGGGATATCCGACGGTCGGAGTAAAACGAAGCGTGTCTTGAGCCGTGGCTATCGGCGCGGTCGCCAGGAACATCAAGCCAAGGCCGATAAAAGCTCTGGTAAATCGGGACATAACAACCTCCTTCTCTTACAAGTACAGTGGGACGACCCGGGGACGATGAAAATTCTCTCATGGACCTCAGATCAAGGACAATCTACCTATCTAATCGGAAAATCAAAGTAAGTGTCTGGAAACGGTTCATCCACCAGCGAATAGTGCCACCACTCCCTGGGATAGTTCTGAAAACCGTATTTCTCCATGAGCGATTTCAGCAAGAGCCGGTGAGCCCGCTGCGACGGATCAATTCGATCATCATCCGTCCAGGAAAGCGTATCGAAGCAGTCGTACCCAACTCCCATGTCCAGACTATTGTCGGCAAAGCGTTGGGATGCCGGCAGTTTGCAGGATTGCTGGTTCTGGGCGGACCACTCGGGCTCATTCGGAGGCGGATAAGGAACGATGGTGAGATCGAGCGTACTGCCTCGCGTATGCCCGGATTTTGCCGCTATGTAGCCTTCGTCGAATAGAACGGTTTTCGACAAATCCGGGTAAAATTCACCTTTTGCAGCTGTATCGTCAAGGTCTTCTGCCCATTCGACGAATTCGTTAACCGCACGCTGCGGCCGGTAGGAGTCGTAAATCTTTAGCGATAAGCCGAGCGTCATCAGCTCGTCCTGGACGTTTTTCAGGGCTTCGGCGGCAGGACGTGTCAGGTAACTCTTGGGCGCGAGATAACCCTCGATTCTACGACCGATAAAATTGTGCCCGTTATAGTACCGCATGTCGAGCGCGATCGAAGGAACCACGTCTTTCACCAGAACAAACCCTTCCGGGATGTTCGATTCCTGACTGCACGCAGGTGCAATTGAAATACAGGCAACCAGACCGGAGGCTGCAAACCAGAGCCGTGTGCTAGTACGACGGAGTCTCCATCCCATACTGCGTCCACTCTTCTTTTGACGGACCGAACAATCCAGGAACGGCAAGACCCGCCTGACGCATGAGAACCGTCATCTGCGCGCGATGATGGATTTCATGGCAACTGAGGACAAAAAGCGTTTTCCCTTTCGTCCACTTCTCGCCATACATGTCGTCCAACTCCAGCAGTGACTCGTCCGTCCAGGCTCCCTTTATGGCCTCGACCAGCTCGTCCGAAACTCCTCCATAGCCTTTCACGATCTCTTCGGCCTTCGAAGGAGGTGGCGAATGAGGGTCGACGGCGCACAGGGAGAGTCCTGTCAAACTCATCATTTCGGGTACCGTTACAACGATATGCCAGCCCAGCTGTCCGAGAGTCCGATAGCCGTCTAAAATCGATCGATTCAGATGCTCGTCTCCAAGAATCTCCAGCAGGCCGAGCGTCCCTTTTGATAGACCATCATAGGCTTCGAAAAAATCTTCGAGTTTTCTGTACATGGCAGATCTAAATACGATTCGCTGATCAGTCGGTCGGTCAGGAGCGCCAATATAGAGTGTCGAGTCTTTCGATATGCTTATTATTGCCCTCGTTACGTGTATCGAACTGTGTAATTCTCAAGTGATCTCCGCCCAATCGTACGATCCTTCATCAGACTTCGCCAAGGAAGAAGATGGCAGGGATCCGCTCGGAATTTTTCGTAACCAATTCCATAATCCAGTCGACGAGGCGGGTAAGCCGCTCATCTATTTCACGGGGAACTCACTCGGCCTTCAACCCGTGGGCGCCCGGGCGCATGTCCTTGAAATCCTGGAGACGTGGAATACGCGCGGCGTGGATGGATATTTTTCGGGTCCTTCCCCCTGGCTGGAATATTGCGATGACCTGAATAGGTCAATGTCCGTACTAGTTGGCGCAGATAGTACGGAGGTCGTACTAATGAACGCGTTAACGGTCAATCTGCATCTATTGATGGCCACTTTTTACCGACCTTCGACCGATCGATACAAAGTGCTCGTTGAGCAGGACGCTTTTCCGTCAGACCGATACGCGATCCATTCTCACGTCGAGTGGAACGGAGGCGATCCAGAAGACTCCGTGTTGGTACTTCGACCACGCGAAGGCGAGACCCTTCTTCGTACCGATGACATCATCAAGGTGATTGAAGAATCCGGCTCTGAAATTGCGCTCGTGCTTCTGGGGGGATTGAACTATTACACGGGCCAGCTCCTGGACATGGAAGAAATCACGCGCGTGGCGAGGGGCGCTGGTTGCGTGGTCGGATTCGACCTCGCCCACGCAGCCGGAAACGTGGGCCTCCAGCTACACGATTGGGATGTCGATTTTGCCGCCTGGTGTACGTACAAATATCTGAATGGGGGTCCTGGCTCTCCCGGCTGTATTTTCATCCACACTCGGCATGCGGCCGATTCGAATCTTCCCGCCCTTCGCGGGTGGTGGGGACAAGACACTTCAGACCGGTTTCGAATGCTGGACGACTATGAACCGGCTCGAGGTGCTCAATCTTTCCAGATCAATAATCCCGCACTGTTGTCCACAGCTCCCCTGAAGGCATCGCTGGATTTATTTGACGCGGCCGGCTTTCCGGCCATCCTGGAAAAATCACGTCGGTTGACCGGGTATCTCGAATTTCTGTTGGAGAAGCGCCTTGGAGGCCGAGTAAAAATCATCACACCCAAGAATCCAGACCATCGAGGCGCTCAGTTATCTATTCGGATCGATGGTGGGCGAAACGTTTTCGACACACTGAATTCTTTTGGTGTGTCTTGCGACTGGAGAGAGCCTGGAGTTATTCGGATGGCGCCTGTTCCACTTTACAACTCCTACCTGGATGTTTTTAATGCCGTGAATGCGCTCGATGAAGCACTGTCCCGAACATTCGGGTCCTAGCAATCAATCGCTAGGAGTCATCAATATGTGGATCCAGGACATAGATATCCGGAAGGTTCCTACCAACCTGGCCATAGTCAAGTCCATATCCGACGACAAACTGATTCTTGATTCGAAATCCCACGTAGTCCAGACGTACATCAACCTCGGTCGCCTCGTGCTTGTGAAGGAGCGTAATAGCCTTCACCGATTCAGGATTCTGACTTAGCATGATATCGAGGATGTACTGCATGGAGAGGCCTGTGTCCACGATGTCCTCAACCACGAGTACATGTCTGCCTTCAAGATCGGCATCGATCTTCTTTAATTCCCTGACGACTCCACTCGAGATTTGCTCGGCGCCGTAGGAAGAGAGCTTGACGAAGTCTACTTCGCAGTCAATCCGAACCGTTTTCATCAGGTCGGAAAGAAACATGAACGCACCGTTTAAAACGCCTATCAAGATGGGACGCTTGCCTTTGTAATCTTCCGTGATTCTTGCTCCCAGCTCGGCGACACGATTTTGGATCATCTCGCTATTCAAATAGACGCTGAACCGTTCACCTCGAAGGGTGATCGTTTGGTCATCGTGAAGAAGAAGATTTGCGGTCATGGCTGGGTTTTTTTGGGGGCCGCGAAAAACGTTGCGGCGATAAAGCCGCAAAAAAGGAAGGCGGAAAATACGGGATTCAATTGAATGCGTGAGCGAAAATCTCTGTGAATCGATGGATTCAGCCTGCAGGCTCGAACGAGAACTGCCGGATTCGCTCCGTGTGATCCTCCACGCGGTATTGATTGTCCATCCGGTGACCCAAAATCCAAACGATCCGCTCATCATCGCACAATACGTGTACCGATTTTCGCTCGGAGGATGCAACCTTCACATCCGTAAGAAATGACTTTACCTTCTTCCACCCATCCATTCCGAACGGTTTAAAACGATCTCCTGGAAGCCACGGACGCACTGAGAGACATCCGCTGATTTTTGTCTCGTCTACAACAATTTCAAACCGACCCGTTCGTATCTCAACCGCATCCGCGGGAAGAATTTCCCAGGTCAACCGACCAAAGCATCCCGAAATTTCGTTTCCATCCGACACGCCCACCCGTGAAGGCGTAGTGACTGGCTTTCGGAGCACAAAACGAATACAATCGCTTTCACGCCACACCGCACCGGGTACAAACTCGATGCGTTTCCCCTTCGGTGCGTCCATCAAGCGTTCGAGGGAGCGAACGGTTGATCTTCGCGCTGGTGCTTCGGGAAGCCATCTTCGCACAAGCCTAAGCAGATACCAGCCCCGAACTGCGGGATCGAGACCCTTCAGAGACGCTATCGGAATAGACTGATCTCTCAGCCGATCAAACTGAAGATCCGTCGGTAGTATTTCAGGGAGAACATCTTCCACGACCCTCTGCATTTCTTTCGAAATAGAGGCCAGTTCCTCTACAAGAAAGGGTCTACCACAGGACTCAAGCGACGGAAGGGTGGCCTGTCGAATTTTGACCCGCGAATACGTGACGTCGACGTTTGAGGCATCCTCACGCCACTGAAGACCGACCGAACTGGCAAACGCGAGAATGTCAGACCGAGAAATATCCAGGAGCGGACGCGCGAGGCGGACGGGCGAATCCTGTCGTGCAGGTCTGAACGGTCGCATACCAGCCACGCCGTCAAATCCTCCACCACGAAGCAGGTTAAGCAAGACGGTCTCTGCCTGATCGTTCCGATTGTGAGCGACTGCAATACAATTCATTCCTCTTTCGACGGCAATTTCCTCAAATCGCCGGTATCGAAATTTGCGGGCATTTTCCTGTAGAGAACCAGGAGGCATCTCACCTGGCTCGAATTCATGTAGAACCAGGTCTCGATCCTCTGAAAACGCGCGTACAAGGGCAGCGTCCCGATCGCTCTCATCCCCTCGAAGTTCATAGTTGACGTGAGCGATTTCGAGGCGATAGCCCAGTTCGAAGAGAATCCACGCCAGTGTCACCGAATCTACGCCGCCACTCACCCCGACAAGAATACGTTCGTCCTCATCAAATAGAGAGTGATCATTGACGTATGATTGAACTCGGTCAAGCATTTATCAGAGCCTCACAATCTCAACTACCCACGCTGCCCAAACCGTTCACGGAGTTCATCTACGGAAAGCTTGACGATGGTAGGTCTTCCGTCCGGGCTGGCGTACGGCATTTCGCAGAGAAACAACTGATCGATCAGCGCGCGCATTTCTTTGTGGGACAATCGCACGCCGGCTTTCACAGCGCTCTTTCGAGCAATACTCCGAGCCAGGTTTTCGCGGCCCGTCAGCTTATCTACACTCTCGAATGATTTGTACTGATCCAATACGGCGTCCAGTATCTGCCGCTCATCTCCGGCACGGATGTCGGCCGGAACGCCGCGCATGACCACACTTCGACCGCCAAAAGGTTCGACATCAAATCCGAGTGAGCGAAGATCCGGCATCAGTTCTTCCAGCAAGGCGAAATCGCCCGGTGGAAACTCGATCGTTTTCGGGAAGAGGAGCTGCTGAGAAAGACCAAATCCATCAGCTAAACTGTTGGTCGCTTTTTCGTAGAGAATGCGCTCGTGGGCGGCCTGCTGATCTACAATCACGAGACCCGAACGAATCTGGGTGAGCACATAAGCGTCGTGTAACTGCCAGAGTAAATCCGACGACTCTACCTCCCGGGCATCTTCTCCTCTACTTTCCGCCGTACCCGAAGCGACGATTCCACCTGAACCCGAGTCGTATAAGCGCCTACTTGCAAGTCCCGCGTCCAACCAAGATTTAGAATGGGGTTCATATGCAAACCCGGTCCGGCTGGTACCGTGCAGGCGAGGCGTCTCTGAATCTTTCCCGGAATCGGTAGAATCAGAAGAATCCATGTCCAGGTGAATACCCGATAGAGGAATAGCGGAAAGAAAATCTGGAGTCAATTCAGCCGTACCCAATGCTTTACGGACAATCGTCCGCATCATGCTGTATACGCCACTCTCGTCTTCAAATTTCACTTCGGCCTTTGTGGGATGTACGTTGACGTCAATGTGTCGAGGATCGATATCGAGAAACAATGCAAACAGTGGGAAGGTGCCCTCCGGAATGAGATACTCGTAGGCTGAATACACGGCGTGTTCGAGATACCTGTGCTTGATCGCCCGGTTATTCACGAACAAAAACTGTTGTCCTCGAGTGCGTTTGTGCAGCTCCGGTTTCCCCAAAATCCCAAAGACTTTCAAAAAGCTCGTTGACTCTTCCACCGTGATCAGCGGTTCGGATGTTTCCAGCGATAGGAGATCCTTGACTCGAGCACGTAGAATTTCATTGGGGTCGCGGCTTTCCCCCCGTTCGACACTCAGTAATTCGTTGTCTCCACTTTTGAGGGTCCAGGCTATGCGTGGATTGGCCAGCGCATTCACCAGGATCACGTCGACGATATGCTTTAACTCCGTCGCCGGTCGCTTTAGAAATTTTCGACGCGCCGGAACGTTGTAAAACAAGTTCCGAACTGAGATCGTCGATCCCGGGAGCATAGGTTTCGGAGAAGTCGATAACACTTCGCCACCCTCGAGAACGATTTCCGTTCCGACTTCATCCACCGATCGGCGTGACTTCAGACTCACCTTTCCTACGGCAGCGATTGAGGCCAGCGCTTCTCCTCGGAACCCGAGCGTGCGAATGGATTCCAAATCCTCGATCGATCGAATTTTGCTCGTGGCGTGACGTTGAAAACTGACAGCTGCGTCCACCGCGCTCATACCACAACCATCATCAGCGATCTGGATCAGTTCGCTTCCCGCTCCCTTTACGGTTACGGAGATGTGTTCTGCTCCCGCGTCAATGGCATTTTCAACGAGCTCCTTGACGACAGAGGCCGGCCGTTGAACAACCTCGCCAGCGGCAATCTTGTTCGCGAGTGCCTCCGGCATCAACCGGATAACTTGATCTTGATCAACAGAAACTTCTACCAATCTCCTGTCCCTATTGCCTTACCGGCGTCTTCTTCACCCGTCTCGGTGATTCATCCGAGATTCAGGTAGACGTAGAATACCATTGCGGCCAAAATTCCGAAAATGATCAACCCCAGCGAATTCCGGCGGCGGCCAGTCATACGTTTGACTTGAATCCGTCGTCTTAGTCGCTCTTCCTTCTCGGGGTTGTAGAATCGCGGCTCGTACGAAAATCGTCTGTTGCCTTTATTTTTGCCCTGAATGAATAGACCCATCGGTCTGATTCTGGTTGTTCCCAATTAGGCACTTGGTACCGAGCGTCTGTGTCTACGTTCCGCCCGAAATCTACAGTACGTTCATGAAGTACCGTAGATACAAATAATAGAGCGGCACGACGACGATCAGCGAGTCGATCCGATCCAGCATCCCTCCGTGACCCGGTAATATCGACGCCGAATCTTTGACCCCCGCGCTCCTTTTGAATGCGCTCTCCGCCAAATCACCGACTTGGCCCCAAGCGCCACTAATCAGCGAGAATACAACTACGTCTGTCCAGCTCAAGTATGACAGCCAAAGGACCTTAAAACCAATAGCCACAATCAGAGCTCCGGGGACCGATGCAGACGATCCCTCCCACGTTTTGTTGGGCGAGAGGATTGGAGCCAGTGGACGTTTCCCAATCGCCTTCCCCACGTAGTACGCTGCGGAATCCGCCGTCCAAACGAGGACGATCAACATTATCGTCGTTCCAAATGCCTGTCCGGATGGAAGATTGCCCTCCAGTCCGAGGCGAATATCCGTTAAATAGGAAAAGAGCCAGACCGGGTATATGACTCCAACCAGCGTACCTGCAAGGCGGGCAACCGGGATCTGATCGGTGCCCGTTCGGAGCACGTCTGCGATGACGATCAGCGTCAACCCGATCAGGAGTGGTTCGCTCCAGGAAATTTCATATCGAAGAATGACGACGAGCCCGAGAACCACACCCATAATTCGAGAGGGATTCCAGCCTACCTTGTTCTGGAGATTGTAAAACTCAAGCTGCGCAAGGATGGCGGCGAGCGCAATTACCCCGGCGAAGACCGTCCCCCCGAGATAGACGATACCCACGACCGCAGGAATTCCAACAGCCGCTGTAAGAACCCTGGTTGCGCTGTTATTCACGACAGATCTCCAGAGTTACTCGGCTCCTGATCACCTTCCTCAACCCGAGGATTCGCGGAGAGGGCTGCCGAATCCAATTCCTCATCGGTAAGCGGAGTCGCCTGAAGAATTTGCATTGCGTCCTCATATTGTTCCGGAGCGACCAGTACTCTGACGACAGCCAAATCTCCAACGGTTAAATGAAACGCGTGGTCTCGATGCGCGAGAATGACAGCCGAAATACCCGAATCGACTAGCCGATCTTTCACAAGATCCGCCTCATAATCCGTCCCGCTTTTAAAAACGGTAAGCCACCCGTCAACAGGTTTGTCTTCCTTCTCCCGAAACATCTGGTTTGCCTTGATTAATGGACGTCTCCCTGAGTACCAGCTTTGCCGTTTTGTCGAGTCCAAATGTAACGATAGCCAGAATCAAAGCCGCTGGGACCACAACGGAGAATGGAACTTGAAATGATTCGACATCGAGCGCTGAACCTGCCTCCGTTTGTGCATAACGACCTAATGCAATGGCGAACGCGTTGTTGGCAAAGTGCACAATCATCGCCGGAATAATACTACCGGATCTCCACGTGATGTACGCGAGGTAGAGGCCCAGAAGACTGAGCGGTACGGCCTGCGTTGGACGAACGTGATACAATCCGAAGATGAGCCCCGAAAACAGAATACCACCCCAGATTCCCATACTCCTTTCAGCCTGACGCTGAATGTAGCCGCGAAAAAGAAGTTCTTCACTAATTGCGGGCGTGAGCGCCATCACAGAGAGGGCAAACGTAACGCTGAAATCCTGAAGCAGAATACGGTCGATCAAATCCATCTGGGCCTGTTCAAAGTCTCGAATGGACTGTGGCCAGGGAAGCGAATCACTCACGACACCAGTCCAGTGGACAATGGGCACGAGAGCTAACAAACCGATGACCGAAAGAACGATCAGCCGGATATCGGTCGAGCGAAGTCGCAAGAAATCTGAATGATTCTTGCTATGAAGACGCGCGAAAATGATTGCCGGAATCAACAAGCCGAACACTTGTCCCACAGTGTTGGCAATCATCAACTCACGAGCATTTTGTTCAAGTACTACATCAAGTTGTGTAGTTAGATCTGTGAGAGATACGTCCTTCATCACCAGCAGAGCAAACGTTACGACGAGGCTGATCCCCTGAAAGAGCACGAACGCTAGAATGAGGCCCGCTATAAGGGTTAGCCAGGGAGGAAACCCGCTTTTTTCCAGGCGGCCGGTCAGGGGTATTAGACGGTCACCCGACCAAGAATCGGTCAGATAATTCTCGGTGGAACGAGCTGGGGATTGGTCCGCGGTGTTGTCGGATTCAGTCAAAGAATAGATGATCTATAGGAAGAAATGAGGCTGAAACTACGACTTGCCGAGCGAAGAGTTGCTCATTTATTGGTACCCGTTCTGCATGGTGGCCGGGCGGTAATCAATTCTTCAGGCCGAGGCAAGTGCAATCCGTTACACGGATTCTGCGTGGATGACCTCTCTTCGAAGACGATTCACGACCGTTCTTAACCGCGTATACACGTACCGGTGATTTTCGAACTGCATCACCTTGGCGATGTCGTGAGCTCGCATTTCGTGCTCGAAACGGAGCAACACGAGAAGTTGATCCTCTGGATCAAGGTTCTCTATGGCCTGGTTTAGCAGGGTAACTCTTTCTGGAGCATTGGAATCAGGATCGTCGGACTCGGACAAAAGTTGGTCGAGAATCGTCCCGCCCGAATCAGACGAATCGTCCAGAGAAAGAATCGGCCTGTTTGCACCCAACGCAGCGAGGAGATGCCATCGTTTGTTGACGGATAGCATCCGGTCAATTCGTTCGATGGCCCTGGCAACGTCGATGGAAGAGCAAGGCATTCCGTGACGACCTTCGATTGTTTCCGGGATCTCCGACTGTTTTACGCGATCCTGGAAATAGTATTTGAAAATCAGTTTCTCCTGCTCGCTCAACCGCGTGATCACGGACTTGGGGACGGAGACCATGCGATTTCTACGAAACCGGTCGCGACAGGCATTGGCGACCACAACACTCAACCAGGGTGTGAGGTCACTGTTGATGCGGAAACGCCGGAGAGCCTGGAAATTGTTCTGGCGAAGACGTTCGCAAATCGACGTGTACGTCTCCATGACCTCGTCTGGATCAGCGAGGAAACGGCGAATCATTCGGAGGATGACCGGTGTGTATCGATCCAACAGCGCAGAGTAACCTGCAGCTGGATCAACTTTGAATGTCTTGATGAGGGCAGCGTCGGTCATGCGGTATCCGTCAGTAACAGAGAAACGCGTGAGACAGGCGCCTCACACGAACTATATCTACTTCCAACTTTCGTATCGTTTTTCAATTTGGGTCGGGCATTATGTCCGACTCTTTCATTTAGCGTCTGAGTGGGACTCTCCCACCCTGGCGACGCGTGTCACCATTGGGTATATTGCGCGCCATTGGCGCTTGTAGCTCAGTTGGATAGAGCGCTGGATTCCGGTTCCAGAGGCCGGGGGTTCGAATCCTCCCAAGCGCGCTAGCCTCGTCGTTTCATAATGGCGGGGCGTTTTTTCGCTTGGGAGATGAGAACCCAGGTTCGAGACGAGCATGCCAAAGGCATGCGACTCACGAGGACACGCAGTGTCCGAGTAATCCTCCCAAGCGCGCTAGCCTCGTCGTTTCATAATGGCGGGGCGTTTTTTCGCTTGGGAGATGAGAACCCAGGTTCGAGACGAGCATGCCAAAGGCATGCGACTCACGAGGACACGCAG
>BTQE01000053.1:0-21615 GCA_036985715.1 Rhodothermia bacterium
TTTCATCCCCAACTTCGTTATCAGACGCTCATGTATCTCTGATACACTACGCGTCTTCTGCCTTGCTGAACAAGAAAATGGCCTCCAGCAGGACGATTTCAGGAAGTGTTAACAGGCCCTAATTAAGTAGACCAGCGATCAAAAATGCTACAAAACTTAGTCCTCCCATGGCGAGGGCATAGGCCATTTGGGTATTGATATGGTCCACGTGGTCGCAGGCTGCTGACATGGAAGAAATGAGTGACGTGTCGGAAAGCGGAGATGCTTGATCGCCAAAAACGCCTCCGGAAAGCACGGCGCCCAACATCAGAGCAGGGGCAATGCCCAATCCTTCCGCTAAAGGCAACGCAATCGGGATCAGCACCGCGAAGGCTGTCCATGACGACCCCAGTGTGAATGAGACGAAACACCCGATCACAAAGACGAGCGCCGGAATCCACCAGGTGGGCCATCCGGTCCCAAGTAGATTTACGACATACGGACCCATCTCCAGGGCTCGCGACACCTGCCCCAGAGCAAACGCCAGGACAACCAGGATGACCATTCCGGTCAATCCTGCCGATCCTTTCAAGACAAGCCCGATTGATTCGACTGGTGTCATCAGCGCCTTTCCGTTCGATCCTGATCCGGGAAGTGCATACATAATCATCGCCGAACCCACCCCTGCGAACACAGCCCAAAGCACGGACGTCGATCCACTCCCCTGCATGATGTGCCCGTCACCGGTGATGTAAAGTCCAACGAAAATCATCCCTACCATCACTGCGACGGGTAGGAGCAGATGACTGGCCTTCTCTGCAGAACCCTGAACGGGTTCCAGTTCCGCAATTTCTTCTGCAATCATGGGTGTCGAACCCGGCCGAATGACTTGACCTGTTGCCAGGGCGCGTTCTTCTGCCTTTTTCATGGATCCGAACTGCCACCCCGTAATCGCCAAAACGAGGGTTCCCACGATGGCAATAATGGAATAGAAATTAAAAAGTAGCGAGTTCGCCAAAAGTCCTACGGCGCCCACCGTAATCCCCTGAGCAGCCAGGAGGCCCAGTACATACGCACCCCAACCATTGAGCGGAATAGCCATGCAGACCGGAGCGCTCGTCACGTCACAATAGAACGCGAGTTTCTCGCGAGGCATTTTCAGGCGTTCGAAAAGTGGTCGGTTGACGGCACCCACGATCAGGCTCGTGATACTCGACTCGACGAAAATGATCATTCCAATCGCCCATGCAAGAATTTCGGCGCTTCTTCGAGTGGTGCCCCATCCTTTCTTCTGCGCCCAGACGATGAAGCCGGCGACGCCGCCCGACGCCTGAACCAGGGCAATGAGACCTCCAACCAATAAACTGAAAATGAGGATTCGCGTATTGCCGGCATCCCCGAAGACGGCCACAAGCTGGTCTATCAGTTCGCGGAGTCCCGTGATTGGATTTCCGCCGACTAGAATCGTCGTTCCCAACCACAGGCCGGCCAGCAAAGACAAATAGACTTCCTTGGTCCACAGCGCCAAAACAATGGCGACGATGGGAGGCAAAAGAACGATCCAGTCCATAGGTGACGAAGGATGCGATGATTTCAGGTCGTGGAGAATCTACATGAATCAGTCGCCGAATGGAACCCGTCGTTCTGTGCTTCAACGGATCTAGTCGAACTGCACCCCCCGAGGCTTATCTTCCGTACGAGACACGGCTGGCCCAACGCCAGGCAACTCGGTGACAGAAAATGGCCACTAAAGATGGCTGAGCCACAGCAAAAAAGACCTCCGTTCGAGCGAGTGACGCACTTTACGCAGCGCGTCATTGACGACTTCCGAGACGCCCGACTTCCGCAAACCATTCGGCGGGATTTGAAGGAGACGTACGAATTTTACCTCGACGACGAGACCCAGCGCCGGCTTGAGACCATGGGCGCGATCAAGAAGAGCGTATTTTTGTCTGCGTATCTGATCCGGAGCCTGTTTTTAAAACTTGCCCCAACTCGGAGGCTGTTGCTGCTTCTAGGCGTCGTTCTGACTTTTATCGGGATGCCTGATGAAGAGGTCCAGATCACTTTTGGTTTGCTGAGTGTGTTGTTCGTACTGGGGTTAGAACTCAAGGACAAACTGCTGGCAAAAGATGAACTGGCTGAAGGTCGCTCCGTCCAGGTCGCTCTAATGCCGTCCGAGAATCCGTCTCTTCCCGGTTGGGAAACCTGGTTATACACGGTCCCGGCCAACGACGTAGGAGGTGACCTGGTCGATCATTTACGCATTGACGAAGACCGGGTAGCGCTCACTCTCGGCGACGTGGCGGGCAAAGGCCTTCCAGCGGCTCTCATGATGGCCAAGCTTCAGGCAACTCTGAGAGCGCTCGCCCCAATCACCGGATCACTTTCCGAATTAGGGAGACAGCTCAATGAGATCGTGGTTCGAGACGGGCTTCCCAGTAAATTTGCCTCTCTCGTTTTTCTGGAGCTGAGTGCCAACTCCGGGACGATTCGTCTTCTGAATGCCGGACATCAACCACCGCTTGTTTTGCGCGGTGACAGGATAGAAGAACTGGATCGTGGAGATCCGGCGATTGGATTGATTGCGCAGGCTCGATTCAATGAGCGGATCGTGCATCTCGACCCTGGAGACATGATGCTTGTTTACTCAGATGGACTTACGGAGGCGCGGAATGAGATCGGGCGTTTCTTTGGAGAAGAGCGTCTCAAAGAGCTATTGGAACGATTTAGAGATCACAGTGCTGAAATGGCCGGTGACACACTTTTGAGAGCTGTCGAGCGATTCGAACACGGGGCTCGTCGACACGATGATTTGTCCATTATTCTCATTCGCCGTCTTAAGGAAAAGGAAGATATGTCCGATCTTTGATGAGCTTGTTTTCTCGTTTCGTCGCAACGAGTTTCGATCAAATACGAACTCCAGGACCACATCATGGATAAACTCCGGTATGACAGCGGTACGAAGTGGGAATCGATCGTCGGCTACTCACGCGCGGTACGCGTCGGAAACCACATATACGTTTCCGGAACGACGGCTACGGATGAAGACGGCGAGATTGTTGGAAAGGGAAACGCATATGAACAGACGCATCAAATATTGAGTAACATCGAGGCAGGCCTGAAGCAGGTTGATGCTGCTCTATCGGATGTTGTGCGAACCCGAATTTATGTGACCAATATTGAAGATTGGAAGGATGTGGGAAGGGCTCATGGGCAAGTTTTCGACGAAATACGCCCAGCAACAACTCTCGTTGAGGTAAGTCGGTTGGTCGAACCCGAAATTATTGTGGAAATTGAAGCGGAAGCCTACGCATTATGAGTAACAAGTTGACTCGTGCCTTATTGGAATCTATTTTTTAGCAGTCTCGGTCGAATCCCATGACACCCACCGCGACCGCGATTCCTTGAACTCCCCATGGCTAAAAACAGTTACTACTACTACGATAACGACGCCTGCTGCTTCATCGAAGTGAAAGAAACGCGCTCGAAGATCTATTCCAGAACACTGCTAATTATTGCAGGATCATTGGCTCTTTCGATCGCGCTAACGCTCGGAATGGACCGGTTTGTCCAAACTCCGCAGGAATTGGCACTGACTGAAGAAAACGACGCCCTCCAGCAGCAACTCGCAGACGTAAGTGATCGGATTTCCGCGGTTTCAGATGAGTTATTGCGACTCGGCGATCTGGATCAGAGTCTGTACCGTACGCTTCTGCAGACCGACCCGATATCGGAAGATATTCGTCAAGTCGGAGTTGGTGGAACAGATCCATTCCCTGAATTCAGGGGTTTCAGTCCTTCCACGAGTGCACTCCTTGAACAGACATCCTCTCAGCTCGGTCAGTTGGAGCGTCAGGTGGGCCTACAGAATGCGAGTTATCGAGAGTTGGTAGATCTGGCTCGTGAAAGAGAGGTGGTGATGGCTGAAATGCCCGCCATTATACCGACCGAAGGACCCATTATTTCTGGCTTCGGCGTTCGGTTCCATCCGGTCCTCAAAGTCGACAGAATGCATAATGGCGTTGATATTCTTGTCCGATCTGGTACGCCTGTTGTGTCGGCTGCGGACGGTGTTATCCTTCAGGTTAGCAGCGGTTCCGGACTCGGAATCCTAGTCAAGGTTCAACATCCCAACGCTGGATACGTAACCGTCTACGGACATCTTTCGAAAGTCGCGACTGGAATGCGACGCGGAAAAAAAGTGTCCCGAGGAGAAATTATAGGATACAGCGGGAATACGGGGTTGACGTCCGGACCGCACCTACACTATGAAGTGCGCGATGTGTACGGCAAAGCGCTGAACCCGGTTTTCTTCCTCGCACCCAGCATGACCCCAGCCACCTATCAGAAACTGGTGGACCAAACGGAGCGGACGACCATTTCTCTGGACTAGTTTTTCTGTCGCCTCAAGTTTCCCGAGTGTCAGTCTTTTCTCGACAAAAAAGGAGTTCAAAACGAATCGGAACGGTCTTGACTTTATCTAAATAGGACAGTATCGTCCCTGCCGATAAGATTACTGTGAGTTTTGAACGAGATAGATGTACTGGACACTAGATTTGGCGTCCCATTTGGAGGATGCTCCGTGGCCCGCGACCAAGGATGAATTGATCGATTATGCCAATCGAACAGGCGCCCCCGCAGAGGTAATGGACAACCTTCGACTCACGGAGGACGACGGAGAACCCTACGAAAGCATCGAGGAGTTATGGCCGGATTATCCAACGGCCGACGACGATTTCTTTTACGAAGACGAATAACGCTTCCTGTTCTGGTACGCGCTGTTCCCGGACACATCAAAAGTTCGCCCCGATACTTCCTAACTGGTCCAATCGCGTCTAAACGCGAGGTATTTTCAGAGTATCCCCCCAGGCGTACGTTGACCAGACTCGCCGTTTCCGCGCTGGGTATTTGCCTCCTCGCCATCCTTTCACTCCCGGCGTCCACTCTAGCGCAGTCAAACGAACCGCCCATCGAGTCGAAACGAGTCGCAAAGGTTACGTACAGCGGCAACCTGTTCTTCAGCAAGGATCAGCTCAGCCTGCACGTGCGAACCCGCCCGAATCGGAATCTCCTTGGAATCCCGGGATTCACGTGGTGGCTCTGGATTCATCAGCTCGGCGCAGTAACACTGGGTGGAAAGGTTGGTCGAGCCTTTCAGTCGATAGGAGAGCCTCCGGCGCATCTCGACTCTTCTTTGGTCGCGGCCGACATTGAGCGGCTCCGTCTTTATTACGAACGCGAAGGGTTTCGGTCGGCAACTGTTCAAGCCAACGTTATACCGATAGGAGATGCGGACCGGGTTCGTGTGGAGTTCCAGATTGATGCCGGCAGAGCCACTTTTATCAGAACTGTGAAATACAACGGCCTGGATCACATCGGCTTGGGTGAACAGGCGGCCATTGTTCGAGAGTCTCTTCTACCTGCCGACGATTTTGACCCCTTGAACCCGCTCGAGTATCGACCAACGAATCTGAGATACTCGGAACCGTTGCTGGAATTGGAGCGGGGGCGCCTGATGACCGCACTCAGAAATTCAGGATACGCGGCCGTCGGTCGAGACTCGATCCACGCGGTAGTCTGGCCTGCTATGCCAGACTCGTTCGACGTGACGATTGATATTCGCCTAGGCCCCCGCTATCGATTCGGGAATATCGACTTTTTCGTTGCAGGACCCGTTTCAACTGCCGACGATCGGAATCAATCGGAACCGCTCGAGTCTTACGAGGAAGGCATCGAAGGTGGTGTTGTTCAGGCCGGCTTCAGCGGCGAGAATATACTGGATTTTGACGTGTTAACACGCGCACTGCGATTTCACCCAGGAGATACGTATCGCGCCAGTCAACTTCTGGCGACCAAACGGCGACTCGACGCAACCGGCGTTTTTTCATTCACAGAAATAGTTGAGACCGGCGAGGATTCAACTCGATCTGATGAGACTCGCATCAATCACAGATTCAATCTTCAGACCCGACTGCGGCATCAGATCCGGTTTAAGATGTTTATGCTTCAACGAACCGGAGCGCTTGCCGAGACAGACAATGAACTGGGTGCTGGCGTTGGAATCACGTATAGCAACCTGAATCTATTTGGGGGTGGCGAACGCTTCGAGCTATCCACGAATGGGTCCCTTGCCGCAGACCTTGGAGGAAGCCGTGGGTTTACGTCTGCACAATGGGAAGTGAGCACCAGTCTTTCGTACCCGTATCTGACATTCCCGCTGGGCGCACTGGACCGACTCCTCAACCTTTACGAGGCTAGAACCCGCTTCTCTATCACCCTTCTTGCGGCCAGGCGTGATGCCCTTCGCCTTGTGCTGAGAGGAAAAGGGCGCGCTCTGTACAGATTTGAACTCCGTCACTCGCGAACGTTGACGTCATTTCTGGATCTGGTTGATATTACTGTGAGTAATCCGGATACGCTCGATGGATTCCAGGTGTTTTTTCTCGATAATATTCTCCGATCTATCGATGACCCCGTTCAGGCTGCCCAGATTGTTGAAGATTACACCCGCCCTCAATTCAATAATGCCCTTCGCTACACCTTTCGATCTGCCAACGTAGATCCCTTCCGCCGTTCTGACGGCTACGCCTACGAATCTTCCTTTGAAGTCGGAGGAAATCTCGGGTTCTTGCTGGATCGCTACGTTTTTTCTCCGGGTGAAGTCGAGGGAAGTCTCCCGGGACTCCCCTTTTTCAGAGGAGAGGGGTCTTCCGGCAGGATGATTTATAGACAGTATGTACGGTTTGTGACCGACCTGAGACGTTACCTCCGGATCAATTCTCGCTCCGTTGTCGCGTGGAAGTTCATATTCGGTTTGGCTCATCCAACGGGAGACGCCAATGTGATCCCGTTTGACCGAAGATTCTATAGCGGAGGCGCCTCAAGTGTGCGGGCGTGGAGTTTGCGCGAACTTGGGCCAGGCTCGGCCTCGTTTATATCCGAAACCGATACGATCAGTACGGAGACTACCAATCTTCTCGGTGGCGAAATCAAATTGGAAACCAGTGTTGAATTCCGGCACACGTTTGGTCGCAATATCCTTGCCGCGGATTGGATAATCGCTGTATTTGCGGACGCTGGAAATGTGTGGTTCGGATCCAGAAATCCAGGTACGGAACAGGGACATTTCCGTGCAACAGATTTTGTCAACGAAGTCGGCGTTGGTGCAGGAGTCGGTATCCGTCTCGCGTGGGACTATCTAATAGTTCGGCTCGATATGGCCTTCAAAGTCCACGACCCTCTTCGACAGGGTGTGTTCTTCCCGGACAAGCTGAAAGAGCCTCTCTTCCAGTTCGGAATCGGTCATGCATTTTGAACGGGTTCGGCACCCCAATCTTGGAACACCATGCTGAAAAGAGGATCCGAAATCACAGTTGAAGTAGAAAAATTTGCCGATCGGGGTAAATCGATCGCGCGGGTCGACGGGTACGTTGTGTTTGTGCCCGGCGGGGTACCCGGAGACCGGTTACGAGTTCGTGTCAGCAAGGCGAAGCGCAAGTATGCGGAAGCGTATCCCATCGAGGTAATGGAACCCTCCAGTGACCGGGTTCTTCCCGAATGTCCGTACTTCGGAACGTGCGGAGGCTGTAAATGGCAGCACGTTAGTTACCCGGCCCAATTGGAGGCAAAGCGCCGATCCGTTCGAGAAGCCCTGGAGCATCACGGCGGCTTTGGGGACATCGACGTGCTCCCGACCATCGGTTCGGAGCACACGTTCGGATACCGAAACAAGATGGAATTCTCGTTCAGTGCCGAGCGCTGGCTCACGACAGAGGAAATTGAATCGGGCGAAAATTTCGACACGTCTTTTGCTTTAGGATTACACGCCCCCGGTAGCTTTAACAAGGTGCTGGATATTGAGGAATGTCACCTTCATCCAAAAATCGGCAATCGACTCCTGAACGGCATTCGCGCTTTTGTTCTAGGGAACGAATGGTTGCCCTGGCACATTCGCAATCACACGGGTTATCTCCGGCATCTGGTGATCAGGTACGCCCATGCCACCGACGATTTGATGGTGAATCTGGTGACGAGTGGATTTGATGCGAATCGAATGGAACAGCTCGGCGCCTATCTTCAGTCGTCGTTTCCTGAAGTCACGACGTTCGTGAATACAATCAATACAACTGTCGCTCAAACGGCTTTCGGAGAAGAAACGAAGATAATTTTCGGGCCCGGTACTATCAAAGACGGGATCGGCGATCAACAGTTTGAGATCGCTTCCAATGCTTTCTTTCAAACCAATACGCGTCAGGCGGAGAAGCTATACGAGATCGGGGCCGACTATGCGGACCTTCAGCCCGATGATCTGGTCTACGATCTGTACTCCGGCGCAGGAACGATCTCTCTGTTTATCGCGGGCAAAGTCCGTCAAGTGGTCGGAATTGAACTGATCGAAGAGGCTGTGGTCAATGCCCGTCAGAATGCAAAAGCAAACGGCATCGACAATGTGACCTTCGTGACCGGCGATATGATGCGCATCTTCAAAGAGGAGTTCACGGGCGAGTACGGTCGGCCCGATGTGCTTATCGTTGATCCTCCCAGGGCGGGCATGCATCCCAAAGTCGTTAGGCAAATTGGCCGTTTGCGACCCGAACGGTTTGTGTATATAAGCTGCAATCCGTTAACTCAGGCCAAGGACCTGGAAATGTTAAAGGAGGTGTATTCCATTGAATCCGTTCAGCCGGTCGACCTCTTTCCACATACCTATCACGTCGAGAATGTGGTGAAACTCAGTGCCCGCTGATAGACAAGATATCGCCTTCGTAACGGGTGGAACCGGTTTTGTCGGGAGCCATTTGGTCGAATATCTTCTTGAGAATGGTTTTCATGAAGTCCGTTGTCTGGTTCGGACAGACCCCAGATACCTGACGGGACTACCCGTTACCACCGTTCGCGGAAGCATGTCGGACAACGCGGCTCTGGCGGAAGGCGTCGAGGGCGCAAACTACGTTTTCCACGTAGCCGCCTTAACCAGAGCTCAGACCTGGCAGGATTTCCTGGAAGCCAACGTTGAAGGAACCCGGCATCTCCTGGAAATCGTTCGCTCGGTGAATCCGGGCGTAAAAAAGGTAGTCGTCACCAGCAGTCTTGCGGTCGTTGGACGGTCAGAAGAAATTGTGGCTAGCGAAACAACACCCCTTCACCCGATCAGCCGGTATGGACGGAGCAAAGCCATGATGGAAGAGCTCGTTCGTTCGTTCACGTCTGATTTGCCCATAGTCATCGTTCGTCCACCGGCCGTATATGGCCCGCGAGAGTCCGACATCTTCACGTTCTTTCAGTCTCTCAGTCGGGGTTTCTGTCCGATCGTAGGATCCGGGAAAAAGAATGCGCTGGGTCTCGTGCATGTCAGCGATCTGGTACGGGGAATGGCACAGGCAGGCTGTGCTGAAAAAACGGCGGGTGAAACGTATTTCCTGGGCGGCGCTTCGCAGTACAGTTGGAATGAAATCCGCGACGCGAGTACGACCGCTCTTGGAAGGCGGGTTGTGACGATTCCAATACCTCGATTCCTGGTCGGTGCGATCGGCGCCGTTTCCGAACTGGCCGGCAAACTAACAAATACGTACCCCCCTCTGAATCGCGAGAAAGCCGCTGAAATCCGGTACGCGTGTCTCATGTGCGATCATATAAAAGCGACGAACGACTTCGGCTACGCACCCGTTAAAGATCTTTGGTCCGGGATCGACGAGACGATTCGGTGGTATCGAAGGGAAAACTGGTTGTAAAACCACGCTCTATTACCACCCGCCGATGTCCGAGTCGTTTGTTGTCCCTAAGGAGCACAGAACAGCTGCGGGTACCAAAAATCGAGGGGACTAAAAATTGAGCGTAATAAAAAAGGCGCCGCCCCATCGGAAGCACCCTGGGTCAACTCTTCACGTGTATCATAATCCCGTTAAAGGGAGGTCAAGACGGGTTTCTTAGTATCGACGACGCCTTGAATTTCGACGCGCTTTTTCCTTCGCAATTCGACGCTCTTCCGATGGCTTCGTGAACGCCATGTTTGCACGATATATGCGAAGAACGCGACTTCTATTGACAGCGCGTTTGAATCGACGCAAAGCGCGGTCGATTGACTCGTTGTCTCTTACTTTAATTCCTACAGGCACTAGAATTCTCCAAACCGATTGTCTTTGGTTGCCTAGATCTACTTAAGCCTTATAATATACGCTGATTTTCGAGTTGAATCAACGAGCCCATTCTGGACGAATAATCGATACGGCACGATGAAGGGCTGTATTGATGAAGAAATATCTGACGTGACGGGCGAAGATGACGATGGATTCAGATATGCAGACATTGGTGAAGAAGATGAGAGAGATTGTGGTCGCGTCAGGAAACCAGGGCAAAGTGCGCGAGATCGAGATGTTATTGAAGGACCTGGCTATTCGAACGCTTTCCCTCGAAGATTTTCCGAGTGCTCCGGGCGTAAACGAGGATAAGGCCACACTCGAGGGTAACGCCCTGAAAAAGGCGCGCGAGATTGCCGATTTTACAGGACTTCCGACGGTTGCCGACGATACTGGGCTGGAAGTCGACGCCCTGAATGGTCGTCCGGGAGTTCTGTCCGCCAGATATGCGGGACCAGACTCGAATTCCGACGCCAACCGCGCGCTTCTGCTGTCTGAACTCGACGGGATTGAAGAACGCACAGCCAGATTCACAACTGTTGCCGCGTTCGTTGATGACGACGAGGTTCACTTATTCGAAGGGACTTGCGAAGGAGTGATTGCAGTGGCCGAAAGAGGTGAAGGCGGATTCGGATACGACTCGATCTTCATTCCGGAAACCGATACCCGAACATTCGCAGAAATGAGTGCTGACGAAAAAAACTTGGTCAGCCATCGAAGCAAGGCTTTTGAGAAGTTTGCTGCTTTCCTTGGATCCGAGGAGGCTAAAGGGTCGTAGCGTCTGAGATCCAATAAATAAATGTGTGTAGACCCGACCATCAAAATGGGATACCTCGATTGATTGCTCTCATTCAGCGCGTTTCGCGGGCTTCCGTCGGTATAGGTGATAAGGAGGTCGGCTCGATCGCGAATGGCGTGCTCATCCTTCTCGGCGTTCACCGGACGGATACCCGTAGGGAATTGGGGTGGCTGGTCAAGAAGACAGCTAATCTGCGAATTTTCGCTGACGAAGGCGGGAAAATGAACCTCTCCCTACTCGATATCGAGGGAGACGCCCTCGTTATTTCCCAGTTTACACTTTACGGAAACGCGACGAAGGGAAATCGACCGTCCTTCACCCGCTCCGCCCCACCAGAGATTGCTGAACCTCTCTACGAGGAGTTTATTGCTCGATTGCAAGAACAGTTGGGTCGCCCTGTAGCATCGGGAGAGTTTGGAGCCGAGATGGATGTCGAGTTGATCAACGACGGTCCGGTGACAATCTGGCTCGAAAAGAGCGCCGGGGAAGTGCAGTAGAACCCGGCAACAAGCCGTACGCGGTGGCGTACTCAGGTGCCGAAATAATTCAGACTCTCGTTATTCCATTTGGAAGATCTCACTCACATCGTAACCGACACGTTCGGCCGTCTGCATTCGTATTTGAGAATCTCGCTCACGGAGCGCTGCAATCTCCGTTGCACGTACTGCATGCCGTCTGAAGGTGTTGAGCTTCGCCCCAAGCGGGAGATGCTGACGTTCGAGGAACTCGTCCGCCTGGCGGACCTCTTCGCACGACTCGGCGTCAGAAAAATTAGGCTTACGGGAGGTGAACCCCTCGTCCGAAAGGACATTGAGCATCTGGTCGCGCGCCTGAAGAGGATTGATGGGATAAAAACCCTTGCGATTACAACGAATGGTCTTCTTCTTCCAATAAAATTGGAAGCTCTCAAAGCTGCGGGCGTCTCGGTTTTCAATATCAGTCTTGATACACTCCGCGCCGATCGTTTTCGCGAGATTACGCTCCGCGATGGGTTGGAAACGGTATTGGAGTCTATTCACTTGGCTCTGGAAGCCGGGTATAATCCGGTAAAGATCAATTGCGTAGTTCAAAAGGGCGTCAATGAGGATGAACTACTCGACTTTGTTGAGTGGACGCGCCACGAATCCCTTGACATACGGTTCATCGAATACATGCCCTTTGGAGGGAACGGGTGGGACGACAGTCGTTTCCTCCCGTACATAGCCATGTTATCGCAGATTCAGGACGCCTACCCGACATTGGAACGCCAGAATGACGATCCGAATCCTACGTCAAAAGCATGGCGGGTTCCAGGATATGAAGGGAGCCTTGGTTTCATATCGTCTATGAGCCAAAACTTCTGTGGGAGTTGCAATCGCCTGCGGCTTACGGCAGACGGAAATCTGCGCATGTGTCTTTTTGGGGACGACGAACTAAGTCTTCGTGATGCCATTCGGCGCGGTGCCACAGACGTCGAGCTCATTTCACTCATAGAAAGGACCGTAAGTCGAAAAAAGGCCTCGCACGCCGGGATGTACGAAATATCAAGTTTTCCTGATCGTCCTATGATCTTGATCGGAGGGTGAACGCTTGTTGCCTGAGCACACGCGGGCTATCTTCGCTGCTCCACTCACACACATCGTTTTAAGTAGAAAACACGCCAATCTGTTATGTCCTCATTCACGCACGTTGATCCGCAGGGCGGAGTTCACATGGTAGACATTTCGGAGAAGGCCGATTCCGTTCGCACGGCCGTGGCCATCGGTCGCGTGCATCTGGGTCCAGAGGCCTTTTCGAGAGTTACGGAGAACACGATTCAGAAAGGAGATGTGCTTGCGATTTCTCAGTTTGCAGGTATTATGGGTGCGAAGGAAACCAGTCGGCTCATACCGCTCTGCCATCAGGTGGTGCTGGCAGGAATTGATGTTGAGTTGTCCCCGGAAGAATCGGCGCACGCAATAGAGGTCAGAGCGTATGCTAAATCAGTGGGTCCGACCGGTGTTGAGATGGAGGCTCTTACTGCCGTAACCGTCTCGTGCTTGACGATCTACGACATGTGCAAATCAATCACAAAAGAGATGGTCATCGAGAATATTCACCTGATTGCAAAAACGGGTGGACAGAGCGGAGACTATCGTAAGCCAGGCGCTGAATAAGCTCAACGAGGAACACCATGGATATACTTTTCACGACGGCCGGAATCACGATCATTCTGCTCGTTCTGATATTGATGATCGTTTTTTTGTACTTCGTCCCGGTCGGGCTCTGGGTTACAGCCTACTTCTCCGGCGTCAAGCTGAAGCTGGTTCGCGATCTCGTAGGAATGCGACTGCGAAAAGTGCCACCGGTGGCGATCGTCAGACCACTGATTACGGCCCACAAGGCGGGTATATACCTCGACACACCGCAGTTGGAGGCCCATTTCCTTGCAGGTGGACACGTCCAGTTGGTTGTGAACTCTCTCATATCGGCCGACAAGGCCAATATTGACCTCGATTTCGAGCGAGCTACCGCGATTGACCTGGCCGGCCGCGACGTATTTGAAGCTGTTCAGGTGTCCGTGAATCCGAAAGTCATCGAGACTCCCCCCGTTTCCGCTGTCTCAAAAGATGGCATCCAGGTTCGTGCCATGGCGCGCGTAACCGTTCGCGCAAATATTGAGCGTCTGGTCGGTGGCGCCGGCGAAGAAACCATCATCGCTCGGGTCGGAGAGGGAATCGTTTCGACGATCGGTTCGTCAGACACCCACAAGCAAGTACTCGAGAATCCTGACCGGATTTCTAAAGTGGTTCTGGACAAAGGGTTGGACGCCGGAACGGCATTCGAAATACTTTCGATTGATATCGCCGACGTGGACGTCGGCGACAACATTGGTGCGGCACTCCAGACAGATCAAGCGGAGGCGGACCTGAAGATTGCTCGGGCGAAAGCCGAAGAACGCCGCGCAGCGGCTGTAGCCGCCGAACAGGAAATGCGAGCCGAAGTCGAGAAGCAAAGAGCCCGAGTCGTCGCCGCCGAAGCAGAGATCCCTCTTGCCATGGCTGAGGCGTTTCGTGCCGGCAATTTCGGCGTGATGGACTACGTGAATCTCAGGAATGTTGAGGCTGATACACGTATGCGCGATTCCATCGGAGGAAAGGACGATCCCACAACGCCTAAGTCTTAGGGCTCCGGACCGAATCCTGCTCGGCGAGGCGATGTAACCGGACCAGGTCGACTCGGTTGGCGGACGCCTGAAGAACAACAATTCGGAATCCGTCGAGCTCGAACTCATCTCTTGTTTTAGGAATCGTTCCCAGACGATCCAACAGATATCCGGCCACGGTTTCATAATCCCCTTCTGGAAGGAGAAAACCCGTTTCTTCAGCGAGTTCATCCACCTCGATTCTACCGCTGGCGAGAACCGTATCCTCATCAAGTGTTTGAAGCATCAGGTCTTCATCGTCAAACTCGTCCTGAATATCCCCAAAGAGTTCTTCCAGGAGATCTTCAGTCGTGGCCAGACCAGCCGTCCCTCCGTACTCATCGATGACGATGGCAATGGATGTTTTGGATTGAAGAAATTCCTGGAGAAGGTGCTTTGACAATTTCGATTCAGGTATAAAAGTAGCTGGTCGCATCATATCCTGAAGAGATGCGGGCTCGTCAAACAGGTCGTATGCGAACGCCACACCCACGATATTGTCAATATTCTCCTCATAGACCGGCAGCTTCGAATGTCCCGACGCTACAAAAGTATCCAGAAGATCCTTCGTTGACGTACCCACTTCAACGGCTACAATATCGGTTCGAGGCACCATCGACTCCTTGACCTTGATCGATGCCATCGCAAATACGTTCGACAGAAGAGTGGCTTCCTCTTTATCCAGATCCAGATCGCCACTCAGCTTCCCTTCCTCGATCATGATCTCAAAATCACGCCGCATGAATTCTCCATAGCTCTCTTCGTTGGCTCGAAAGACCTTCATCAAAAGCAGGGCAGACCACTGCGATATTTTAATCAGTGGAAGAAGCAAGAAGTAGGTTATTCTGAGCGGCACTGCCAGGGCAAATACGGCTGAGTTCGCCACTTCCCTGAGAATAGATTTGGGGATGATCTCACCCAGAAACAGAACGATCGTCGACGCCGCAATCGTCTGGGTTACCAGGACGGTAATCTCAAGAGATGAAGCCTGCAGTCCGAAACTGGCAGCGAAAAAAGCTTCCAACGGGGGTACCAGAAAGATCGCAAATAGCGTAGCGTAGACCACCAGAGCCACGTTGTTGCCCACGAGCGTGGTCGTAAGCAGGGTCGTCGGATGGTCAATGAATCGCTTCACGGTTCTCCCGACGAATCCGCCACGTCGGGCATGGACCTCCACCCGTAGTCTGTTGGCCGCGACAAAAGCGATTTCGGACCCTGAAAAGAAGCTGCTTAGAAGCAGCGTGACTATTATAAACCCGATGATCAATGATTCATTCGCTGTGTTCGAAATGGACCCAAATCGTTATCGTCCATGAAAGTCAGCCGGTCTCTTTTCCAGAAACGCCGCGACTCCTTCTTTGAAATCTTCTGTTTCACAAGCGCGCCCGAATAGTGTGGCTTCTCTCCCCAATCCCTCGTCCAGAGGAAAATAACTTGCTCGAATCGCTTCCAGAACCAGGGAAATAGCAACCGGGGCCCTGGAAGTGACGGTCTTCATTAGCGCTCGACAGGTTTCGAGAAGTTCGTCCGGAGTAACCACTTTGTTGACCAGGCCGATCTCATAGGCTCTGCTGGCAGAGATCATGTCTCCCGAAAGCAGCATCTCGGTCGCATTCCCGCGTCCGATCAATCTGGGAAGTCGCTGTGTCCCGCCGTAACCTGGAATCAGTCCTAGATTCACTTCAGGCTGGCCGAACATTGCGTTGTCAGAAGCGATACGCATATGACAGGAAATCGCGAGTTCGCACCCCCCTCCCAATGCGAATCCGTTGACGGCCGCGATCACCGGGATCAGCATATCTTCAATGCGCTGGAATACCGACTGGCCTCGGCGCGCCATGTCTTCAGCCTCGTCAGGACCGAGGGTGACAAATTCCTGAATGTCGGCGCCGGCCACAAATGCTTTCGGACCCTCACCGGTAATTATGACACCGCGAATCTCATCGGTCTCATTGGCTTCGGAAAAGCACGCATCCAGCTCATCCAAGACGCTCGAATTCAGAGCGTTTAGTTTTTCGGGTCGGCTGATCGTGATCAGAGCAATACCGTCGTCATCGACGTCGAATCGAAGGGTCGAATAGGACATGGATGTACAAATCGAATTGAGTTGACACGGTCCGAAAATACGGAAACGCTACTCTTGCAAGCGAGTGCTTTCAATTGTGGACTCTTCCCGTGCTGAATCTTCGAACGTGTCCAGTTCACTCAGAAGGTCGGCCGGAGATGCAAACACCTCTTCCATCTCGACAACGGAGGCCTGCGTCTCTTCTACCTCACTCAGAAGCGTATCCAGTTGGAAGGTAATCTCCTCCGGATTACGAAGTGTTAGTGACTGCTCAAGGATGTACTTGGTGACGTCTTCGATCGTCTCCAATTGGGCTTTGATGATCTCCAGATTCTCCTGCCCCCTCTTTGATCTATCCAGGCGCTGTTCCAGAATTCGAAGGCGACGAGCTTTCACCGCCTTGACCCGGGGTGGATCACCCTCCATATCCAGACGAAGCTTCTCCATAGCGTTTACGACTTCAGATTCTGTCGAACTCTTGGACGTAAACTCATAGCGCTCTTTCTGATAGAGCAGATTGAGGTAAGAATCGAGAAGACCATTGATCTTCGACAAGTGACTGTCGAGCATTCCCTGTGACGCGTACGAGAGTTTTCGATAGTTCGAAGAGATCTCCTTCTCCAGTTTCTTCAGTCGGGCATAGCGACGCTGATTTTGCCTTGTCAAAGAATGAAACAGTTCTTTCTGGGATGGCGGCTTCGCATGCTCGGCCGCTCTCCTGGATCTCACTACCCGGCGGAAGCGCTCTTGGCGGGGCATATTTCCCAGATAAATGAGTTCCACGGCTGAAGCCAGGATTAGGGCAAAGTTGAACGGCCAAACCGCTTCCATCATGCTTACCGAGAACGCAATAAGCATCGATACGATCAAGAAGGTCAAATTCCACGGATGCAGAAATGCTTCTTTCGTATAGTTGATTTCAGGATCGTTCATCATCCTCCTTCAGTGTCCCTCGTTACAGTGTCCCGGCTAAGTGGCCTTTTCATTCTCCTAAATCGTCGAGCGGGTACAGTTACGCAATTGGTTCGTTCTTCTTTACGCTCTTCTACACCGTCAGGGTTTCATCCTGCCGATCGTTTTTTCGGGTAGATCTTTATCCTGGTCATCGTCTTCTGACGATTTTGGATCGTCTGAACTTTTTGCAGCCCTGCTGTCCTCAGGATCCAGTGGGCTAATATTTTCCCCTGCCTTCATCTGACGAACGAGTTCCTTTGCCTTCGCCTTGGTCAGCTCCTGCTCGTCTTTCCTTTCCTGAGCCTCGAGTTCGGCTTTCTCGCTGGATTCAAGTGCCATCTCCAGTCGGGCCTCGTTCAGTGCCGAGTCCGTCCCGATCTTATCCATCATGTCGGCATGCACGTCCAGCTTCTCCTGCATCGAAGTCGTCATATCGGATACGGCATCGGTCATCTTCTTCTGTCTCTCGAGCTGTCGATGGGCTTCCTTCAGCTTCTTGAGCTTTCGAAGATGTTCTTTTTCGGCCTTCTTTATGCGATCGAATTCTTCCGGTGTCATGGCTCTTCAGAAATCAACCTGGAAAAACGTCTCAACTTTCTGTCAACTCTGAGTCCGCTGCTTCCCAATCGTTTTCGCTTCCTTTTCCTCTTCGCTTTCCGGTACCTCAAGCTCGGGCTCTTCCTTGGCGCCACTCGTATCTCCGACGCCCATTTCCAGTTTAAACTGTTTGACGAGTTCTGCTGCGCGAATTTTTTGAGCATCCTCCTCGATCTGCAATGCTTCCGTATCAACGGAATCCAATGCCATTTCCATCCGCGCTTCGTTTCGAGCCGTCTGTTCGTTGAGTCGTGAAATCATTTCATCGTGTGTCTGGTCGATTCCAGTCACTTCGAAAGACTCCAGCGTATCGGCCACCTTGGCCTGCCACTTTGCCCGTTCGTGGGCGCGAAGCGCATCCTTCGCTTCGGCAATCTTGCGCTCTTTCTCGCGCATGAACGCCTGTTTGACCTGAATGGCCTTGTCGTAGGCAGCAGAAGCATACTTGAGTTGCTCTTTCGTACGTTCTAGAGCTTCTTTCACAGATTCAAGCCTTAAGGCGTAGCGCTCTGCGATATCATCTCGATCAGCCTGAATTCCTGCCTTGATCTTGGCAGACAAATCGGCCAATTCCGATTCATATTTCTTGACTTCCTTTCGGAGTAGCATCACGTTTGCTTTCACAGTCGCGATGTTCTCGTTCATCTTCGGTACTTGATCGTTCAGCTCTCGGATATTCTGCTCAAGGATCAATTTGGGGTCCTCAAGGGCAGAAATTGCGCCTCCGAAGATTGACTTCATGAACCGTTTAAAACGTGCCCAAATAGACATAATGACGATTCTCTTTAGTTAAACTTGGGTGGTGGTCCCTTCGACGATGGAAGTAATCCGCTTTTGGTCCAGATACTTATTGCCGGTTCGGTGGCCAGTTAATGTACAAAGCATAAAATGTTCATACGGAAGGGTTGTCAACCGGATGCATCCACGCGCTCTCGGCATACCTGTTCTTTAGTCGACTTGTTACGGAAAACGGTGTTTCCGTATAAGAAAAAGCCGATCGCACCTGCGTAATAATTCTTTCTATTCGGTTTTCGTTCGTTGAACGCACCTCGAAGAGTGGTTCTCCCGGTACAATTGAGTCGGACTCCTTCTTAAGTAGATAGATCCCGGCGAGAGAATCAACCGTGGCTTCCTTATGGCTTCGCCCGGCTCCCAGATCAACACACGAGCGTCCAATTTCAAGAGCATTAATTGCATCTACGTACGGACCGGATTCATCCGGTGCCGTTACAACACGAACTACGCCCGATTCAGTTCTCAAATCTGGATGATCCAGCACGGAAGTGTCGCCGCCCTGGGCTTCTACGAGTTTGACGAGCATTTCAAAAGCATCTCCCGAAGAGATCGCCCTCTGCGACATTTCCGTCGCCGATTCTATCGTATCGGCCTTCCCGCCCAGAACAAGCATCTCAGCGGCAAGCATCAGCGTGACCTCCATGAGATCGGGTATCTCTTCTCCGCGCAGGCATGCAATCGACTCAGCCATCTCAGGCCAATTCCCAATCGCATGGCCCAGGGGCGAAGACATGTCGGTCATCCACGCAACGGTCTTCTTACCAAATCGCTCACCGATACCTACCAGTCTTTCTGCGAGGGCTCTCGCCGACGACTCGTCGCCCGTGAACGCTCCGGAACCACATTTTACATCCAGTACCAATGCGTCGCATCCTTCCGCCAGTTTCTTGCTCATGATCGATGCTGCAATGAACGGATTGAAGTCGACAGTTCCCGTCACGTCTCGCAATGCGTATAGTTTTCTGTCGGCTGGAGCTATGTCCTCGGTCTGGCCGATCATGACGATACCGATGCTTTCCAGTTGCTTTCGGTAGGTTCGTTTATCCACGTCGGTCGAAAAACCAGGAATGGATTCGAGTTTGTCCAGCGTTCCACCCGTATGTCCCAGACCGTGGCCAGATATCATCGGAACGGGTACACCACACGAAGCAACCAGAGGCGCCAAAATCAGAGACACCTTGTCGCCAACTCCACCGGTTGAGTGCTTGTCGACTTTGATGCCCGGCACTGAACCCAGGTCAATCCGATCGCCCGTAGCAAGCATGGCATCTGTCAGGGAATCCGCTTCCTCGTCTGACATTCCGTTCAGAAAGCTCGCCATCAGAAACGCGGACATCTGATAGTCAGGAACGTCGCCTGCCGTGTACGATTCGATCAGCGCATGAATCTGCGAGGGCTCAAGCTGCCCGCCATCCCGCTTCGTCACTATGAGTTCAACTACATTCATTCAAGTGGTACTACGGATCAAAAAAAATCTCTTCCGATGGCAACGATTCAAATTTTGCAATACTAAAAAAGGCGATCTGCAAATACAGACCGCCTCATAAAACGGTGTGGGCCGCCTCTTATTCCGCTTCAGGTTCGTCAGCTGTCCTGGTGCCGTAACGACGACGAAATTTCTCGACTCGTCCAGCCGTGTCCACATACTGTCGTCTACCCGTATAGAAGGGGTGATTCGTTGAGTCCACCTCCGACTTGTACTCGTCTCCCTTCATCGTCGAGCGGGTGGTGAACGTAGAGCCATCAGCCAGCGTCACCTTGATAAAATGATAATCTGGATGAATTCCTTCCTTCATAACAGATAGTTACGTCCAAAAATATATCAGTACCAATCGTAGCCAAGTAATTTACGAACGCCGACAGAAACTTCCAATCGCCTGATCAGCCAAACGTCCTCTTTCGGCACTACTCAACGACCCACGTATCACCAGCGTGCAACAACTCGTCGATGGTCCCCTTCCCTACTTTCTGGATGACGGATTCGATTTGATTGTGCAAGGTCTCCTCGTACGTCTCTCGCTGCTCTCGATAGAATACCCCGAACGGCTGGGGAAGATCTTCGCTCCAGAATACACGACAAACGATTCCGGCCAAATCTCGATTGGTCTCGTCGTAAATCAGACAGTCGTCGACCGACCATTTGCCGTTCGTGAGATCGATGCACTCAATCTGGAATCCATCCAATCTAAGCCCTTTGTTCCCACTGTCATACACAAGCGGCTTGCCGTGTTCGATTAGCACCGTGCTAGCTGCTTTTGTGGCTTTTTCCGTGTACTCGAAGAAAGCACCGTCATTAAAGATGTTGCAGTTCTGATAAATCTCCAGAAATCCGGTCCCGCGATGATCATGAGCCTCGATTAGCATCTCTTTCATGTGTTTTGGGTCGCGATCCATGGTTCGGGCCACAAAAGTTGCCTCAGCACCCAGCACGAGAGCGACTGGATTGAACGGATGATCGATCGAGCCAAAGGGCGTACTTTTGGTGATTTTACCGACTTCTGATGTCGGGCTGTACTGCCCTTTTGTGAGCCCGTAAATCTGATTGTTAAACATCAGGATCTGCAGATTCACGTTGCGCCGCATCAGGTGAATGATGTGATTTCCGCCTATGGATAGGCTGTCACCGTCTCCCGTCACAATCCAGATATCCAGCTCCGGCCGACTTGCTTTGAGTCCGGTGGCGATCGCCGGGGCGCGTCCGTGTATGGAATGCATGCCATACGTCTTCATGTAGTACGGAAATCGACTCGAACATCCGATCCCACTAATAAACACGACGTTTTCTCTGGGTACGTCGATCTCGGGCATTAGGCGCTGAACTGTAGCCAAAACCGCGTAGTCTCCACAACCAGGACACCACCTCACATCCTGATCAGAGGTGTAATCGGCCCGCGTCTGTTTCGATGGTCCCTCTTCAATCACCGGTAGCGATACAGGCTTTCCACCACCGGGCGCTGCAGGTCGTTTCCCGGTAGACTTCTTCATACCCGGCGGCATTTTCGGTGCGCTCACCTTGCTACCCGGCGGCATTTTCGGTGCACTTGCCTTCATACCCGGCGGCATCTTTGGCTTGCGCCCCGGAGGTTTCGAAGAAGGTCGGTCTTTGTCTGACATCGGATTTTGG
>BTQE01000054.1:0-21099 GCA_036985715.1 Rhodothermia bacterium
ACTACAGTCAGTTTGCCGAACTGTGGGAGAAAGCGGATCCGGAATTGCAGCCGCAGGTAGCCGAGGCTCGGCGTCGTATCGAGGCGCTGCTGGATCGACTGGCTCGAGAGCCCGCTAACTAACCCGACCTAGAAATTCGGATTCTGGTTGCGCTCGTTCTGCGTGAGCGGCAGGTATTGCCATGTGCCTGCATCCAGGTGCCAAATGTCAAATCGCCGCTGATCCACCAGGCGCATTCCCATCGTGAAGAGCTCTTTCTCGCGCTCACTGAGAACCGTGTCCATAGAAATCGGTCCCAGACCTCCAAGCCCGTGACTTTCGCGGACCTCTTCCAGGCGGTTTCGAGTTAACGGAATGTCGCTATTTCGGAACGCGACTTCAGCCAGAATCAGCTCGTTCTCCTGCCACGTCGCGAACGGAAACGGCGTTTCTGCATCCGGGTAGACGTTCTGCTGGTAAAAGATCTCCCCATCTGCCCCTTCGGTAGCTAATAGCGGAATTCGAGTTGCTTCCGAAGGATCATCTTCTACGTACCGATTAAATCGGGCATCCACCACCCACTGCAGCCGCCCGTTGCCGGCTTCATCCCACCAGAAGTTTGGGTTGTCTCGCGAATGCAGAGAAACAAATGGATTATCTCCCGTCACGAGGCCGAGCTGAGCCGAGGCCTGTGCCTCTATATAATTTCCACGGAATAGCTCAATTCTAGCAATCACCGTGTTGATTACGCGAGTATGATAATCGTCTGCCAGCGCAAGGGCTGATTTCAGCTTGTCGATCGCCAGGTCGTACATCTCAAAAGAAGGAGTAAATGGAGCCGGGTTGTTCCGGTCTTCCGAAATCACTCCCCCACCCTCCGTTGGACTGATTCCGTAATACGTGGCCAGGAAATACCTGGCGAGACCCCCGTAAAAATTGCCGATGAAGGCCGCCTGATTTTTGAGATCTGGATCAGAAAAAGATATCTTTTCAAGTCGAGCCAGGAGATTATCTGCAAGGAATCGGAGCTCTCCCACATCGTTATAGACGAAATCGTTCGAGTTGTTGGCGAATGAAACGTGACCCGATTCAATCTCTTCGAACGCCGGGAACGTGGCTGTCCCTGCTCTTCTATCAAAAACCAACTCGTCGGAAAGTCCACCTGCCAGCACAGCTATCTGATCGTAGGCAGTAGAAAAACGTGATTGAACACCCTGAATCAGAAAGGGAACCTGTTTTTCGGTATTGAGCTGAGAATCGTCGATGGTGTCAATCGGCAAGTCGACATCTTCCACGAAGGTATCACAGGCACTTGCGCTCACACCAAGCGCCAGCATCAAGACGATCCAAAAGCGATATGTTCGACCAAGAATCATCCGTTTTATAGTCCAATCGATATCATTGCATACATAACTCGGGGCTGCGGGAGCACGAGGAAATCCCAACTTCGGGTGGTGCTGCTCGCGCCCTGAAAACTACCCTCTGGGTCTGATCCGGAGTATTTGGTCGTCGTCCAGAGATTTCGAGCTGCGAGTGTAATACTCAGCGTCCGAACGTGGCGGCCGGCACTCACTCCGCGCAGAAGATGCGTCAAGTCATATCGAATGCTGACCTCTCTGAGCTTAAAAAAATCGGCCGCCTCAATAAAATTGCCCTGGGTCTGAACGCCTTCTACGAACGGTTCCGTGCTGCCGACAAACTCAGCCGTACGGCGATACGCGTCGGTTCCCGGATCTAAAATCGGGATGTTTTCGTCTTCCAGACCAAAGGCCTCAGCCGGCACCAAGCCGAGTGAAACCAGCGCTTCATTTCGCGACTGTAGACCACCCACAATAGCGCGTAGTCCACGCGTACCGTTGAATACGTGGTTCCCAATCATCCAGTCAGTAAGAACTCCGACGGACAAATGTTTGAAGGCTCGAATATTTAGCGCCAGCGATCCGCTGTAGTCCGGATAGGGTGTACCAAAAGTGGTCCGATCCGGCTCGCCGTCTCCGTCGTCGTCGCTGGTGGTAAGCTCGGCTCCGGTGTAGCTGCCGTCCGGAGCAAAAGTTGCCCGTGACGACCACGTATAAAACGCATCTCTTGGTAGTCCCTCCTTGATCACATTAATGTCGAAACCATCGAAAATGGGTTGGGCACCTCCCAAATCGTCCACTTCATTCGTTTGATAATTCCAGATAAGAGTTAGATCGACTCCGAAATCACGTTCTTGTAGAATGGCGGCCGTGAGAGCTGTCTCAAAACCCCATCCGGTTGACGAGCCCACGTTAAAGGGAACCGGACTAGCCGTCAGACCCGTGGATGGAGCATATTGAAACGGAATGATGGAGTTCTTCGCCGTTTGGCGATAGTAGGTCACATCCAGTCCGACGTTCGTCAACAGCTCGGCTTCGAATCCCACTTCAAATTCCTTAACTCGCTCGGGTTCGATATCTACATTGCCGATAAAGTTCGTTACGGCACCGGCCCCATAACCGGACGGCTCTGCACTCCATCGAAGAAGTGACTTGTCGAGCACACCCGGCAACTGACCTGTTTCACCGTAGGCAGAGCGAACCTTGAGAAACGAGAGGAATGCGGGTAGCTCGGTCACTTGATCCAATCGAACGGCCGCGCTGATTTTCGGATACCATATCGAAGGTGCATCCGAACCAACCGTACTCGCATACTCTCGACGTAGACCGAGCGTGGCAAAATATTTCTGATCAACAGAAAATTCCTGCAGGGCGAAGATTCCCGCTTCACGTGAGTGCAGAAACAACTCATCTCCAGCAACCAGATCGGCACCTGAGCCAATGTTAGTGATGAGCTCTGTCGAGAAGTTTTGTTTGGTCAGCAGCGACGTACGGAGATTCCGGTCGAAGAGCTGAGAACCAACAATTGAAGCTGCGCGAATCGCATCCGTCAGTTGGTACGAATAGCGGGCATTCAGATCATACGTGGACTGTTCATTCCTTCTATTAAAGACATCACGCTGCCCGAACACGACCCCTGGATATAAGAAGTTGGACGGGCCAGTTTGGTCGTTTCTCGAGTCTGTAGCGTCGAATCCAATCGACGCTTTCAACACGAGGTCGTCAATAGGCGAATACTCTGCTTGAACTGATCCTAAGAAACGGGACACATGCTGAACGTTTATTAGTCCGTTGATGGCCTCGCGAGTCGCAAAGGGAAATGCCTGAGGTATAATACCGCCAGCTCCCAACGGCCCTAGTATGCTGTTGTCCCCCTGTGGGCGGCGAACATCATTTACGATATAGTTCGTATTCACGCGTAACTGCAGACGATCGGTGGGAAACGCCTCCATATTCGCTCTGAAACTCTTTCGATCCTGATAGCTCCCGATGATATGGCCTTCCTCGTCCCTCATATCGAACGACGTGTAGTAGCGAATGGATTTAGAACCTCCGGAAACGCTAAGTGAGTGTTGTTTTATCGGACCGTCATCAAAAAATGAATTGACCGTGTCCGGAACGGTGGCGGTATCCAAAGTGAACTTTTTTGCTTGCTGATTCGACCCCAGAACGCCTTTGTACGTGACCCTGACGGGTACCGAACCGTCGGCAGCCAGTTGTCCGCGCTTGGTCGCAATCAAGATTACTCCATTGGATCCACTCGTTCCGTAGGACGCTGCGCCAGCAGGTCCTTTCAAAACATCAATGCTTTCGATTTCTTCCGGGTTCAACATGGCAAGCATCGAGACACCCTGGCCACCCACGTCAACGCCCGCGACTTCGGACTGATCGATCCGGACACCGTCGACGTAAATAACGGGCTGTCCGTTGCCGTTGAGGCCTGTGCTCGAGCGCATGATGAACCGGATTCCACCACCGATATTTCCCGTCGACGGTTGTACACTCACTCCCGCAGCTTTTCCCGTTATAAGCTGGGCGACGCTCTGATAGGCGTTCTGTTCTAGATACTTCGCCGTATGAATTCTGGCAACCGAAACTTCTGCGGTCGCCCTCGATCGCTGAGATGCGATTCCTGTAACGACCACTTCTTCCAGATTCAAAGGATCGAACGCGAGAATGAAGTCCTGCAGCTGATCCCCTGGGCGAAGCGTTATGACTCGAGTCGCCGTTCGATAACCAATAAACTGCGCGCGAAGCGTGACGGATTGGCCGGTGACGAACTCTGATGAAACAACGAATCCGTATATGCCCTCCATATCCGTAGCGGATCCGAGTACCAATTCGTCAATCGAGACACTTGCCCCTATGAGCGGTACGCCGGCGACGTCGGTAACGCTTCCATGGAAAACAGCCGTCTGACCAAGCGCAAGCGCCGGGATACAGAAGAAAACTGCCAGATTGAAAAGGCAGGTTGCCGTAGGGCGCATAATCCGTTCTCAGCAGATTTCGAAAATAATCCTGCATAGAACTACGCGCGGGACATTCCGAAGTGGGTTCCAGGTTCGTCAATATAGTGGCTTGAAACCCAACTATCAGATAATTCGAGATCGATAATCGAATGGGACACGGTCTAATGCATAGGACGACCTACTGAGTCAGGATCCCCGTCGCCGAAAGAAGACGGTCGCTTTGCAACTGTACGTCTGCCAGGTACACAAGAGTCGTGTATAGATTTCGAAACTGTGGAGGAGCTCCGGTCGCCGCTTCCCGTAGTCGCGGGTCGTCGAAGAGATAGTTGTACTCATAGTGACCCTGCTTGAGCAAGACGGATCCTTCGTACCATCCCTCCTTTTCTTTCCAATCCATAATATTCTCTTCGTCAAACGTCCAGTTGTTGAAACTGCCGGTGAGCACGACCCGGCCGGACGCACGAACCTCGCCAAGAGGTACAAATCGGAAAAACACCCGGGCATACTCGGCCGAAACTTGCGGATCCACGACATTGCGGACAACCCTGTCAACCACCGTTTGGCCGTTCAGGAACGGAGCCAGCCCGGTACCCGGAAAGCGCGCATAGTCGGGCGCAACTGCGACCACCGGGGGTTGGATGGAGAGATCCGTGGATTCGATTCGACCGCCCACCCTGATTTCGCTGAGGTCCAAAAAATAGCTCGCTGGTGTGAGCTCAAACGAGTCTTCGGGCTCCAGGTAGAAGGCGATATCCGGTAGCACCGCCAGCGCGGTTCGAGCCGAACACCGCGCCTTTTGATACCGGTCGTTTCTCACAAAGCACACCCCATAGTCGAATGCATTGGCATGAGTCGACGGAGGTGTGAACTGAACAGTCGGTTGCACGGACGTATACCCGCGACCAGCAATCAATACGTTGTCCAGCCGGATATTTAGCGCCATGGCCTGCTCCGAAACGAAAAACGGCCTCTCAAAAACGACTTCATCTTCCATTCCCTGCTCGGTAATCCGAAGGATGTAGTTCCCGCTGACCCTGAAATCAATCCCTTGTGTTGGAAATCGATAGGTATAATGGGTATAGGCGATATTCGTCACTCGGGATATGGAATAGTCGAGCAAATCTTCCCTCTGAAAAGTTGTGAGATATTCTGCGGGTGTGAGATCTCTACGCCAATCTCGGTCCGCATGATAGAAATAAGCCGTGAGTGGACGTGAATTGCTGGTCAGCATATCGAAGGACACGGTGATCGTTTCTCCAGAACCCAGACGGATAAGAGGTGTCGACGTTTCGTCTCCAGTTCGATAGACCTGAATCGTGCGAGCGTCCTTGTCAGTCGGCGCTAGAAATAAACCCTCCGCAACGCGCGCCTTTTCTTCGGAGCGACGGTCCTCGCCATTCGTGACCCCTTCTTCCGTCGAGGCACAAGAGGACATCGCAACTGTGGCTACGAGACCAAAAATGGCCCAAATAATATGAACGCGCTTACTCATTCACTGATTGAAATTGCGAGCCGACGGTACTTGAATTTTCCACATACCAGGTCAGCTTCTGAATGAAATCCTTCAATACCTGAGCCATGGGGAAATCTCCGACTCCCTCGTGCTCCTTTTTTGCCCGGTCGGCATACGCGAGGGCCGCACCAATGTCCCCCGCCCCGAAAGCATAGTTCGCTGCCCAAACTGTGCACCTGAGGCCCAACTCCCGAAAGGTCATCTCCGAACATAGGTCCGACGGGGCGGACATGACTCTTTCGAGACTCGATAATGCGTCTGCGTAATTTTCTTCTTCGGCAAACAACTGAGCTCTCCAGAGATAACCGCTCTCTGACACGAAATGCGTCCCGATCTCACGATCGACCAGAATGGATTCAAGCCGTTGGCGTTTGGTGCGAGCGGAATCTGCAGTTACCAGCAGTCTCATAATATCAGGGGTGTCAGCAGTCTGCGAGCGCAGCGTTATAAGCGCGCGTGTCTCTCTTGCATACACAGGATACTCGTCACGGACAGAATCATAGAGACGGCGTGCGGATACTGGATCGCCAGCAATAACCAACGCGTCGGCGAGAACTGAGCGTTCGGAGAGCGACAACGTCTCACTTTCTTTCGCCGAAAGACGCGCCCGAACCAATTCCGCATCCTTCGCCGCCAACCCGGCTCGTCCCCACGCCGCCCACCCGGAAGAAAAATCTGGATGCCGAGTAATCAGTTGTGTCAGGCTCTCGAAAGCTTCGAGTGGATGTCCGTTGTCAAGTAAGGTCAGGGCCACTTTCAAGGATCGAACGCGTTTGGGTACCCAGTGAGGACACGTTTTTTCGAAGAGAGATAGCTCGCCAAACGCTAAGTTCGCACGCCAGGCCGCTGACCGATTGATCGACTCGAGTGATTTAAGAAATCCAACCCATTCCAAGGCCAGCTCTACTGCCGATTTGCCATAGGCCGTTTCAAAATCGCCCGTGCTGTATGCTTGTTTTAGAGCGCCGGCACCGTACCTATCGAGAAGAAACTTGATGAACGATCCTGAGATAGTATAAGAGACGGCGCCCCGACCCAACCAAAATCCACTGATCGAAAGCGTGCCGGCAACACGTTCTGCAAACTCATCCGCGTCCAGTTCTCTAAACATTTCTGCCGACGCGACCATTTCGTGCACGGATGGTCGTCCGTCGGGGGGCTCCGTGGCAACAGCCAACCCTTCGACCAGACCCACCGCTAACGACGCTCGAATCACAGGCAATCCGAACTCTCTTGAGAATACATGGGCAAGCTCATGAGGGAAGACACTACCCACCTGAGACGCCAGAACGTGGACTTGTGGATCCCGAAGCCAAACTGGTGCCACACTGGTCTGTCGAGCACCGGTCAGTGTAGCTCTCGTTTCGGCATCAGGATAGATATAGGATTGAACGCGGCCTTTAACCTCGGTACCCAATCGGGCGCTCAACCGGGCATAACGATATTCATGTTCAATGGCCCATCGATCAACCCGTGCATCGTTCGTCGTCGACCGATCGTAGTGTAGATCAAAATGCTCCGTTTGTCGATGTCCGGAGAATTGTTGCTGCAAATACCAATCGGGAGTATTCAACCCCAGGTTTGCAGAGAACAGGTAGACAGCACCGATAACGAACACGAGTGCGACGATACTCAACGAAGGGGTCGGCGGAAAGACCACGCGGCGGCCCACGAAATAGGCGAGGCCTGCCCACAGCAGCGTCAGACCACGGAACCAGAACAATCCAGAGCGAATGACCAGTTCCTCATCGTAAAGGGGCCCAAGAATTCCACCAAACACATGGTTGTAGGTGTAGAACTGGGGGTGGAATCCGAGATCGAAAACGGGGCCAGCGATCGTAACAAGAACGCCTATCAGAACATGCCAAAAGTATCGAACTCCGCTGGCGGCTAGAGCGAATGCCACACTTACGGACAAGACCACAGTAATTCCGGGAAAGAGTGGGAAGAAGAGAAGGCCGCGAAAATAGTCGCAATTGGGTGCCCATAAGATCGCGAGCGTCAACATGAGCAGCGGCAAGAGAAGCCGCGTCAACCTGCCGAGCATAACGCGGCCGAATTCAGCCTCGTCGGAGCCCCGGAAACATCGGAACGCCGCCCTACCTGAAACGAAATAGGCGATGAACGCGAGTACAGCCATCGACTCCACATGAAGCCGATTCAAGAGCGGAATGAACCAGAAGATGGCCGTCGCGATTCCGTATACGGCAAGCTCGGAATCGAGTTTAAAACCGATTTTCGGATCAGATGAGGATATACGAAACGCCAATCGAGAAGACTTCCTTGAACTGGGCTTTTGAGCTGACATCGGTGTCGTATTGGACTACCCACTCCAAGTTAACGCTCAACCAATCGTTGACCTTCATGGCGACCAGGTTTTCCCAGAGAAAATCCGGCTTCTCGGGCTTGTTAAAAGCAGCGAATAGTACAAGAGTAGACTTGTAATGTACATTTTCAAAGATTTCTTTGTCCACCTCGGTGAATGACTCGAGGCCCAGCTCAAGTCGGGCGCTTTTGTCCGGGTCGACGCTGTACAGAGGACGCAACTCTTCGATCAGCACGACAGTCTCTTTCGCTCCAATACCCAAGCGTTGTTTAAACCAGTCGCTTGGTGAATACGTGAGTCCGATAGATTGTTGAAACGTGCCAGGAGACAGAAGATCTGAAACCTTTACCGGGGGCGTGTGCCCGTCTCCAAAGGGATTCTCCCGATAATTAAAACCCTCGTTGAACTGTGACCGGACCAGGATGGCAAACGTTGGATTCAATTTCCCGAAGAATCCACTGCCGATGAATTCGAAGGTCATCGCCAACCGGATAATATCTTCGGACTTTCGAGTGTCGAGTGTGTCCTGTTTTACGATACCGTAACCCAGACGGAGTTCGTGTGTCTGCGACCGACTGCCGGACACTCTCTCGAGCTTGCCATCAATACCCAGGTTCAAACCCAGTGTGTTCACGCCTCCCTCCGCCCAGTTCTGGAACCCCACCTGTGACCCCGATACCTTGGCAATGATGGACGGCTTCCAGGCCGCTGCGTCCACGGAATCAGTAGCTACCTGATCCTGGGCCATGACCGTCGTGGCCATGAAAACGATGCCACACCATACAACCGCTGCTCTCATGCGATTCGCAGTCTTTTTCTTTCTAAAAAGCATGGAAACAAGAAAGGCCGTGCGGCAACGCACGACCTTTCCAACAAAGTCTTGTACGAAGAAGTCGGATTACCCGTTCTTCATCGACTGTACCTCAACCCGGATGTCCTGCGCAGTTCTTTTTAGTTCTTGCATTGCCTTGCGGACGCGTGTACCTGCCGCTTTGTTGCCCTTGTTGTAGAATTTGCTGAAATCGTCTTCCATTGAATCCACAAACCCTTTCAAGTCGCCGAATCTGCTCATTTGTTGCCTCCGTGATATGATGTAGTGATAAACGAGGAAAGGACAAAAACCCCGTTTCTGAACTGATTTGAAGGTAAAGCAATGTCAGAGTTCTGTCAAGCAATAATCGGCTTTATTGACCATAAAACGCCACTTTTTGAAATCAGTACGCTCAAACCTTTACCTGTATAGCCTTGATATTTCCCAATTTAGCCGCATTTAAGACAAGAAAGATTTCTGTCACTTTTTCTGCGCAAGAACCAGTAAATGAGTCCTTTTTGTGCTACTGGTGTGGCACTTTCCCGCCGATTCAGTCTGGTTTTGTCAACCCATCGACTCCCAAATGGTCCGAATCAGGTTGAAAAACTCTTGTGGACGATACAACTTTTCGGATCGCATATCTTTAGATATCAACGTGTGATAAAGATATCCACAGACATTGATTTGGGGCCTCCCACACCCGTTATTGGCACCGCCGGTTGTCGCGCCTGAGACTGGCGAATTAAGATTGCGTATAGACCATACTGATGACCCCATTCTGTCACCTTCACTGCCACACCCAGTATTCACTTCTGGACGGTGCGGCCCGCATCAATCGACTGCTTGCCAGGGCAAAGGAATTGGAGATGCCGGCCCTGGCCATCACGGACCACGGAAATCTCTTTGGTATTCCAGAGTTTTATACGACGGCAAAACGAGAAGGAATCGATCCCATCATCGGTTGTGAGTTCTACGTCACAGCATCGTCCATGTCGGAGAAAACGGACCGAAAGCGGTACCACCAGGTGCTTCTGGCAAAGAACGAGATTGGATATCAAAATCTCATTCGGCTCTCTTCGAAGTCCTTCATCGAGGGGTACTACTACAAACCTCGCATAGACCACGAGATTCTTAGAAATCATGGTGAAGGCCTCGTGGCAACCACCTGTTGCCTGCAGGGAGAAGTTCTACAAAGCATTCTGAGAAACGGGGAGGACGAAGCAAGGAAAATCTTCGAGGCCTACCTGGACATCTTCGGAGAAGATTACTACGTCGAAATCCAAAACCACAATATTCCCGATCAGCATCGATGTAACGAGGTCCTCCTTCGGTGGGCTAAGGAGTACAATGTAAAAGTGATCGCGACCAACGATGTCCATTACGTCGAACGGGAGGATGCCGCCGCGCAGGACGTTCTTCTCTGCCTGCAGACGGGTAAGGACCTGACGGACCCCAACCGGATGCGATTCGAGAACGATCAGTTTTTTCTGAAATCGTCCTCGGAAATGGAGTGGATTCTGAGGGATCTGGATCCTTCGGTGAGCCAGCAGGCTCTGGTCACGACCAATGAAGTCGCCGAAAAGTGCAAGTTCGATTTGCCGATGGGGCAGCTTCTCATGCCGCACTTCCCGATCCCGGCCGAATTTGAGAATGACACGGACGGATATCTCCGTCATCTAGTATATGAGCGGGCGGCCCGTCGTTTCCCGGAAATCTCGTTGGAGATCCAGACCCGGATTGATCACGAACTGGTCATCATTGGCGAAATGGGGTATGCCGGTTACATTTTGATAGTCCAGGACTTCACGACGGCAGCAAGGGAACTCGGGGTAAGCGTCGGTCCGGGTAGAGGATCCACAGCGGGAAGTCTTGTGGCCTACTGCCTCGGAATAACGAACATAAATCCGCTGACGTACAATTTGCTCTTCGAGCGGTTTTTAAATCCCGAGCGCATCTCGATGCCGGATGTAGACATAGATTTTGATGACCGCGGACGGGCCAAGGTCATCGAGTATGTGGTAGAGAAATACGGTAGAGAAAACGTCTGCCAGATCATCACATTCGGTACGATGGGTGCGCGTTCAGTCATTCGAGACGTAGCGCGGGTTCTGAGCATTCCACTCTCCGAAGCAGACCGCATCGCGAAAATGATTCCGGAAGGCCCGGGGGTAACCCTCGAGTCTGCCATGGAAGACGTCCCTGCCTTTCGCAAGTTGACCAAGGACCCTAACGAGCAGATCCGCAACCTCATGCTTTACGCAAAGGTTCTCGAGGGTTCGGCTCGGCACACGGGTGTACACGCCGCTGGAGTCATCATAGCTCCTGGAAAAGTAAGCGATTACGTCCCGGTCTCCATCGCCAGAGGCAAATCAGGCGGCGACGACGTGATGATCACTCAGTACGACGGAAAATGGGTAGAGTCTTTCGGACTGTTGAAAATGGACTTCCTTGGTTTGAAGACACTCTCCGTCCTCGACGATACGATTCGACTACTCAGGGAAAACAGGAATATCGAACTCGACATTGACGAAATTCCGTTGGATGATGAAGCGACGATGGAGCTGTTTCGACATGCTGATACAGTTGCCATATTCCAATTTGAATCCAGTGGGATGCGGGAGTGGCTCCGAAAATTGAGGCCGACTTCGATCGACGATCTCATCGCAATGAACGCCCTGTATCGCCCGGGCCCAATGGACAATATCCCAATGTACATCGCCAGAAAACATGGCGAAGAAGCCGTTGAATACCCGCATGAATGCCTGATTCCCATCCTTGAGCCTACGTACGGGATTCCCGTCTATCAGGAGCAGGTAATGCAAATGGCGCAGGAAATGGCAGGATATACGCTCGGCGGTGCCGACATTCTCCGTCGTGCGATGGGTAAGAAAAAGCGGTCAGAGATGACCAAGCAGCGAGAGATATTCGTAGCCGGTACCTCCAATAGAGGAATCGACGAAGAAACGGCAAACGAAGTATTCGACCTGATGGCGAAGTTCGCCGGTTACGGATTCAACAAATCGCACGCCGCAGCCTATTCCATCGTTGCTTATCAGACGGCCTATCTGAAGGCTCATTATCCTGCGGAATTCCTCGCAGCTGCAATGACGAATGACATGGGCGACACGAAGAAATTGTCGATTATTCTCGAGGAATCCAGGCACGTCGGAATCGACCTCTTACCCCCATCCATCAACGAAAGTCAAACGGATTTTACCGTCGAGAATGGTAAAATTCGGTTTGGGCTCGGGGCGGTAAAGGGTGTAGGGCGCGGAGCGATCGAGAACATTCTGGAAGCGCGGCAAAGTGACGGCCCGTTCAACTCCATCTTCTCCCTAACCAAACTCCTGGACACCCGATCTGTGAATAAGAAAGCGATCGAATGTTTGGCCAAAGCGGGTGCCTTGGACGACCTGGATGGACATCGAGCTCAGCTGATGGAAGCCGTCGACGCAGCCATGAGATACGCGCACAAGGTTCAGGCGGATCGAGCCGCCGGTCAGAATTCGTTGTTCGGCGTAGGTGGCGACGGCGCCGCCACCATGGAGCCCAAACTACCTGTTGTCGACCCATGGTCTCGTGGTCGTCTCTTGAAGGAAGAGCGTGAATCGGTTGGCTTTTACGTTTCGGGCCATCCTCTTGAAGCCTTCCTGCCAGAGATTCGTGCCTTCGCGTCAGCTCAAGTCGCAGATGCTGAATCGCTGGCGGAGGAGAACGGAGATGATGACAGCGGATATCGAAAGAATCGGCCTCAACACTCCTTCTGTGGTATCATCACCGAGGTTACGCACCGGTCCAATAAATCCGGGAGACCTTATGCTTTTGTTACGTTTGAGGATTTCTCGGGTCAGGCCGAACTCGTCTGTTTTTCTAACACGTACGATCGAGTGCAACGTTATCTGGAGGTGGATGAAATAGTCCTCATTCGTGGAAGCGTAGACGTGCGAGGAGGAAGCGCCAAGGTTCTCGCGAACGACGTCATTCCCATGTGGAAAGTCAGGACCGAATACGTAAAGTCCTTGATCGTTCGGGTGGACGCTGACACGTTGACGGAGACTCAGGTCGATGAACTGGAAGAACTTTTCGAGTCTAACAAGGGATCCTGCAAGCTCTATTTCGACCTGATCTCTCGAGATTCAACGCAACCTGCGCGGCTCCTGAGCCGCTCGGCTGTTGTCGAGCCGACTGCGGAAGTGATGCTGGGACTCACGAGACTCTTTGGAAGACATGCCGTCGTTGTTGAGGGAGAAGGATGATCCATCCAGATGATCCCAAGAATTGCCGTCGAACCAGTTGAAGGCGATACATGGATGAGAACGCGAATCGGCGATTCAGGGATCTACGCCCGGCCTACTCGACGAAGCGAACAGATGACGATCTGCGTGTGACTACAGATTCCGCCGGACGGGGTAGCGACTTGATATCCAGGGAAACCTGCGCGCGTGTCACCGTTTCAAGCTGAGATGCTTTCATTCCGTAGTTCCTCGATGATTCGCACCCTGCTACGCATACCCAGAATGTTTTTCATTGGCTTGATCAAGATTTATCAGGCCGTGTTCTCTCCGCATTTTCCGTCGTCTTGTCGCTTCACCCCAACGTGTTCAGAATTCGCGACGGAGGCATTTAACCGCTATGGGGCCATAAAGGGACTTATCCTGTCGATCCATCGGATCAGCCGGTGCCATCCCTGGGGAGGTCACGGATATGATCCTCCGCGTTGGTTTGGCGAACCGGGCGCCGAGACTATCCCGCCCGCAAGTTCTGAACAAGACTGAACAATTCTGTATTAGACACAGGAATACACACGAATGGGTACGCAGAGTCATCAACAGAGCGCAGCAGATCTGACCGTACGGTGCGCAATCATAACGTGTAGCGATACTCGCACGGCGGACACCGATTCCAGCGGCGCGTATATCCGTTCGGCTCTTGAAAAGAAGGGCTATGAGATCGCCGCGTACGAGCTGATAAAGGATGAGCCCCAGCAAATTCGGGAAGTGCTCAAGGCCTATGTGGACGACGGATTCGATGCCGTCATGATCAATGGTGGCACGGGAATCGCACGGCGCGACACAACCTTCGACGTCGTGGTAGCCATGCTGGAAAAAACGCTTCCGGGCTTCGGCGAAATTTTCCGAATGCTTTCCTACGATGAAGTCGGAGCGGCCTCGATTCTTTCGCGGGCAATAGCCGGCTCCATAGGAGAAACACTCGTCTTTTCAATGCCTGGATCTACCGGAGCCGTGCGGCTTGCCATGGACAAATTGATCGCTCCGGATTTACGCCACCTCGTCTGGGAAATCCGGGAACACTGAGTCTTTCCCGATCTTATTCGTAACGGAGTGCGTCGATCGGGTTGAGGGCAGCGGCTTTTCGAGCCGGATAGAATCCGAAAAAGATGCCGACCGCTGCCGAGAATATGATCGCGATGGCGACGATATCTGGAGCGACTTCAGTTCCCCATCCCATCAACCGCGACAGCAACATCGACCCCGCGAATCCGACGAGTACGCCGAGTGCCCCTCCGAATACACTCATGACAATACTCTCGATCAGGAATTGAGTCAGTACGTCAGATCCCCTCGCACCAACGGCCATCCGGATTCCGATCTCTCTTGTTCGTTCGGTCACGGATACCAGCATTATATTCATGATGCCGATTCCTCCAACAAGTAGCGAAATCGAGGCGATCGCCGCCAAAAGAAGAGTCATCACTTCTGTCGTACCCTGTGCCGCCTCCGCCAGTTCGGTCTGATTTTTTATCGTGAAATCATTCTCTTCCCACTCCGCCAACCCATGCGACTCCCTCAACAGAATGGCGATTTCCGCCTCAGCCGCGGGGATGTCGTTGGGAGTTGACGTATTGACGAGAATCTGGGAGATGAAGCTCCTGCCGCGTAGACGCGTCTGGACCGTTGTATAGGGGGCTAGAATCTGGTCGTCCTGGTCCGTTCCCGAGGCGGTTTGACCCTTGGGATTGAGCACACCGATGATCATGAACGGTACATTTCTAAGCCGAATTTGCTGTCCGACCGCATCCCCGTCCGGGAAAAGATTTTCAGCAACCGTCCAGGCCAGAACAGCCACCTTTTTCATCTGCCGGACATCGGTCTGGTCAAAAAATGATCCATCAAATAGCGTAAGTGCTCGAATGTATTCGTAGTCGACGCCGACTCCGTTGATCAGGGTTCTCCAATTGCCGGTTCCACCCACAGCCTGCGTAAATGTCGTGACAACGGGCGTAACACCCGAGAGCAGAACGCTCTCCTGGGCGATGAAATCCGCATCCTTCACCTTCAGGCGATTGTAGCTCCCTGAACCATGACTGACGCCTCCGCTCGAACTCGTCCCCCCTGTGATCACGATCATATTCGTACCGAGATTCTGAATCTGCTCTTCGATCCGTGACTGCGCACCTTGTCCGATGGCAACCATGATGATCACCGCACCTACGCCGATTATAATTCCCAGCATGGTGAGCAGCGTGCGCATCTTGTTTTTCAGGATGCTCTTGCTGGCTACTTTTAGGAGTCGTGCTGCAGTCATGATGATGGCTTTGATGATAGCCTGATTATGGGTCTTCGATTAGCCGACTATACGGTCAGTTTGTTTTCGTCGAGTACTGATTCTTTTCCCCTCAGTTCTTCGTCCCTTTCAGTAAAACCTTTCTCCACTAGAATTCTTTCGAGGTCTTCTGCTGCCGAGCGAGGAGTCTGGGATTCGTCACGGACAACCCGACCATCCGTCAATTCAACTACCCGCTTCACGTATTGAATCACACCCGGTTCGTGTGTAACAACAACGATCGTAATGCCCTTCGCGTTGAGTTCCTGGAAGAGACCGAATACGTCGACCGAGGTCTTACTGTCCAGATTACCCGTGGGCTCGTCCGCGAGCAGAAGCGACGGATGAGTCACGAGGGCGCGAGCAATTGCAACACGTTGCTGCTGGCCCCCGGACAATTCATTCGGGTGATGGCCGGTACGGTCGGCTAATCCCACCATCTCCAGTGCCTCGAGAGCCCGTTTCTTCGGATTGAATTTGCTCCCCGACCGATCGTAGAGAAGAGGTAATTCCACATTCTCAAGAGCAGATGTTCGAGCCAACAGATTGAACCCCTGAAATACGAATCCAATTTTTTGATTTCTGATATCTGCTAAAGCATTACATCCCAATGTGTTAACTTCAATACCATCAAGTAAATATGTACCCGATGTAGGATAATCGAGACAACCGACAATGTTCATCAGGGTTGATTTTCCAGAGCCCGAGGCCCCCATGATGGCAACGAACTCTCCCTCATCGACATGGAAGTCAACACCGGCGAGCGCATGGACCTCGGTCCCTCCCGTCGCATAGACTTTCGTAATGCTGCTTGTTTCAATTACGGTTTTCTTCTCTTCCTGCATACCGTGACAGAGATCAGTGTTTTGAGTGGAGAAATTCAAACAGGAAATGCCCTAGAAACTGCCAGGTCGTCTGCGACCTTGCCGTTGCTGCTGAAACGGATTTGAATTGGTTTCAGCTATGGATCCTTGGGTGATCCCTGCAATCACGTTCATGCCCGATTCGATGTTGCGTCCAATGACTTCTGTCGACTGACCGTCCGTAATACCCGTCCGAACTCTGGACACCGTCAAGTTTCCCTCATCATCTACAGACCAGAGCTGAGCCATGTTAGGCCGGCCCTGACCACCGCCGAATCTGTTGCCTTGAAATCCTGCCGGACCGCCACTCTGTCGGCCTTCTCGCCCGCCAAAGTTTCGCCCACCCGCACGAGTTGAGTCTCCCTCGGCTTCACGCTGTGCCGTCATCCGGGATATTAATTCGGCTATCATTTCTTCTGTCGGACGGAACCGAAGACCGGCGTTGGGCACTTTCAAGACATTCGAGACAGTCTCTACAAGAAATTCCACCGTCGCCGTCATACCGGGCAATAGCTGACCGTCATCGTTGTTTACATTCACCACCACCGTATAGGTCACTACGTTTTCCTGAATGGAGGATTGAAGCCTTACTCGCTTGACCGTGCCCTCGAAGACGAGATCGTCGTGCGCCTGAACGGTAAATCGCGCTGTTTGACCCTCCTTAATTTTTCCTATGTCACTTTCGTCCACGGACGTAAGAATCTGCAGTTTGCTGAGATCTTCAGCGATCAAAAAGAGCTGTGGTGCTGACAAGCTGGCCGCGACGGTTTGACCCTCGTCTACGTTTCGCTCAATTACGACTCCGTCAACCGGCGAGTAAATGTTCGCATACGAAAGATTACGCTCTGCCCGCTGAAGATTGAGCTCACCCGACTTAAGCGTAGCACTGGCAATCTGCAGATCGTATACGGCCTTATTCAATTCGACGTCCGTGGCAAAACTCTTTGCATGCAATCCCTTGATCCGGTCATATTCAGTCTGAGCATAGTTCAACTGGGCCTGATTGCGCAGAAGAGAGGTTTCCGACTCCTGAATAGCCGTCACCAAAAGCGTCGTGTCAATTGTCGCAATGAGCTGTCCACGCCTCACTTCATCGTTGAAATCGACGTACAACCGATTAACGATTCCTGAGACCTGCGTTCCAACCTTTACCATCGTAACAGGCCTCAGATTTCCCGTACTGGCAACGACCGACTCCAGGTCCCCCCGCTCAACCTGAACGAACCGATAGGATGTGCTTTTCGGTCCGTCTCCCCGGGTCGAATACCAGACAAATCCGGATCCGACAATGAGAACAAGGGCGATGACAATAAATTTGTTCATTAGTCTTGAATGTTCAACAAATAGAATTTTCAGTTAGTTGGAATTCGTGCGATCCCATTTTCCAGAATCCGAACCTGGTATCGACCCATTCCTTGACGCCCCACCGGGCTTGTTTCCATGGCGATTTCTAGCCCGCCAGTCATCCAGGGCTTGAACCTGGTCAGCCGACAGTACATCGCGGGATAACTCCTGATGCATCGAGTCAAATACGGCAGATCGGGTTCTCCGAGACTCTCGCATCAGTTCACCCAACACCTCTTCATAGCGCGTCACAATTTCTCGAACGGCCAGGGCCTGGGCTTCATCGTGAGGTTTGACGACATTTTCGATCACTTCCGACAGAGCACCACGCTCGCGTAACGAACGCGTCCGTTCCACTTGCTTATTGTGAATCGCCGTCCGTAGCATGACTCCAAGCACTAGCCCAAGGATCAACATTCCAAGGAGTACAAAAGCTGATTTGGTTTTCACATTCATGGTGTATTACCTCGAGATCGATTCCAGATCAAGATCATAGGCAGAAGCAACGGTAACCTGATATAGTCCCAATACGCGTTCTGTGGTGGAACGGTCGAACAGGTCAGAACTCACCTGTCTCGCGTTATAGGCAGCCAGAAGAAATACCAGGAGGATTCCCACCACGACTACAGATCGAACCCACGACCTCATTAGACCCGGCCAGAGTTCGTCGAACCAGCTCTGACTTACACTCGATGTACGAACCGCGCGGAGAATATTGTCGGTCAGAAACTCGTGCCGGACATGCTCACTTTCATCTGCCACCATTTCCTGGAGCGATGCCTTGAGTGATTCATGGAGCCACGTCCATTCAGATTCCCGGTTCAAATCTTCGCTCTTACCGTCGATGGTCTGATCGTCTGGCTGGTCTCTGTGGTTTTTCATAGTCCTTCAATTGGAGTTATGCTCAATCGCCCAGTTCGTCTTCAATGGTTATCTACTCCGGAGCGTTACTCAATGACTCACCGACAGTCTCTCTCAATCTGTCCAGAGCGCGTTTCAGTCTGGATAAGACGGTCCCGTAGGGTATTTGTAAAACGTCGGCCGTTTCGGTGGTCGACAGACCATCGATCAATCGCAGCACGACCACGGCTTTGTGACGTGGCGAAAGGGTATTTATGGCCTTCCGCAGCCGAACCATCTCATCTGTTCGAATGGCCAGCGTTTCGGGCGAAGGCAATTCTGACTCTACATTCTCTGTCTGTTCGGAATTCCAAGACACCAAAAATCGCCGCTTGCGACTGCGTATGACGTCCAGACTGCGATTAATCGCAATGCGTGTCAAAAAGGTCTTAATCGAGGATTGTCCTTGAAATGAAGCCAGCGCAAAATGAAATCGTACGAAAACCTCCTGTACGGTGTCGTCGACGTCCGAAGATTGGCCAAGCATACCGGTGACCGTTCTCACAATGTGAGCCTGATAGCGTTCTACCAGATATCGAAACGCTCTCTCATTTCCGCCCAAGGTTCCGTCGACAAGGGCTGCATCCGACGCGCTGGCATGTATGGCAGGCGCCGTTTCGGGCGTCTGCTCCGCCGGCAATGCAAAGCCACCCAGTGGCGCCTCGAGCCAGACACTGATCTCATATGCGGGTACAGCAATCATGCGGAATCCAGGACCTTAACTCGACCGCCCACTGCCGCTCCCACTGCTACGGTCTCTGCGAGGACGTTCGGCTCGGATTTTCTTATACGCCTCCAGCTGATCGTCGGTCAACACCTCGCTCAATTTTTCCTCGGTGTCGTCCGTGATTGCGACCATTTCCTCACGTATACCCTGTCGGCGACGACCGCCGCTTCGCATCTCTGCGATCATCTCAATACGCGCATCCAGGGCTGCTGCCAGAATCTCGTCTACTTTGAGGGTCTGATCGTCCGAGAGATCCAGTTGTTCGATCAGTTCTGCGTTGAAGGACTCCTGACGCTCGCGCATTTGCTCCGAAGAAAATCTCGTGCGTTGCGCCTCAGCTACTCCTGCCGTGAGTACGAAAACCGAAAGGACAGCAATGTGTGCAAAAAACTTCATGCTAAATCGTTTCAATTCAATAATTTTTGTCAGTTTGACTAATTCTTTGACGGATCAGGTTGCAGACCATTCCATTTGGCCAGATTTTCCGAACCGGTCCTACTATACTTCAGAACCGGGTAGCCCTACGAACGTTCGCTCGTCGGTTCCGTATCTAGGGAATGACAGGGGGCAACTATATCAATAGACGACTCACGTGACCCATCAATTCCATCTATATAACTCGTTATCTCGTAAAAAAGAGACTGTAGAGCCCCTCGAAAACGATCATCTTCGATTTTATTCGTGCGGTCCGACGGTCTATTCGTATGCTCACATCGGAAATTTTCGATCGTTTGTTACGGCTGATCTGATATTCCGAACGGCAAAAAACCTCGGATGGGGCGTCACATATGCTACCAACATTACTGATGTGGGCCACTTGACCGAGGACGATTTGGCGGATGCGTCCGGCGAGGACCGGATGGTCCTGGCCCTCCAGTCACAAGAAGGCGAACGCTTCGCCAACATCTGGGATCTGGCGCGATACTATACCGTGGTTCTCCAGGAGGATTGGCAGAGTCTCAACTTGCTTGAACCGACGGTCAGGCCTCGGGCAAGCGAGCATATGCGTGAACAAATCAAAGCCGTTGAGCAATTGTTGGAATCGGGGAACGCTTATGAAACGGCCAACACCGTTTACTTTTCAGTGCCCAGTTTCCCCTCGTATGGTCGCCTGTCCGGAAATGAGGAGGCAGAAGACCTGGAGCAGGTGGTTCGGAACGTTGTTCAAGATCCGGAAAAGAAGGATCCTCGGGATTTTGCGTTGTGGAAGAAAGATGATTCCCACCTCATGCAATGGCACAGTCCATGGGGATGGGGATTTCCCGGCTGGCATCTCGAATGTTCGGTCATGGCACAGTCGTACCTGGGAGAAGAAATCGACATTCACGCCGGCGGTGAAGATCTCATTTTCCCACACCATGAATGCGAAATTGCTCAAACAGAATGCCTTACGGGTAAAACGTTCGCCAGGAAATGGGTTCACACCCGGTTCCTTCAGGTTGAGGGTCAGAAGATGTCCAAGAGTGCGGGCAATTTCTTTACGGTCCGGGATCTCATTCTTCCGGAATCAGAGGGAGGACGTGGAATAGACCCTCTGGCGGTACGGATGACGCTTTTATCAGGCCATTACCGGAAACCGTTCAACTTTACTTTCGATACGCTAAAGACCAATATCCGACACCGGGAGCGATTTGAAGACGTAATTTCTCTTGCCGAAGAAGGACTGGAGCAAGGAACGGATGGGCCGAATGAGCTCGGCGACACACTCACGGCGCTGTTCGACCGATCATTCGGAGCAATGCTTG
>BTQE01000055.1:0-21098 GCA_036985715.1 Rhodothermia bacterium
ATCCAATACGTCTTGGATCAGCCCATGGATGCAGAGCCGGGAACGCGGTATCAGTACAATGACGGTGCCAGCGTTCTGATAGGAAAGATTGCGCGTGTAGCCACTGGTAAGCGCATGGACGAGTGGGCCCGCGAGCGGCTCTTCGAACCAATAGGCATCAATGAGTTCTACTGGAAGATTACGCCCGACGGAGAGGCCGATACCGAAGGCGGTTTGTATCTGAAAACAGAAGATCTGGCACGATTTGGATACCTGTTCCTCAGAAACGGCGTCTGGAATGGGGAGCAGATTATCTCAGAGGAATGGGTGAAGGCGTCGACGTCTCCCGTAGTGGCCCAAGTTCGTCCTGAGGCTCCCATCGGTTACGGTTACCAGTGGTGGGTCCCGGTTCAGGAGGAGGGACGTGCCATCATTTTTGCTGGCAACGGATATGGCGGACAGTTCGTAATGGTCGCTCCCGACTACGATATCGTCGTCATTTTCAACGGGTGGCGGATACATGAAGGGGCGAACAAATTATCCTATCGGGCCCTCCAGGATCGGATTCTTCCCGCAACATCTGCTGACGACTGACGACAATAACCGCTTCTAATTTCTCTATTGGTTCTGCTCTACTCCCAGTCGAGCCAGATCCGCCTCCGCGGCAATAAAACCGAAAGCGGCCCAGCTCTCGGTATCGAGTACCTCTTGATAGACTTTAAACGCCGCAAGCGTATCCCCGCTCATCAAATACCAGTTTCCTAATCCGTACCCCAGCATAGCCAGCGCCTGGCCCGTCTTGTCTTTAGCAAGCTGTTGTTCAAACGAATCGGCAGAAATCAATCCTCGATACATCAAGAGCCGCGTGTGATAACCATGATTCTCCAAAATATCCATGTCTTCCATGACGAACGAAATTGCTGCGTCTGCCTCGTCAACCCGGCCGGCTCTTCGAAGAGACATGTACAACCAGTCCGCGGCTGCAACACGCATGTCGTCGTTCTTGGCTAGATCGAAACTGTTCTGGAAATATTCAGCCGCGGTCTCGAACTCGCCCTTCAGATAAAGGGCCAGGCCGGAGTGATACCAGATGTTCGTTTGAAGAGTGCTGGTCGGTATTCCTGCTTCGTTCGGTTGTCCATCCGGTTCGACTTCGTCCGACTGACCTTCAATGGCAGCCGCGGCGCGAGAAAAATCCAAAATAGCGTCGTCAAGTCTTCGTAGCGTGATATTCCGATGCCCTCGGTGCCGCAAAAGATGCGGTTCGTTTGGGTACAGGTCCAACCCGTGAGAATAAACCTCGATCGCCTCGGCGTATCGAGTGAGATACGCCAACCGTCGTCCGTGCCAGACGAATCCGTCTACAGCATCTGGATCATCTTCGTGTTGAGCCATGGCTTCGGCCAGCTGAGCACGCATACGCTTTCCTGATTCTCCCGTTGGTTCGTTGGCATAAAGTGGCGTACCCAGGAATGATACCGTGGCCGGCTCCGCATCAACGAACTCCGTGGAGCGATTGGAAATCAGGTCCGATACCTCTGGAGACGTGCCAAAGAACTCACCCCACAGCATGTAGAAAAGAATCGTAACGGCCAGAATGATCAGAATATGCCGAAGTAATTTCATGGCTCATCAAGGTAATTGAGGCCAGTGGTTGTCGCAATAAAAACGCGCTGCGGCTAACTTGGCAAACCCGACCTTTCGATTTGGACCTCTGGTAAACTGAAAGTCACTTTCCGACCATATAACCCGAACGACCGGGACGGTTGTAAGGCCGTCTTCGATAGCAACTGTCCGGCCTTTTTTGCCGCATCTGAGCGGGAAGAGTTTCTCGAATTTATAAGAGATGAGTCCAATGCTTATTGGGTACTGGAAGGCGATAGAAAGATTGTCGGCTGTGGTGGATATGGCTTCCGAGATAGAAGAGACACAGCCGATTTATGCTGGGGAATGATTGCGTCTGATCAACATGGAAAGCGACTTGGGGAGTATCTGATGACTGCCCGTATGATCGAAGTCTTGAATAACCACGAAGTTCAGGCCTTTCGTGTGGCAACCAGCCAGCATACCGAAGCGTTCTTTGAGAAATATGGGTTCACTGCCGGACAACGGATCCAAAATGGCTTTGCAGACGGTCTCGACATGATCGAGATGAAGCTTGCCTTGACACCAGATTCTCAAGAAGACCTCCTTCATAAATGGAAATCTGTTCGCCATTTAGTTCATACGATTTAGAGTGGATTGGGTAAGAACAGGCAAAAAAGATTGGGAATGCACCTTGAGTGAGAATAGTATCGTATTAGAATCTGGACTCGCCCGTCCACCCGAAGAAGTCGATCGGTGTTTTTGAATGTTTCTATTCGTTAGGTGAATCCCAGGTCATCATCCTCATCGGCGCTCCCGAAAGTCGTCATCGTAGGTGGCGGATTCGCGGGCCTCTATGCTGCGCGCGCGATGAAACGCGCGTCCGTAAGAATCATACTACTCGACAAAGAAAATTTTCATCTATTCCAACCCCTTCTTTATCAGGTCGCCACTGCCGCCCTGAATCCCAGCGATATCGCCTATCCGCTACGAGCCGCTCTTCGCCGTCAGAATAATGTGACGGTTCTTCTCGGTCAGGCCGAAGCCATACACCTCAGAGAGAAAAAGATCGGTCTGGCAAATGGGGAACTGGCATACGATTATCTACTCTTGGCAACCGGTGCTACTCATTCCTATTTCGGCAATAATCAGTGGGCAGCGTACGCTCCCGGCCTTAAAACCATTGCTGACGCTCTGGAAATTCGACGACGCATATTTCTGGCGTATGAGGCGGCGGAAAGAGAATCCGATGAGCAGAAACGACAAGAATGGTTGACGTTTACGGTCATCGGGGGTGGTCCGACCGGCGTTGAACTTGCAGGTGCACTCGCCGAGATTGGATTTCAAACGCTTGCAAAAGAATTCAGAAGAATTGATCCTGGACAGATAAGAGTAATCCTCGTAGAAGGGAAAGACAGAATACTGTCCAGCTATTCGCCCGATATGTCCCGCAAAGCCGAACGCCAACTTGAGAAACTTGGCGTTGAAGTATGGACCGATTCTCTGGTCTCAGAATTAACCGAATCGAGCGTCGTCCTGGGCGAGAGTTCTATCCCATCTCGCACCATTCTCTGGGCTGCCGGTGTGGAAGCGTCGCCGCTCGCGCGTTCACTCAACGTCGAACTCGACCACGCTGGACGAGTACGCGTAGAGGATGATCTTTCCGTCCCCGGATACAAGAATGTCTTTGTCGCTGGAGATCTGGCTAGAGTGGAGTTTGGAGAAGGCAATGTACCTGGAATTGCCCCCGCGGCAATCCAGGAAGGCGTGCATGCGGCCATGAACATCACGCAGCTTGCTCGGAACCAACCGACCCGGCCGTTCACGTACAAGGACAAGGGCACACTTGCAACCATCGGCCGCGCAGCAGCAGTCGCTCAGTTCAAAAAAGTTCGATTTTCCGGTTTTCTAGCCTGGATCGCGTGGCTAGCCATCCACATATTCTTCCTGATCGGATTTCGGAATCGACTCTGGGTGTTATCGGGTTGGGCGTGGTCATACGTCACCTTTCAACGGGGTGTCAGACTAATAACCGGACGGCACAGGTATCAAGCCCTACCTGAACTGTCGGACGAGAATCGATAAACGGGTGATTCTATTTGCGATTCTCCAGAAGAACGGGTATATGATTCTCTCGTGCATATTGAATTAGTAGGTAGAACCCCACCGTCGATGAGATCAGAAGCCCAGACCGTCGATCAGTACCTCGCCGATTTACCGACCGATCGTCGCGAATCCATTTCTGCCGTCCGAGACGTAATCGTTCAAAACCTCCCCAATGGCATCGAAGAGGTGATGAATTGGGGAATGATCACGTATGAAGTACCTCTGGAGACGTATCCCGATACGTACAATGCGAAACCACTGATGTATGCAGCACTGGCATCCCAAAAGAATCATATGGCCGTGTACCTGACCGGCATTTATATGTCGGATGACCGGCGCGAAGCCTTCGAAAAAAAGTATCGGGCAACAGGAAAACGATTCGATGTCGGAAAATCATGCGTACGCTTCCGCAAACTGGAAAATCTGCCTCTGTCTCTGATCGGAGAGACGATTGGATCCATGACGGTTGATGATTTTGTCAGCGGGGTGAAAGCGGCTACATCCATTCGAAAATCCAGGAAGTAGCTTGAGACCCACCGCTGCCTTGAATTTCACACCGAATGAAAAATTCCGAATCAATTCGACACTTTCTTCGCGTCCTGGCACTCAGCTATCCAGACGTCGTCGAAGAATTCCCCTGGGGTGACTGCGCATTCAAGATCCGAAAGAAAGCTTTTCTGTTCATGGGATCGGAGCCCCCAACCGTCACCTTTTCAGTAAAATTGCCTCACACAGGCGAACTTGCCCTCGACCTCTCGTTCACAGAGCCCACAGGATATGGATTGGGAAAGCATGGATGGGTAACGGCTCGTGTTGGACCTGATGAGGACGTGTCGCTCGATATGATCGCGTCATGGCTTGATGAAAGTTATCGAGCCATCGCACCGAAGAAACTGGTTGCCCAATTGAATGAAAACGACTCGCCCCACGACTGGTCTACTTCGTAATTACCGACGAAACGAATCAGGACGATGGCCCATTGCCGCGTATACAGACAATTCCAATTCGAGAAAGGAACCTGATGGCAGGCAAAACATTTGGCGAAAGGCGCTCGCCCTGAACACGCCCTACCCCGACTGAATCCACTTTCGCAGAATCCAGGTCAAAGATCCTAGCACATGGATGACTTGCAAACGATCGAGCAGCAATTCAATGCCTTGTTTTCATTGGTCGAAAATGACCACACATTTTCCGCCCTCGATCAGACTGTTTCTTTGTGGAGTGTAGGCGATCATGTGGCGCATGTTGCTCTCGCGCTAGACAGGATGGGGCGCAGTGTGGGGAAGACCCTGAGGCCCGAAACTAGCACAGATAGCACCGGACCGAACAAGCTGGGAGTGTTCATTCTGAATAGTGGTGCTATCCCTCGGGGAAAAGCTCAGGCTCCGGAGTTCGTACATCCCAATGGCGTGTCGAGTCGGGAAGATGTAAAAGCTGAACTCGAACAGGCTCACCTTTCCTGGGAGAAGCTAACGGGTCGAGAAAACGAAATCGAGTCTTCGGATGCTGTTGTGCAGCATCACCTTCTGGGCGACTTTACGGCGGTCAATTGGACTCGTTTCGCCTGTATTCACACCGAACATCACCTGAAAATCATTCTCGATATCCTGGAGGCTACTGGGATTCCGGCACCTGAACAGATCGAGATCATCAGAACCAAACCACTAGGGTAATAATTTCAGGAGTCAATCATAGGACAACCCGTTGTTCACTGGGAACTTTGGTCAGAAAACGTTGAGGCAGCATTTTTCGTCGGCCAATCCGTCGCTGGATCTCCAGACAATGGTCGAAATCCGTGATATCGAGCGCGCCAGCTATTTCAAACACGCGGCGGGCACACTCAGTCTTGAACAGGGAGCTCACTAGCGGGCTTTCCAGGCAGCAATCACTTCGGCCTCCCGGGCCATGAATGACTTCTCGCCGGTTTCCAAACTCTGGCGCCTTTCGGCCGTAACGGCGTTGGAGTACCACCACGACAAAACGTCATTGGTGGAGTCGGCAAGCGGTCGAAATGTTAGCCCGTTGGCGATTGCTGCACCATTGTTGGCGCGCGCCGAGCCGTAGTTATTGTCGACCGGCATGATCCATGGAACCAGATCTTCGATGCCCTGGGCCTTTAGAAACTGGTAGTCGGGCACATGCACCCATGAAACCGGCGAAGAAAATGCCGCATGCGCTCCGAAGACGAATTCATTCATTCCCATTACCGATGCGGGTCCAACAACGTTAAACGTACCCGCCTTATTCTCTTCAGCCAATCGTATCGTCCATTCGGTAAGGTCTCTGGCATCAATGAACTGGACGGGATCGTGGCCCTTTCCCGGAACGAATACCTCTCCTCCCCTGGAGAGACGGACTGGCCAATAGGGAAATCGATTCGACTGATCGCCCGGTCCGATAATGTACGTCGGTCGCATGATGAGCGTACGATCGTCTCCGAATGCCTCTATGGCCTGGATCTCAGACGAGGCCTTCATGATCGCATATCTGGAATCTCCGTTGTCTGGAACTCCTTGAGTAAGTGCTGTAATCGGTACCGTATCCTCCGTGATGTTCGATCCCAAATACGGATAGTACACCCCCGTTGACGACGTATAGATATAGAGTCCGACGTGCCCTTTGAGCAACCGTGCGGAATCACGGGTCCAATCGGGATTACGCCCCGAGTTATCAATAACAACATCCCACGCTCTTCCCTTCAGCGCTTCCAGATCGTTTTGCCGATCACCAATCAGTTGCTCGACGTATTGAAAGAGGCTGCGATAAATAGTAGGCTCGGTTCGTCCCCGCGTAAAGATGGTAATCGAATGACCGCGCGCCAGGGCATACGAAATCGTATGCGGGCCAAGAAAACTCGTCCCACCCAGAATCAGGATGCGAAGGGCAGCTCCCCGCCGAATCTCGCTCGGCTTGATAGCAGAATCAAGTTTTGCTGCTTTCTGGATATCCTGAGTCGCAAAACCAAGCGAAACGGCTCCTCCGGCAAATGCTGCTCCCTTTATAAAGTCGCGACGCGTGCGTGTCATTGCAAATTGAAATCTATTGGTGTGGAGAATTAGCCCAAGATATTTCCAGGGGTCCTTTCGTGCACGAGAGAATTGGAAAACGTGCTCCGTTCCAAGTATCTTCCTCACCCCAATCCAATCATTCTGATTCGAAATACGATGGCGCTGTTTACGCTTCTGGTAAACAGCGAAGAGCACACGGTAGATGTCCCAGCAGATATGCCGTGCTCTGGGAGCTTCGAGACGAAGTCGATTTACCTTTCGGGCTCACATTGCGTTGCAAGGCTGTCGTCAGTGACGCCGAAATAGGAAAAGGAAATCAGCCAAGCACGATGCCTCAAGTTGTCATAGGAGCTCTATACAAGTTTGTTCAGTTGACCGATACGGGCGCACTTCGAGCTGCTCTGCATGAAGTACTGGATCAACATTGTATCAAAGGAAGCATTCTCCTTGCCCGAGAGGGAATCAATGGTACCGTGGCGGGTAGCCGCGACGGTATGGATGCGCTGTTAGGATGGCTCTCCGCAGATGGTCGTTTCGAAAATCTCATCTACAAAGAATCGTTCGCGGAGAATAACCCTTTCCTCCGTGCCAAAATTAAGTTGAAGAAGGAAATTGTGACGATTGGAATTCACGATGTGGACCCGCTGCAGACGGTAGGCACCTACGTAGATCCGGAAGATTGGAATGCCCTGATTTCCGATCCTGACGTTGTGCTCGTCGACGCACGAAATGAGTACGAGGTCCGCGTTGGCACATTCGAGGGTGCCGTAGATCCACACACTCAATCTTTTACGGAGTTTCCGGAATTCCTCGACGAACATCTTGGAACGAAGAAGGACGTCCGGGTTGCCATGTTCTGCACAGGTGGAATACGATGCGAAAAGTCAACGTCATACCTGAAGAAAAAGGGTCTTGACGAAGTGTATCATTTGCGGGGAGGAATCCTGAAGTATCTGGAAACCGTACCCGAAGCCGAGTCCATGTGGCAAGGAGAGTGTTTTGTTTTCGACGAGCGCGTATCCGTGGATCATCGTCTGCAAGCCGGGACGTATGACTTGTGCAGGGCGTGTCGCATGCCTATTGGTGAAAACGATCAGACCAGTGACGATTTCGAACTCGGTGTAAGTTGCCCACATTGTATTAATATCAAAACTGAGGAGGACCGAAAACGATATCGCGAGCGGGAAAAACAAATGAATCTGGCCTCCCAGCGCGGACAAGTACATATTGGTGCCGAAACCACGAAACTTCGCAAACACAAAAGACAACAAAAAGAAGTTGAGAGACGCCGGCAGCGAGAGCTTAATCCTACGACGGATTCAGAACTCAATCATAAAGGCAAACAGTGTTAAGTATTCCTTTCGAAATACCGGAAGTACATGCCGGATTCTCTGAAGCCAAAGGAGTGGTCCGACTGGAAGACGAGTTTCTAGTCTTCCGAATCCAGACGGTTACCCTGGGAATGTTTAAAAACGATCCGGAAACGATCAAAATTGAGGTCGGCGCGCTATACGATATCCGACATGAGCGAGGACTGTTCCGGGACAAGCTCTATATCCGACCGAAGAAACTGCAGCTCCTCGAGGCGATGCCCGGCAGACACGGCGTAGAAGTTAAGTTGAAAATTCGCCGCAAATACCGCTCGAACGCCCTCATCCTGGCAGATGCCGTTCGCCGTCGCCTGAATCATTGAGACGATGGAAGAATGCCGTCTCAAAGTACCTACATTTCAGCCTTTCAATCATTGAATTTGCGCCGTAACATCTCTTTTTCGTCGCCATAGCACCAGCCGAATACGCACCTATTGATACCCAAAACTTCAATTTCATAGATCATTTTGCATTTGAGAGGCGGTCAGGGCAACCTGAGATGTTGCATTTTTTCTCTTCTTCTCTTCGGTGCCGCCGTTTCTGCAAGCGGGCAGGCGGCTATGCTCCGTGGATTCGTCAACGACGATGAAAATGCTGAATCTCTCATGGGTGTCAACGTCGTACTCACGTCACCCGACGGGAAGTTTTACGGAGCTTCGTCTGATTTTGAAGGCCTGTATGTGATCGCCAGCCTTCCCGCTGGGAGGTACTTTTTCAGTGCCACGTTTATCGGTTACGAAACGCGTCTGGATACGCTTGTATTTGGCGCTGGAGAAATTCGCACGTACAATTTCTCGCTTGCGTTCGAGACCCACGAGTTGGACGAAGTCGTGGTGGAAGCTGTCCGAGACGGAGCTGGCGCCGCCGCTGTCGTTGCCGGTCTCCAAACGATACGACCTCGGGATATCGACCTGATTCCCGCTCCGGATGTGTCCGGTGACCTGGTCAATTATCTGACCACGCTGCCCGGCGTTGTAGCCGTTGGTGATCAGGGCGGGCAGTTCTTTGTACGTGGGGGCGAACCGACGCAAAATCTTGTTCTGCTCGACGGGATACTCATTTATCAACCGTTTCACCTGATCGGCTTTTACTCCGCCTTCCCGTCCAACGTCATCAATGTGACCGATGTCTATGCGGGTGGATTTGGTGCCCGATTCGGGGGAAGGTTGTCATCGGTCATAAACGTTGCGACGAGGAACGGAAATAAGCGCAGGTTCGAGGGCGATATTTCTGCGGCGCCTTTCGTGAGTGCCGCACGAATTGAGGGACCGATCATCCGAAATCGAATATCTCTCATTTTTTCCGGGAGAATGTCCGTGATCGATCAAGGGGTTGAGAAGCTGATTGATACGCCTCTCCCTTACTCGTTCAGCGATGTGTTTGGTAAGATTCACGCAAACCTTAGTGCGAACAGCCAGGTCTCGTTTACAGGGCTGCAAACGTACGACCGCGGTACGATTGATCCGGTCGGAGCAGCCGATACACTATCTTCTTCAGATCAGGTGATTTGGCGCAACAAGGCGTTCGGTACAAGATTTCTCCTCCTTCCCACGTCGCTGCCCGTTCAGGCAGAAATCATTCTTTCGACTTCCGAGATCGAAAATACGTTCGGACAGGAGATCGATCCGGCCCGGAAATCGAAAGCTTCCCGGTTCAATTTTTCGGCCAACATGACCCATTTCACGGCGAAATCGAACGTTGACTGGGGACTTTTTCTAAGCTCCATCCGACTTGAGAGCGAGCTGGGGGGTGCTTTCCAGAGCATTTCTACGAATGTCGAGAACGTAACGGAAGTCGGTGCTTATATCGAAACAGAGATCGGCGACCCTGACAAAATCCGATTTAGACCTGGAATTCGCGTTGCGTCTTTTCCAAGCAATGGCGTCAGTTTTTTAGAGCCGAGAGCCCGACTTGTTTACGACGTCGGCGTCCATCGCTTCAGCGCTGCCTGGGGTCTATATCATCAGGAGGTGGTTGGCCTCACTGATCGCCGCGACGCCGGAGACGTATTTACGGCCTGGACAGTCTCTCCCAAAGAGAGCGTCCCCGCGGCGATGCACGCAATTGCTGGATACCAGATCCGGCCTGTACCGGCTCTTCGTATTGCGTTGGAAGCGTATTACAAAAAACTATCGAACCTTTCGATTGCGAGATGGTCGGCTTTTCCGCAGTTCACGACCACGTTCCAATCGGCGGACGGAGAGGTTCTCGGATTTGACGCACGTGTGGAACTTGACACTGGAATCTTTTACGGTTTCGTGAACTTTGGCCACTCAAAAGTCGAATACGTGGCCCAACAGAGCGAAATTCAATTTTGGTTTGGCACTCGAGAGCTGACGTTTTCTCCGCCTCACGATCGACGACACCAACTCAATGCTCTAGCGTCCTTCGCTACGTACGGCTTTACGTTGGGTATTCGCTTCCAGTATGGCTCCGGACTTCCATTTAGCCGCGCGGTTGGATTTGACGAGTTTGTCCTGACGGACGGACCTACGGATGTATTTGAAGAAGAAGGAACTACTCGAGTCCTTTATGGACAACCCTATGACGGACGCCTTCCATCGTACCACCGACTGGATATTTCGCTTGACAAGTCGTTTACGTTCGTAGGTGGAACTCGGTTGGTCGTTCAGGGCGGAGTCACCAACGTGTATGATCGGACGAACCTGTTTTACGTAGACCTGTTTACCCTCCGAAGTTTGGATCAGTTACCGTTAATTCCATCCTTCGGTGTAAAATTCGAATTTTGATAGAGATTCAGGCATTTGCTGACCCATGGTGAGATCGAGACTCTTTGTAATGATTTTCGGCGCGTTCATGATGAGCGTTGCGGCGTGTGACGATACAGTGGATCCCATCCTGGATAGCGACCGTCAGTTTACGCTCTGGGGAACGCTGGATATGAATACCGACGTGCAACACATCCGGCTCATTCCAATCCGCGAAGTACTCGACGCACGGTTGGGGCCCGAACCCAACGTATCCGTTCGTTCGGTCGACCTGGATACAGGCGAAACCGTCGCATGGTCGGATTCTACGAAGACATTTGAGAATGGAACTTCGATATTCTTGTTCTCCGCAAAGCTAAAGGTTCAGCCGATGCACACGTATCGAATTGAAATCGCATCACCCGATCTTCCGCTAATAACAAGCGCAGAAACGACCATTCCTCCCATTCCTTTCGCAGAAGTTTTTGAGGAAAATGTTTCGTCTCGAACGTCGCCCTCTGGCGCGATCATTGTAGCAACACAACAGATTGCATGGCACCGCGTTGGTCAGAACCCGTATCAGATTGAACAATGGTATCGTTTTCTGGAATTTGGCTCATTCGGATTTCAGGATCTTCTGCTCTCGTACGTTCCCCCGAATCAGTATCGCGCCGGTCTGAACGAGTTGGATCTCAGCCTGGACCTGCGGCGCCAGAGAGATTCGATTGACAAGAAACTGAACCTGAATCAGGTAAGGCTCGTCGGCCTGGGACAGACTATCACGGTCCTCGACGATGCATTCGTACCGCCCGGTGGGGTATTCGATGCGGAGCTGCTCGCTCAACCCGGAACGATGTCTAACGTGGAATTTGGATTTGGGTTTATCGGTTCGGTCGGTCGGTTCTCCGTCGAGTGGGTGATCAGCGATGAGTCGGCCCGAATTCTTTCGTACACGCCCCTCAGCGGTGCAGAGAAAACCGGGTATGATGTTTCACCGCCGAGTCGTCGTCAAGCCAGAATCAGCGCCCACCCATGGACGAACGAATAGCCGAAGATTGGTCAGTGACTAGGGCCTGTTAGCTGCCAAGGTTCGTACCATGGTTGGCGCCATGCTCGCTTCCTGCACCGTGATTACTCTGTGATCGTAAAACTCTCCTCTACGGCAAACTGCGATCCTTTGAAGCTCGTATCTATAGTCTGTACAGACCAATAATACGTTCCAGGCGGAAGGTTTCTTAAAATCCAGCCACGGTTGTGCTGCGTGTTTCCCATTTCAGAGATCAGTCTTTGACCGTCTGAACTGCGCGACATGGGAGTGACAATATCACCGATTCCCTGCTCCGTTCCGACACGAATATTGTATGTGAGAGATGCAGCCGGCGAGAAACCGTCATTCCCTTCTGCCCACGACATTTCTACCCCATTTCCCTGTACGGTCGACGATAACGATCCTGGAGGATTCGGAATAGAATTGGGAGGATAGAACGGCAGGTAGTTTCGTTTTGTCGTCACGATATCGTTGCCGCTTGCTTCGCGCCCCATGACGAATAGGTCCAGGTCGCCATCATTATCATAGTCTCCCCAAAACGATGGGCCGTTGGTCGCTCCACTAAATGCTCCGTGGCGGAAGCCAATTGTCGATTTTACATAGGTCTGATTGCCGCGTGACTCATAGGTCTGGCCCCCGTCCGTGTCCAGTGGACGACGTAAACCGTTGATAATAAAGTCAGCAAAACCGTCGTTGTTGAAATCTCCCCATGCGGCAGCTCCTGCGTAACGGCCGAGCGCAGGGTCTCCTTCAAAGCCCCCGAGTACCGTCACGTTTGACGAAGAAAAACTGCCGCCGGAATTTTCATAGATGGCAATTTTTCCTTCCAGAAGAAACGGATTAAGCTCCGCTCCACTCAGGAGGATGTCGAGATCTCCATCGGCGTCTCCATCACCCCAGGCAACTGAACCGGCATAAAGATTATCCAGTTCTACCGGATCTTGACTGAAGTTGCCACTGCCATCGTTTCTATAGAGAATCGTTACAAATCGTTGTGGAGAGGCAACTCCTGTAAGCAGCAAGTCCATATCCCTATCGTTGTCGTAGTCACCCCACGCCAAAGAGCTTTTATCCAGTCCGATGATTCCAGCCGAACTCTGAACAAACGTTCCTCCGTCTCGCACCTGATTCTCGAAGAGCCATGATTGAGGGGTTCCCGCGTCGTCGATACCTGATAATGCGAGATCCAGATCTCCGTCGTTGTCGTAATCTGCCCACGCGATATCTCCATCGCTGAGTCCAGGCAACTGAACGACCCGTAAAAACCGCTCTTCAATGGGTACGTTTCGATAGATCCACATTCCTCGCTGTCCGCTAGAAGTAATGCCGGTCGCCACGACATCTAATCTGTCGTCGTTATCGTAGTCACCCCAGGCGACTGCACTTCGCCATATGTCTTCCAGAATTGGGAGATTGACATTGAGTCCACCGGCGTATCGGGTCGCGGGCACTTCAATGTTGGCATCTGGTGCGCTGGGATCAGGAATGAGCTCGAGGTAGTCCCCATCGTTAAAGTAAAACTGGGTAAAGGGTGTCGGATCATCGAAGGTGCCGGTATTACCTGTATAAAAAAGGTCGAGATCACCGTCACCGTCGTAGTCTCCCCACGCAGCATCGCCGTTTTGAAGGGGCTCAAGCGCCGGAACGAGAACCGACTCCCATAAATCCGGCGGGTCGATCTGAGCTGCAACCGGACGAATCGCTAAAAACATGACCAGGAGAATCGCGACACCACGTCCCTTGACGAACGAGAATCGAATTCGAATTATAAGACTCTGATTCATCGTAGCAACACAATTTTCCTGCTAGTGCTTTTCCCGTCTGTCTCCATTCTCGCGAAATAGATACCCGAACCCATCGGAGATCCTGAATCGGTATTCCCATCCCAATCAACCTGATGTCGCCCGGTTCCAAAAAGACCATCTGCCAGAACCCGGACTCTTTTGCCAAGCAGGTCGTAGATGGCCAGTCTTACAGACGACGACTTTGCAATTTCAAAACTGATGGTGGCTGACTGGTTGAAAGGATTCGGAAAGATCGGATTCAATTCCGTTCTTCGTGGTAAATCACTCGAATCATCTGTACCGGTGCTTACTTTGGCTCCTGTCGTGACTGAAAATTGACTTTCTTCTGCGAAAGCGGATCCAATAAAGCTGTTGTCAACCGATTGAACGCTCCAGTAATAGAGTCCTACCGGAAGTGAACGAAGCGTCCAGCTGGTGTTCTGCTGAACATTGCCCAACCCCGGAGTCCAACGACGTCCTGTTTCTGCAGAAGACATGGACGACATCACATCCGAAGACCCTGGCGCCGTTCCGACCCGCAAACTATAGGTAAGAGCAGGGGTCGCCGTGTGCACATCACTTCCCGGATTCCACGAAAGAGTGGCCTCACCCGACCCAACAATTGCCGAGAGACCATCCGGCGGAAGAGGAGGCGTATTGACCAGGCGAGAAACGTTTCGATAGAGCTTTGTGAAGGGTGTTGAGGTCAGATTCAGTCCAGTCACGAGGACATCAATATCATTGTCGCCGTCAAAATCCGCCCAGACGGAGTTCGCCGTAGATGTCCCTACAAGACCCGTCACAATTCTGAATTCACCGTCGTTATTCTGGTAGATGTAGGCGATGTGGTTGCCCAACATGGAGGTGCGCCCCATCACGAACAAATCCAAATCTCCGTCCAGATCATAATCGGCCCAGGCCTGGTCTCCGTTGAAGACTCCTACAAATTCATCCGGTCGTTCGACGAATGAGCCACCATCGTTCCGATACAGATACGAATTGCCTACGAACGCCTCATTGACTCCCAGTTCAGCACCGGAAAGAATCAGGTCCGGATCACCATCCGAATCGTAGTCTCCCCACGCAGCAGAAGAGAATGCCAGCGACGCAAAAACATCAGGTGTCAGAGTGAATTCTCCGTTTCCATCGTTGCGATACAGAAGTGACATGAACTGACCCGCTTCACGGGTTCCGGTCACCAGGACATCGTAATCACCGTCGGTGTCATAGTCTGCCCAGGCGACGTCACCGAAAGCAAGCTGTGGAAACGGTGTCGAGACTTCTGAAAAAAGTTCGCTTCCTTCATTCCGATATAAACGTATCGAATGCGTTCCATCGGAGATCCGTCCCGAGAGAACGAGGTCTGAATCTCCGTCATTATCGTAGTCAACCCACCGCGTTATGCTGCTGTGAACGCCCTCAAGGCCGACATCAACCTCCGCAAAATTTGCCAAGCCATCATTTCGATAAAGCATTGCTGTAGATGGGTACGGTCCATCGGCAGAGGCTGTACCGGTTAGAATAAAATCGAGATCTCCATCCAGATCGTAGTCCGACCACGCGGCATGTCCCAGCCACGTCTCAGACGACAGGCGTGTCAGATCAAACGGGATGGAGCCGAATACCTCAACACCCGTGAATTGATTGATGGCGATTCCGCTCACGGGCCCGAATGGCCGGTTTGCTCTGGAATTCCCCGTATACAGCACATCAAAATCGCCGTCATTGTCCACGTCCGCCATTGCAACAGAGCCGTAACTGAGCCGGGCGAGATCCGAATTGCGAGCCGAGAACGTGAACGGTTGACCAGAAGAGTCTGTGGACCAGAAAGGCGCTGTAGTTACAGCCCCAAGAAGAACCAGGCTAAATTTGAGAATCCAAGAACGCCTCAATGCTTATCTATGCCAGAACGGTTCGAAATGAATACCACTACGCGATTATAATACAGATCGCCTAATATCCGTCAACAAATATTGGCCTCAAAGGACAATTAAAAATGGATCGAAGAATTGTTCAATGTGCACATCCCTTCCTGGACCCATCCGGTACACCTGGGGTCCAAGTGTCCGGTCTCGGTTCGAACTCTCGCAAAGCAATCCGATCCTGAAATGATTACACGCGACTACATTCTTCGTCAGGTACAACAGATGGTCGAGGCTCTGGCACAGGTTTCGCTCAAACGTCAGGCCCAGGAATACCATATTGCTCAGGATATTCTGGCTCAGACCATTCAGGAAATAACGGGTACGGATTCTGAGCGGGTTCGTAACATGTCCATTGGCGAGTTGCTGCGTGTTTGCAGGTTAGATACTGAGTTCTCGTCGGATAAAGCCGTGGGCCTGGCAGATCTTCTTCGCGAAGATGGATTCGTCCAGGACGCACTTGGGAATCAAGAGGTAGCTAAAGAGAGCTGGAAACGTTCCATTTGGCTTTACGAAGCAGTATCCGAGTCAGGTGGAATCGTACCCATCGATCTGGATTATCGACTTACTCAGCTCTACTCTCTATTGCAGACTGGCCCGTAGCATCTATCTTTCACCTGAATCCGGCATCACTTCTTGTACTTCTTATGACGGAAGTTAGCGAACAGGGCGCCCCTGCTTTTCAGATCTTTGTTATCTCCGACGGAACGGGCGGTACAGCCGAGCAAATGCTGCGCGCCGCGTTGACACAGTTCACCGGGACGGAATTCCAAATTCATCGTTTTCCTGAAGTCCGGACCGAAGAGCAGGTCCTGGAAATCGTTGAAGAAGCTGTCCGGGTCCAAAGCTTCATTGTGCACACGGTCGTGTCCGCGGAGATGCGCTCTCGAATTGCAGACCTCGGTCGGCTCCACAATATTGAGACGATCGATCTGATGGGCCCCCTCCTTGCGCAACTGACCTATCAGTTTTCAGACGCACCATCCGGGAAGCCTGGACTGTTTCGCAAGTTGAACAAGGAATACTTCCAGCGAATCGAAGCCATGGAGTTTGCGTTTCGACACGACGATGGGCAGCGCGCTAAAGAACTTTCCAAAGCAGACCTGGTGCTCACCGGTGTCAGTCGAACCTTCAAGACCCCGCTCAGCATTTATCTTGCCTTTAAGGGATGGCTTGTTGGAAACGTACCGATCATTTCCGATATCCCGCCGCCTCCCAGCATATTTGATTTGCCGGAGGGAAAAGTCTTCTGCTTAACTACGAATGCAAATCACCTGTCCGTATTAAGGAGCGTCCGGCATGAGCACCTCGGAGGCTCCACGGGCGATTACGCGAACGTAGATTTCATTCGGAAGGAACTGGCGTATGCAAATCAGATTTTCCGGAAACGATCCGACTGGCCAATCATCGATGTGACTAAAAAGCCGATCGAAGAAATCGCAGCGCAAATTTTGGATCGCAAGCGCAGATTTAGAGCGGTTGAACGCAATTGATCGTCAATCTGGTTCGAAACCGGATCAGGATTTTTTTCGATCTGTTTGCCCGTTGGAATTTACTTTAAGGCCTCAATTTCCCACCGTTCTTTCCCACGTCTAAGGAGAAATCGAATGCGACAGATCAAAATTATCAACATGATCGCTCTCTTAGCGATCGTCGGGGCAACGAGTGGACTTGCTCAAGACCGGCCAGAGCAGACTTCGCCCGCAGACCGACATCAGTGGTATGCCGATCACGTTGAGTTGACCGAGCGCTCACCGTTCAAGAATCTGGCCTGGCAACATCTTGGACCGACCAATATCAGCGGCCGCATGACTGATATTGCGGTCGTAGAGCCAAAGGGAAAACATTACACGATCTACGTGGCCGGTGCCTCGGGAGGCGTCTGGCGAACCGTGAATGAGGGAACGACGTGGGAACCCATTTTTCAGCACGCAGCATCAACATCGATCGGTGATGTAACGTTGGCACCATCCGATCCAAATACGATCTGGGTTGGAACGGGGGAAGCGAATATTTTCCGCAGCTCTATGGCGGGAGCAGGCGTGTACAAATCCACGGATGCTGGTGAGACCTGGAGCTATATGGGCCTTGGCGGCACGCACACCATTCCTCGAATTGTGGTTCATCCCACAAACCCGGACATCGTATACGTGGCTGCTTCCGGGCATGAGTGGACCGATAACGAAGATCGCGGCCTGTATAAATCGACGGACGGCGGAGAATCCTGGACGAAGATCCTCTACAAAGGCTTGCGTACGGGTGTCATTGACCTTGTCATGCATCCACGCGATCCCAACACCCTGTATGTTTCAACATGGCAGCGAGTTCGTGAGAAATGGAATGACCCGAGAAATAAGCCCTTCTATAACGGGAGCGCTATATACAAGTCAACGGACGCCGGTTCTACCTGGATGGAAGTGACAAGCGGCCTCCCGGATGCCGTTCACAGGGGAAGGATTGGCATCGACATCGCTGCATCCAATCCTGATGTGGTCTACGCGTTTGTCGACAATTACGAAACGCTCAGGGAAGCCGACGAGGGTGAAACCGATGCATACGGTCGCCCGCGGGGCCCCGCGATTAAGGGGGCAACCGTTTTCCGCTCCGATGACGGCGGTGAGAACTGGCGCCAGATGAGTGATTCCAACCGATACATGGAACGATTGTCCGGAACGTACGGATGGGTTTTTGGACAAATGCGCGTTGACCCGAACGACGAAAACAAGATCTACGTGATGGGGCTGGCGCTCAACGTGTCAGAAGACGGTGGAAAGACCTTTCGTCGGCTCCCCGGTATGCATGGAGACCACCACGGACTCTGGATAGACCCGGAGAATTCAGATTACCTGGTCGACGTAAATGACGGCGGTGTCGCCATCTCGTACGACGCGGGCGACAATTGGCGCACGTTCTACGACGATTTGTCGTTGGTACAGTTTTTCAATGTGTCGCTGGATATGGACGAACCGTTTCGGGCATACGGTTCCATCCAAGATTACGGTAGCCGAAGAGGTGTCGTCGATTTGAGTCGCGGGCGCCACCGCATCCCGGCTGTTTCCTGGGGAAGTGCGCCTGGCGGCGAAGGCAGCCGACAGGCCATCGACCCGACCGATCCAGATATCGTGTATTCGGCCGGATTTTACGGAACGATTTCCCGAACGGATATGTCGACCGGCAATCGCACGGCCATCATGCCAGAACGCGTGGACGAAGACTACAGTCTCCGAGGACAATGGCTTGCACCATTTATCATTTCACCCCATAATCCTCGGATCATTTACCTCGGGATGAATTATCTCTTCCGATCCATGGATCGAGGAGACGAATGGAAGGTGCTCAGCCCGGATCTGACTTACAATAATCTTGATGAACTGGGAGATATACGGTATCAAACACTTTTCTCCATCGCCGAATCACCATTCCAGTTTGGGCTTCTCTACGTGGGTACCGATGACGGCCGCGTCCATATAACGCGCGATCACGGGGAAAGCTGGACGGAGCTCACCGATCACTTACCCTATAAAAAATGGATATCCAGAATCGTCGCTTCGGCATTTGACGAGGGCACCGTTTATCTGGCCCAAAATGGGAAGAGAGACGACGACTTTACTCCGTACCTGTACAAGTCATCAGACTTTGGACAGACCTGGGAAAGCATTTCTGATGGGATTCCCTCCGGCCCCATAAACGTAGTGCGAGAAGATCCAAAGAACGAGGACGTGCTTTACGTGGGAACGGATATTGGCGTCTACGTCTCACTCGACGCAGGAGAGAACTGGCACGCCCTGGCAAGTGATTTACCGTCCACGTTCGTGAGTGACCTGAAGGTCCATCCGAGAGACGACATCCTGGTTGCGTCCACCCACGGCCGAGGCATGTATGCGCTCGACGTACGCATCCTCCAGAAAATGACCGCGGACGTGATGGCCGAGGATCTCCACGTATTCGAAGCTGATCCGGCACGAATTCAGCAACATTCTGCCCGCATATACTATTTCCTGAAGCAGAGCGGCGACGTGAGTGTCTCGATTCAGCAAGAAGATGGAAGAGAATTAACCTCGATCAATGGGACCGGCGATGCGGGCTTGAATTACGCGAACTGGGATATGACGATTGATGATGGAGACGAACCATCGGACGCTGAACCGGGCACATATCGCGTCGTGATCAGCGGGGAGCGAAGTTCCGCAGAAGTCGCTCTTGAGTTGGTCCGGTGAGGTGACACGCACCATAAATTGTATCGGCTCGATGGACATTTTCGCGTATCTCAACGAACTCGGGATTCCGTTTGAGAAAATGGATCACCCCGCCGTCTTTACCGTCGAGCAAGCCAAACAGCTCGTGCCGCCAATGAGGGGAGCGAACACGAAAAATCTCTTCGTCCGAAATAAGCGAGGCAATCGCCACTTTCTCGTTATTGTGGGCTACGGAAAACGGGTTGATCTGAAGGCCCTTTCAAAAATGATTGAGGTTTCCCCGTTGTCGCTTGCTTCCCCCGAGCGTCTCTGGACACACCTTGGCGTGGAACCCGGATCTGTGAGCCTGTTGGCGATCACGAATGATGTCGAACATGTTGTAGATATTGTTATTGACAAGTCGCTCCTGGACGCGGAGTATTGGAAATGTCATCCCCACGTAAACACAAGTACACTTTCCATTGCCGTGACCGACATCATCCGCATTATGGAACAATCCGAACACGGGTACAAGGTCGTGGAAGTCCCCGAACGCGATCCTTCAACTTGATCGATCCATGAGAAATGTACGCGCCGGTGGCGGATGGTCGGCCATCACGTATTCATATAGAAAAGCCCGAGAGTCCGGCGGAGCCTTGAAATTCTGGCGCGCCCTGCGAACAAGAAATACATGCAAAACGTGCGCGCTCGGGATGGGGGGTCAAAAAGGGGGCATGGTAAACGAGCTTGGTCATTTCCCAGAGGTCTGTAAGAAAAGCCTTCAGGCGATGGCTGCCGACATGCAACAGGGAATCCATCGTGATTTCTGGAGGCATAACACGGCTTCTGACTTGAGGAAGCTCTCACCCCGGGAGCTCGAGTCAATGGGTCGCCTGGTGGACCCTCTTCTCTATTCGAGAAAAACCGATAAATATGAGAGGATCGAGTGGAAAATAGCATTCGACCTGATCTCCGATAAGCTGAATAAAACAGCGCCCGAGAAATCATTCTGGTATTTCAGTGGCAGGAGTAGCAATGAGGCCGGATTTCTCCTTCAGCTATTCGCACGGCTCTACGGCACGAACAACGTCAACAATTGCAGCTATTACTGCCACCAGGCAAGCGGGGTAGGACTCTCACGCGTGCTCGGTACCGGGACAGCGACCATTGTTCTCGAAGATCTCGAGCATGCGGACCTGGTATTTGTCATTGGGGCGAATCCGGCCAGCAATCATCCCCGACTGATGAGTTCTCTGGCTCGTATCCGGCGGAGGGGAGGAAAAGTGATTGTGGTTAATCCCATTCGGGAAACGGGACTGGTACGCTTCAAAATTCCGAGCAATGCCCGAAGCCTTCTGTTCGGCAGTGAAATTGCCAATCTCTACATCCAACCAAATATTGGCGGTGATCTGGC
>BTQE01000056.1:0-20979 GCA_036985715.1 Rhodothermia bacterium
TAGTAATGGATCCGTACTAAATGGATCCGTTGGTGGGTCGCTGAAGAGCTTTGATCAGCACACGCGACATCAACTGAGACGTGGGAGAAAGGGAGGCTTCGTCTACATCAAAATCAGAGTCGTGCAGTGGATGAGACGTATCGGGTCCCGTCGAAGTACCTACACGCAATAACATTCCTGGAACATGGGTCAAGTAATGCGCGAAGTCTTCTGCACCCATGCTGGGACGAGGAATTTCAAAAATGGCTTCCGGTCCGTGGGTTTCAATGATGGTCTCTTCAACCAGTTTTACCAGATCCTTGTCATTGATGACCGGCGGTGAGCCCGTGTCGAAATGGACGTGCGTCTCGGCCTCGTGCATCTTTCCTAGTTCCGACGCTGTGCGCATGATCTGATCACGAATCCGGTCTCGGTCAGCATGTTCCGTACAGCGGAATGTACCGCCGAGTTCAGCAATAGCAGGCAGGACATTGTAGGCTTCACCGGCGTGAACCCTGCAGATGGTCAGTACGGCACTGTTTCTCGCATCCGTCACTCTGCCGATCAGTTGATAAAGGTCGGACATTATCTGTGTCGCGATCCAGATCGTGTCCACAGACTGATGGGGTCTGGCAGAATGCCCGGTCGTGGGTGCCATTACCCTGATTCGAAATCGGTCTGCAGATGCAGTAAGCGGACCCGAAGCTAGCCCGAATTTGCCAACCGGGAGCGTCGGATCAACGTGACACGCAAAAGCGGCCTCAACGCCCTCCAGGACGCCTTCCTCAATCATTAGTGGCGCTCCGCTCGGTGCTCCTTCCTCGTTGGGTTGGAAGAATACCCGAACAGATCCATGCATCAAATGCCGGAGTCCAGAGAGAAGGAGTGCTACACCGATTGCGAATGCTGCATGGACGTCGTGACCACAAAGATGGGCCAGGTCGGGATTGACGGATGCATACGGGACATCCTTTGTATCCTGAATGGGAAGCGCGTCGATGTCCGCCCGAAATGCCACCATCGGACCCGGATGTTCGCCCTTAATATCCACCCAAAGCCCTGTTTCCGCAAACGGTCCTTGTACATCGAGACCGTGCATTTCGAGAACCTCGCGAATAAAACGGGACGTCTCATACTCGGCAAGACCAATCTCGGGGTTCTTATGGAGGTGCCGACGAATCGAAGTCAGCATGGGAGACAGATTCTGCGGTACAGCAGACAAATCTGACATCTGATTCAGTTCATCCAGTGGAGAGCCTATGAGCCGATGAGTCTCAGTCATGAGGAGGAATTGATAGCTCGAACTCGAATCGCCTGACCATCGTTTTCTGGAGAAAAATTTTGAGCCGCGTAATATAGGATCGTTGAGCGTATCAACGATAATGTGTTACATCGTTTGATTCACTATTAGCAGAAATCAAGCAATTATTATACCAGACCAAAACGCTTTCTAAAGAACCATTCGAGACTCATGAATACCAATAGTGCGATTAAAAATGGCAGATATCGCCATAATCGAGTCTCACTCTCCACGGCGCTGGTGGTTGGCTGATACGATGATAGCGAAGACAGGAGCTCCGGCAACTGATCGATTTGATCCACTGCCAGCGTGAAACCGCCTGAGCGAGAGGCGATCTGGCGCATGAGGCGAACATCCGCGTACGGGTTCCGGAATTCAATCGATAAAGCACCCACCGAAAAACTCCCGCGATCTCGGCCCAGCTCTCCAGCGTCTCGGGTGGCTATGGCCTCATACGAGTAGGTTCCATCGGGAAGTGAACCGATATCGACCCGATACTGCCCGTTCCCAAGGCTTTGCATGGCGTACGGAAATTGTTCTCCATTCGGGAATCGAATGTCCAGCATGACAGAGACATCGCTGATGGGTTGAAGGTTTTCGTCGTATACCTGCCCGCCGAATACAACCGGATCGCTTTCATCCAGCTGATTCTCAACCGGAGCTACCCGGACGAGACGGTCATCCTCGGCTGTAACCAACCACTGTATGAGATTCGCGAATAACTCTGTCCATCGGGCGGCATCGACAGCGAGGTCTTCAGGGACGTTATTCCAGCGCCAGAATCCAGTCGCGAGCAGTGCGGCAGACCGTTGGGTTCCGATTTTACCAACAACCAGAATCGGATCGTCGACGGGAATGCCTCTGATTTGAGTGGTTGCCAGTGTTTTCGCCGTGGGTGACGCCTCCCAGCGGGTCTGATTCAGAGCAAGAGGCGGAAGGGAATTCCACCGTTGGACATTTCGACGATCTGAGACTTCAAAGACGGCGTGCCTCGTGGCCTGCTCGGTGGGTACAAAACCTCCTTGAACGGATCCTGGTCGGATGACTGCAGGCCGTGCAGGTAACACGGAGGAAAGACTTCGCTTTATAGAGACGAGGTCGGCGGCTCGGTCGGAAATGAAAAGTAGGGGAGTACCCTGTTGAGCCTGTGCTACGACGCGGTCAATATCGGACTGAGATGTGTTTAGTGACGGGTACCCGATCAACACGATCAAATCCAGGTCGTCTAAATCAGCCGGGAAGGCTCCCTCATAGTAGGCGGTTGTGCCATCATTTTTTCGCGTCCTTACGATCAGTTCCGTATCCCGATCGTCCGAAAGAAGCCGACGCGTAGACGACACGTCCGGTGAAGGGGCTCCTGCCAGCAATAAGACTCTCTTCTCTCGCTCAAGAATCTGAAGGGAAAACGACTCACGATTGTTCCGATGTGTCAATTCCCCATCCAGTCGCGTAATATCCACGCGGTACCGGAAAAGACCCACGGAGTCCGGAACGAATGACAGATCGACGGCCAGCTCCGATCCAGGAGGCGGGAGACTTGTTCGCTCGGTGTCTATCAGGGTGCCTCCAATTGAGAGAGAAATCTGTAGCGGTGAAACGTCAAAACCCTCGTTTCTCACCCGCACGCGCACAGGCACCTCTCTGCCTACATAGGACAAATCATTCGTGATCACCTGCTGAATCCGAATGTCCTTTTGGATGGTCGAATCTCCCACAGTCATCGTGATAATGGGAACGGGATAGAGATCGGCCACGTGCTCCGGATTACGCCCACCATTGTGTCGCCCGTCAGAAATGATAAACACGGCCCCCAAAGGGTCATTTTCAAGAGCGATTCGAACCTGATCCAGTCCGTTCGACACGTCCGTACGCGGACGATTCGATTTCAGGGAATCAAAAGAATTCGCTACCCTAACATCTCGACCGAATCCAAAGATTTCGACTCGTTCACCCGATGTTGCCGATTCAACCAATGACAGGAGTTCGTCAAACCCGCCGACTGTTTCAGAATCAGATGAATCAGCAAAAGCGAGCGTCATGCTCTGGCTCTCGTCAATAAGAACCGCCAGGATTGGCTGTTCGATATTCTGCGATACCCTCAGAATAAGCGGTTCAGCAAGTAGAAAAAAGACGATAAAAAGGACCAGGAAGCGAAGGGTGCCGAGGAAAGCGCGTCTTCCTGAACCAAGTTCCGGTACGGTATCACGATACACCCAGTAGCTGGCTGCAGCTGCAAATAGCGCGGCAGCGAGTAGTAGAATAACGGAATAGGTGAATGTGACATTCATGCCCGGGGCGGTTGAGAGAATATTTAGACGTAAGGGTATATCAACCAACCCAGGTAAACGCCGAAAGCCACGAGCAGAAGAACACCCTCGGCCTTTGAGATAGAATTTCGGAATCTCGCGATGGGATAGAGAACGAATGCAAATGCAATCATCACTGGCAAGTGTTGTGCTATGGAAACGGGTTCGACAGTCACAGGCCGGATCATCGAAATCGTTCCTACTACAAACAAGATGTTGAGCATATTGCTTCCCAGTACGTTTCCGATCGACATGTCCGTTTCATTTTTCATCGCGCAGACAACACATGCTGCAAGCTCAGGAAGACTTGTTCCAATCGCAACGATTGTCAGGCCGACGACGACCGGATTAATATTAAGCTCATGCGCAATTTCCACAGCCGACGTAACCATCAACCGGGCTCCAAAAGTTAGACCGATCGCCCCGCCAAGTAGGTAGAGGGTTTTCCTCCGGCCGGTTAGGTCGCCATTGCCGGGAGAAGAAGCTCCTGTTTCTGGCGTCGACTCGGTGGATGATTGCGAGACAGTTCCTCTTCCATTCTTGCGTATGTGTCGGCGTCCGTCGACGACAAGAAAAACCATCAATGCCATCAGTCCAAAGACCAGAATCCCTCCGTCCACGCGCGAGATCAAACCGTCCCAAGCGAGAGCGTAAAAGAGCAGGGAGGTAGCTAGCATGAGTGGATACTCTTTCCGAAGAGTTTCCGAGCTCACCACGAGCGGCATAAGTACGGCACTGACGCCAAGAATGAGTCCTATGTTTGCGATGTTGGAGCCGATGATGTTACCAATCGCGAGCGCATCCTCACCGACAAGCACAGCGAAAAAGTTGAGGACAAACTCGGGCATCGATGTGCCGAGAGCGACAACGGTCAGTCCGATCACCATCGGGCGAATTCCGAATTGATAGGCGATACTGGATGCTGCTTTGACGAGCCACTCTGCTCCGAAATACAGGATAACGAGGCCTGTCACAAAGACGATGAACTGGAGAACCATACGGCCCGGCCGGAGTGGTCGTTAAGGAATGGCAATAGTGCGGAGGTTCGATCAACTGTTCCGATAGAGCGCCTTTCCGGAGAAGTATCCCGGGAGCAAATCGTAAACGACTGCTTGTTCGGCGTCTCGAATTCCGCGATCCATCCAAACTGTCGCCTGTGGGGCAAGTTCCACCATTATCTGCCGGCAGGCCCCACACGGGGATGCCAGATCGTCCATCGGACAGTTCAGGTAAATACTGACAATATCGAGGAGACCAAACGTGACGGCTGTACCGAATGCATTTTTTTCAGCGCACACAATTTGTTGCCAGTCCGGATGTTCAACATTTACGCCGGGGATCAAGCGTCCATCGGCTAACTCCAGGAGCGTGCCGACGGGAAATTCGGATTCAGGGATGATCGCCCTCTCAGAAAACTCTCGAGCTCTGGCGAGTGCCACATTCGCCGACCATTCGAGAGGATGTGAAATGGTCGGGTCGACGACGGATCCGGGAGTGGGCGCGTCCTCGATTCGATCTTTCGAGAAGAATCGATCTCCGATTCGAGAGAATGGGCCGAGAGGGTGCGCTCTTAGAAAGGCCAGATCTGCATCAGAAGGTTGGAAGCCAAATGCGACCGCAACGATATCCATTCGGCCCAGCGTTGCTGCCGTGCTGAAGGCGTTGGCAAGAGCTGGAAGCGAAAGAGAGAACGAAGCGTTTTCTACACGGACACCAGGGACGACTTCGCCGTCGTCAAGTAGTAGCACGCAGGCTCTTTTCGATAAAGAGTACGGGACAAACGATCGCTCAACGTACTCGTCCGCAAACCGAAAGAGTGTGCCTTCTATATCGTTCGGGGATGATTCGTTCAATCGGAGACCACGCTATGCGCATTTTTTACTGGACAACCCTAAGATAAACAATACGCCCAAGGCGCGGTCAGGATCGGGTAGCCATCGGGTCGCACGTGTATCAGAAACATTTTGTAGAGAAAAGGGGATATGGTAGCTTAGCGAAAGATGCCGGGGTGGCGGAATTGGTAGACGCAACGGACTTAAAATCCGTTGGGCAATATGCCCGTGCGGGTTCGAGTCCCGCCCTCGGTACTCTCATCGAACCATCGTGTGGTGTACGGATCGTGGACTCCGAATAAACCGTTTCCACCACCGAGGAATCTGAGATGGGACGATTTATTCGCGAGCAGCAGAATTTCCGCTCTGAACCACCCACACTTCATCTCCGCTCTGAGCGGTTTGTAGAGCGTCTTGAAGGAAGGTGAATGCGTCCGTCCAAGAGGTGCCAGTGTTGGCTCCGGTGGCTGCGTGGTCGACGTAGATGACGCTCTGTGCATGAGCCGTTGTCGAGATGATTAGCGCAAAGACGAAGCAGAAGAACAGGGTGATATGGCGAGTGGATGAGTACCTCAGTTCACGAGCATCATGGACCGAGTAGCTGAAGCGTGGCCGATTTCGATTCGGTAGAAGTAAACGCCTGACGGTAGATCGGCGCCATCGAAGGTGACGGAGTATTCGCCTGCATCCTTTGGCTCACGCACCAATAGTTTTACTTCCCTTCCAAGCACATCGAGAACTACTAGTTTCACAAAGGCGAAATCAGGGACGCGGTACCGGATCGTGGTTTTTTCGGAAAAAGGCTCTGGGAAGTTATGTGCGAGAGCTGCGCTTGGATTTGATTCCGGAGGGATAGGATCTTGGGGAAATGGAAAAATAAGATTGTCCCAACCTCCTGACTCAAAGGCATTCCGAACATGGTCGGCTGCCTTTCGCAGTTCAGTTACCGAATCTAGATGGTCTCGTCCGCGGGCCCAGACAATGGCGAACGTAAAATCAGTGTCTTCACCGGGATCGATAGAGAACGGACCGGATGAGATGAAGAAGAGTCTATCTCCGGGCTCTCTGGGTGTTCCGAGGCTATCCCGGTTCATCTCGGACCAATACGCCGCTGTAACTGGATCACCGGGAAAGATGAAATTGGTTGGTGTATTGGAGAAATCTCGTCCGTCACCACCAATCGTAAAATGCCGTCCATCCCTCCACTCGCCCATGAGATATTGATAGTAGTCTTCGGCCCGACTCGGGCTGGATTGGTAGCCGCCTCCACCGCCATAATACCATCCGACCGTTGTAGTGCGGAGCCGTTCACCTCGCTCGTCGACTAGTCCGTCTCGATCGTTGTCCTTAAGATCGGTGTCTGCTAACGGACCCTCCAAGAACAAACTACCCAGCGCAGGCGGAGGCGTTCCATAGCCTCTTCGGTCGATTCTGTCCTCATTGTCGCCGTTGTAAACGAACCCCATCCCCCGGCTAGTGTCTGCCCCGATAAAATCATCATCGAAATCGCCGAGGTCGACTTCGAGCCATAACCCTACGTACGCTTCCGTAATCGGTAGATCATTCTTGTTAAAGATCCGATAGTGATAGAGAGTTGCGTTATTGATCGCGTTCGTCCTATGAAACGCAGCAAACGCATGACCATGCACCTCTATTCCCATCGGCGCCGTGTCCGTTGAATTATGAACGTTTCCACGATCGTTCATCACCCACCAGACGGACTGATCGCCTCGGATTGCAGGGCGCTCACCAGCCTCAAGGTCGATCAGCCGACTAGCACGCGAATTGAACGACTGGCCTGAAAGGTCGATTAGCTCACCGTCCCCTAAATACGTAGGCGCTCCAAGACCCGTTGGCCAAAGGCGAAGATCGTCTGTAGCAAAGCCGGTTGCCTCGTATTCCCGAACGTCGGTCCGACTGACTTTGTAGACATGGTCATAACTACCGCAGTCGTCTGGTGGATTGCCATCATCGTCGAGCGGCCCCGCCCACAATTCATTATTCGAATATCGCGCAGCGGACGCCCGTAGTTCACCTCCTACTTGACCCGCGATCCAGATGGAACCGGCAAAGATCGAATGTATACCTGAGCCGCGAGGTATCTCGTAAACCGAGGGTTGACCGCGATAAAACAGACCACCCGTATTTAGGATTCGTGCCCGGACGTTGTTTGCGTCCAGATAGGCTTCGCCTAGCGACCGAGGACACGTGCCAATTTGCTGGGCCAAGCCAGAGGTAGGCCATTGGAGAAGCGCTAACAAGCCGATAATGGATGTTGCTCTAAAAGAAGATGGGGCCATGGCCAATTTCAGGTCGTGAAGTCAGCCTCTCAGTGCCAATTAAGGCGATAGGGTGCGTCTAATAGGTAAATGTATGGACTAGCTGGGATGGGCGGTAGCGCAAAATGGGGTACTCTCATTTCACCACCACCATCTTCCGCGTCTGACTGAATTCTCCTGCAGTCAACCTCAGAAAATATATACCGGCTGATAGATCAGCAGCATTAACCTGAACCCCGTACTCCCCTGCCGCTCTGAATCCTTCTTCAATAAATGGACACGAAGCCTCGGCCCTAACCGAGGCTTCGTCGTATCCGGTCTTTCCGGCGTACAAACACTAATTAATCAGATGTAACGCCGTTATGCAAGTAAAAGAAATCCACATCCGGATTATTTTCGATTCGTAGGTTTTTCGACTTTCTGAGTTGATAAATCACCTTGATGAATCGTTGAATTCACTGGTCCAGTAGTCAATTGCCGTTATTGACGATAAGAACTGCAACCATTAATTCGGCGAGGTAACCGGTTATCCACAACTTATCTCTCGAAACCATCAATAACGGATGGTTTTCATGAACAATAACGGCTCTCTGATAAGAAAACCTCACTCTATCATCGTCTTATTTAACGATAAATGACGGCGTGATTCGGGTTGCCTTGAAGATCGGTGATGCGCGGCGCAGATTGCGGTGAGGGTCTATCGGTGGGTGGAGAGGGGGTATTGCCAGGACACAGCTAAATGATTAATCTTTCGGTCTATAATTCGGGCCGATTTAGGCCAAAAAGGAGGCAAAATCGAAATGTTTCGGTAACATTTCGGTAACAAGATTTTGACTGGTGTACTAAAACGGCCTAAAAAACAGGATAGGGGTTTATAACTGATTTAGACGCAACGGACTTAAAATCCGTTGGGCAATATGTCCGTGCGGGTTCACACGAGAGGATTACAAAGTAATTCTGGACTGATGTAGTGCGTAGCACAGAATAAGTCCCGCCCTCGGTACAAGAAGTTAAATCGAGTTAGTTACAGTATTACATTAACTGCATTTCGACTACGCGAGAATTAGACCGGATGGCGCTATCAATCGACGCCGGGCTATCATGCACCGACCGAGATTGAGAATCTTTACTTCAGTCGCTCCGTGGGGCGATCCGGTTCAATTCCTCGAACCAGTTTGTCACGACCCATATAGGACGCGTCTCATCCGCTGTTATCGGCGCATAGGAGACGTAGAGTGTGCCATCCGTGGCCACGTCGAAGAAGAGGCCACCATCGCTCGGTACCGGACGTCGTATCTCTGTCGTAAAAATCTCCTCCGGTGAACCGAGCTTATTAAAAACCGGCTCGGTCGTTACTGGCACTCGACTTACGGTGCTTTCGTCCTGATAGTAGATGTACGAGCCGTCGTTCGTCCATACCGGGAAACAACCGCGGGTAGTTATCTCGCTCGGCACACTCGATCCGTAAATGGCCGACACCTGGATCGACCCGCAAGGATTCCCTTGTACATACACAACAAATCGGCCATCTGGGGAAACCGCGGGCTTCGATTGATCTCCATCGTCGACCACGATGGCGAAAGCCGTATCCGCCGCAATGTCCAAGCCCCAGATATCATGAAGACCTGCAGAATAGACGAGGAGCCGGCCATCGGGCGTCACATCGGGATCGCCACCAACGAGACCGTCCGGAAGAACGGGTTCATTGACGCCAGATCCGTCGGCCCGCCTGCGCATAAGTATCCAACTCCCACCACCGCTTTCTTGGTAATCGAAAAACAGATATTCGCCGCCGCCGCTCCAAGTGGGAATGTCGGCAAAGCCCTCCCGGGTGAGGCGATTGTCCGTCCCAGTGCTCAGATCGACGAGGTACATTGCGGGGAGTGCTGCTGTTTCCGGTCTCGCGCTGATTGCCAGCATCGAGCCGTCGATAGATACGGCGAATTCTTGTGATGACGAACCAGGAAGCGTCAACAGGAGCTCTTTTGACCCGGAAGCAGAGACACGGTAAAGTTGGCTAGGTTCACCAGCACCGCTGCTAGATAAGTCCTCGTATACGAGCAGCCCCGAAGGGGACACGGCAGAAGACCAGACACCTATTGGGGCTTCTTGTCCGAGCAACTTACCTGATTCCAAATCAATGGGTACAGCTATCATTTGCTGCGGTATGTTGGCCCGGCCACGCGTAAACAGTGCGTGACCGCTCGTAGTGATGGCGCGAATTAATGCGCCGTCAATCAGTTTTTCAGGCTCAGAACTACCCGAGTGAAGTATCCAAGACCCGGCAGGCGTAAAACTCGGAAAGTCACTCCAAGTGATAAAATTACCAGACGGTGCTGAAGCCGGACCAAAGAGCAGTGCCGCTACGCCGTCTGACCCTCCCGACGCTATTAATCGAACCGATCCAGCCACATCTACAGCAGCTATCGAGAACGATGAGTCTGGGAATACTAAATCCCCATTCGGGGCATACGTTGCCCACGCGTTTAATGCTGAGCGCGCCCCGGGAATCTCGAACGGATCACCGCCAGATACGGCGATTCTCCACCACTGATTTATGCCCGATTTTCGAAAAGCAATCCACCTGCCGTCCGGCGATGCGACCGGATTTACAGCCCGTTCAGTCTGGGGAAGAATCCTCCGCTCTCCCGTCTCGAAATCGTACCGCGCCAATCGCCGCTGACCATCTTCGGGATCTGTAATCACATAAAACAGGGCCCGATCATCCGGTGTAATCGTCGCCTCCAATGGGGATCTGGCATTGGGGAGGTTGAGTTGTGCTCTGACGACGGACTTAGCAATCGGTTCGTTTTCGTAGACGACCTTACCGATGATGAATCCTGCTACAAGTAAAACGACTCCTGCCGCGGCTAAGGGCATCCACGGGAGCTTTGCAGTCGGTGCCGGTCCTGGCACTACTGCCGCAATCGTACTCGTCTGCGTTGTCACTTTCGTGGTTCGGACAGCCGAGCTCGCTTCGATTCGTTTCAAATCGACGATTAGAGCCTCTGCGGAAGGATATCTGAACTCGGAGTCCTTGGCGAGACATTTGTTGACAACTGCCTCAAGATCCATCGGGACGCCTGTTCGGACCGCCGTGAGCGGCTCCGGGTCTTGATTCAGTATTTCGTAAACGACGGCCTGTTCGTAGTCACCGGGAAACGGCGAACGACCGGAAATCATTTCATAGAGGACCGCGCCAAGCGACCATAGATCCGTTTTCAGATCCACTTCTTCGCCTCGCGCCTGCTCGGGGCTCATGTAGGCGATGGTACCAAGAGTTGAGCCCATCTGGGTGAGCTTCGTCGACTGGGCCGTTTGCGCGAGACCAAAGTCCAGCACCTTTGCGGATCCCTTGTCCGTCAACATAATATTTGCGGCCTTGATGTCACGGTGAACAATACCCTTCCTGTGTGCGGCGTCGAGCGCACTCGCCACTTCACGCGCAATCCGAACGGCCTGCTCCAGTTTGAGCGGGCCCGTCTGGATTCGATCGTGGAGTGTTTCGCCCTCGATAAACTCCATCGCGATGAACGGGCTCGGCTCGGTGAGGTGGGGCACATCCGATGGAACCGCATCGTCGATTTCGCTGCGCGTAATCTCCTCATCAGTCCGAGGGACTGCTTCGTCGATTTCAAAGATGCTCGCGATATGCGGGTGATGGAGCTGGGCAGCGGCTTTAGCCTCCCGGTAGAATCGAGCACGGTCGTCCTCCGAGGCCAGTGCGGCCGACGGCAATACCTTGATCGCGACCGTACGGTCTAGCTTCGTATCCTCGGCCCTATAGACGATACCCATGCCACCGCGGCCGAGTTCTTCGAGGATCTTGTAGTGGGATAAAGATTTGCCGACCATGATGACTCTGGGTGAGTTGGTCGTAAAGAAACGCGGTTTCGGGCGGAAATGCAATGGTGCCCGAGACTGGCCACGACCTGTCCGAAGTTCAGAAGATCAAACTCCTTCATTAGACCTTTACCAGTGACGTAAATCACTGACACAAACAAGCAGTAACGTCCTATAGATACAGAAAACGACGATTATATACGGACGTAAAATCCGTGGGGCAATAGCCCGTACGGGTTCACACGAGAGGATTAAAGAACAATCCTTGACACACGAGGAGTCGAAGATTCCGACTGATGAGCAACATAATTGCGAATAAATGGAGCGCGTAGCGCGAAACAAGTCCCGCCTTCAGTACAGGGAGTTGGAATGGATCAGTTAGAGTGTAACATTAACGACATTTCAACTACACGACGACGACATCCTACTGCTAGATTTTTCTCGTCGTTCTATAATGCCGTTCTGGCCAGACACGGGAACGCTCACTCAACCCGGCTTCCGGACAGCCACAGACTATCATCGGGAAAGCGCGCTTCAAAAGTCTCTGCCTGTCCTGAACTATCCATGTTGAATTCAAACAATACCGCCCCTCCGAACGTCTGTGCGATCACACCATCCATTAGCATTACAGGGAAAAATACCTGATCAGCTTTTGGAAAGAATGCCAGGTCATGTGGGTCCGTGTACGGACCGATATTCATGACGGAATGGAGAAAACCATTCTCATAGGTCAATTCAATATCCATCGTGCCTGAGAACATGGTCCACGGTGGGCTCTCCTGAACCTCTACCCGATATGTACCAACGTACTTTACGGCCTCGTCGGCGCTAACGTTGACTAGGGGGGTCGGTTCGACTTCGATGTTCATATCAACCGCCGTAGTTCCCCAGTGCAGGCGCAGTATCGTGCCGTCGGTGCGCACCGTCGGGAAGTGAAAGGTGAGCGTCTCCATTTCGGAGGGGACTTCACGTGGGGTTACGGGAAAGTGAAATTCAAGGTCGTTCAGAACGGGGTGCGGCCCATGGAAACGTTGCCATGTTTCGTCCAGTGCGAACTCCCATTGGTCTTCTTCGAAGGCGATCCAGACAGAATATTTTCCGGCCGGAATGGCGTTCCCGTCGATTGTGACATTCCTATTGAATTCTATGGTTGTAGCCATGTTGGCGCCGGGCGTAATAATCTGACCGTAGGCCATTACCCCTCCAAAAAGCGGGTCACGGCCCCGTCGCGACGGCCGCGAATACTCGATGGAAATGATTGTGCCATCGACTGTCTGGGAGATGGTGGAAAATTCACTTGCGGCAATCTGCGCACTACTGGTAGTCGCGGCGCAAACCGAGATGATGAACATCCCCAGTGCGATTGAAAATGTTTGAAGATAAATGTGTCTCATGATTCTGGTTTGGGTATAAATAGCAGAGTTGACAAGGAATGATAGGATTCCTGTCGTGCAGATAAAACTCCGAAAGAAAAATGATAACAACACTACGTATCTGTTCCTAATTTCTGAATCGCAAGCTGGAAGTCGTAGTCACTCACCTCGTGCCATTAGTTTTCTTTAGCTATGATTCGGATCATCGGAATTGGCATTCTTCTGATTCTCGTTACTGGCCGCTTAGTCACGGCGGCCCAGGACCAGCCGCTGGTCGGATCTATCGAGGACTTTGAAATTCTTGAGAGCGACCTCACGTTATCGAGACGAGCGCAGCCAAATACGTTTTTCGACAAAACCGGAAGACGCTTCGCAGTTCTTGGTGTGGAGAGCGGAGCGTTCGAGGCCTGGGCCTATCCCATCAAGCTCTTCCGCGACTTTTCACTCTCTTTTTTCATCGGTTCGAGCACGCAGCCTATTCTCGCGTCGGATATTGTTTCCAGGATTGACGTTCGTCCCGAAGCCACAACCATCACATACGTCTTTCAGTCATTTACGATAAGGGCGCATTATATAACAGCCATTCAGGACGCCGGCGCAGTTATTTTGCTCGACGTGGACTCCACAGAGCCCTTAACGATTGTGGCCGGATTCATTCCGGTGCTGCAACCCATGTGGCCGGCCGGTATCGGCGGCCAGTACGTCTCTTGGGACTCCGATCGGCGTGCTTACCTGATTTCCGAACCGTCACGAAAGAATCATGGTTACGTGGGCTCATCAGCCGCCGAGGGTATCTCCTACACGCCAGCCCACATGCTTTCCGATCAGCCGATTCAGTTTCAGATCAGGATTATGGACCCGGAAACTGCCAAAGGTCGTTTCATTCCAATCGTTATGGCGGGCGGAACGGGCGATCGGGAGACTGTCAAGAGCGTGTACGAAAAGCTGGTGAGCGATCCGCAGCAGGTATATCGGGAAAGCCGCGAGCATTTTAAAGCTCTGCGACAACAAACGCTCCGAATTGATACGCCCGTTGAATCATTGGACCTAGCTCTCGAGTGGTCCAAGGTGGCCTATGACAATTTGCTCGTATCCAATCCACACCTGTCCGGAATCGGCCTGATCGCGGGCCTGGATCGATCGGGACCAGGCGGACGCCCGGGGTTCGGGTGGTTTTTTGGTGGGGACGCCTACATCAACGCACTGAGCTTGAACGCTCTAGGCTACTTTGAGGCCGCGAAGAACGCTATCTCTTTCATGACCCAATTCCAGCGGAATGATGGGAAAATGGCACACGAGGTAACCCAGGCGACTGAATACGTGGATTGGTTTGGAGATTATCCCTACGCGTATATCCACGCCGACACCTCGCCCTACTTCATCGTGGCTGTTGACGACTATTTTCAGTCGACCGGCGACCTTGACTTTGTACGCGATCAGTGGGATGCGCTCACACGCGCCTACGAGTGGAGCCTTTCGACGGATGGCAACGGGGACGGACTGATGGACAATACGCTCGCGGGTCTAGGAGCGCTCGAGTTCGGTGCGTTGACAGGAATTCAATCCGACATCTATCTGAGTGCGGTATGGATTCGGGCCACGGAGGTCATGATACGACTTGCGGACCTGTTGGGAGAAGAGGATCTTTCCGGTCGGGTCGAAGCCGATCACAAATCCGCCGCAACGGCTTTTGAGAAATACTGGTCGGAAGACACCGGGCACTATGTGTACGCCTTCAATCAGGCGGGCGATCTCGTAGAAGAGATCACCCCCTGGAGTGCAGTCGGACTGATGTTTGGTTTTGGCACGGATGAGAGGGCAAGGTCGTCGCTGCTTCGAATAGCTCGCGCGGATTTGACATCGGATTGGGGTGTTCGAATGCTCTCGACGGAATCACGCTATTTTGAACCGCTCAACTATAACTACGGGGCCGTTTGGCCTTTCCTGACAAGCTGGGTCACTACTGCACAGTATCGTCGCGGACTGCCTCTTCAGGGATATTCCAGCTTGATGAGCACAGTCCAGCACGTCTTCAATCGCTCGCTGGGACAGGTTACAGAACTACTTTCGGGAATCAGACATACGTGGCCCCAGGAGTCAGTTCCCCATCAGGGTTTTGGCACAGCCGGGACCGTGTTGCCACTTGTACGGGGGCTCCTGGGACTTTCGTTCGAGGACGGAGGGAGCACTTTCGTTTTCAGACCAGCGCTTCCCGGCGACTGGGAGCGAACACGAATCGAGAATTTCAGCACGGGCGATCAACATCTGGATATGCTTATCGAGCGGAAGCCTTCAAAACTAAGTGTCGTGATGGAACCCGACACCGATGAGGAAATACGACTGATCTTTGAACCGGTACTGGCTCCGGGCACGAGCGTTACGGGCGTCCGAGTGAATGGTTCGGTTTCCGATTTCACGGGGAGCGACACCGGGTTCGTATCGCAGCCCTCGATTCGTTCGACTCTCGCTGGACGAACGGTGATCGAGCTGGATCTGGAACCGGCGTTTGAAATCCTCCCGCCTGTTTGGAAGTCAAACATCGGAGACGCCAACAGGGGTTTGCGGATTAATCGTTATGAGCGCGTGGGGGACCGGGCAACGCTGGTCGTCGAAGGGCTGGCAGGTAGGGAATACAGGCTGCGCGTACTCGAGTCGAACGAAATCGCCTACCTGGACGGAGCTCGCCTCTTTGAGGATATTATGATTTTCGTAATGCCCGACGGACCTCGCGGAACGTATCTACAACGCACGGTTAACCTTCGATTCGGTGAATGAAGACGTGGCGAACCGGGAAGAGAGACAAGGACTCTTACCACTCCTCTTAATAGAATGGCAAGCAATGATCAGTGTCGAATGATCCTTCTAACGGTGTTCTGGAAAATGACCTATAGTGGACCCTTACTAAGTCGATCCACATAGACTTGAATATGAAAGCGCAACGCCCGTTTCGGTACATTAAATCTCATTACCAACGTCAACTCCGTCTGTTCGACAGAAGTTTTGAATGGAAAATCACCGGACGGTGGATGCTCTATTCTACCCTGATCGGTGTAGCTGGCGCTTTAGGAGCGCTTGTTTTTACTACGCTCGTTACGTGGATTACTGATGGGACACTGTTGAACCTGGTAGGGTACTCTATGCCGACGCCAGGCGGCGAATTCGGAGCTTCGTCTGGTTTCGATCTGGACCAGGCTCTTTTGCCGACGCGTCGCTGGCTGTTGCTGATTATTCCAACTGTCGGTGGTCTAATCTCTGGCTGGCTCGTCTTCAAATACGCCCCCGAGGCGGAGGGCCACGGAACGGACGCTGTTATTCGAGCCTACCATCGCGAGCAGGGCAAGATCAGGCCGCGTGTTGCCATCGTCAAGACTATTGCGTCTGCCATTACGATAGGCACAGGGGGAAGTGCGGGAAAAGAGGGTCCGATTGCCCAAATCGCAGCATCGATCGGTTCATACATCGGTGATCGATTTCAGCTGAATCCGAGTGAACGACGCCTCCTGCTCATTGCAGGTGTAGCTTCCGGAATTGGAAGCATCTTCCAGTCGCCACTCGGCGGTGCATTCTTCGCTGTCGAGGTCATGTATCGCGAAGACATCGAGAGTGAAGGCATCATGCCGGCGATGATCGCGGCGATCACGGGGTACTCTCTTTACAGTTCGATAGTTGGATCAAGCACCATATTCACAACGCCGGATTACCAATTCATCAATCCGTTCGAGCTCCTTCCGCTGGTTATCTTCGCACTTCTGTGCGCCATCGTTGGCATTTTATACACGAATATTTTCTATGGAACCAGAAATATCTTCTCTAACAAACTCTCTGTACCTGGGCGCTGGAAACCTGCAATAGGTGGGTTATTGGTCGGAGGGTTGGCATTTTTCTTCCCGCCCATCCTTGGCTCCAGTTACGGGTGGCTTCAGCAGGCCATTAATGGAAACCTGCCCATTGTCATCATGCTGGTCATCGTTTTCGCGAAGATAATCGCTACATCATTCACGATAGGTTCAGGGGGATCGGGTGGCGTTTTCGCACCTTCGCTGGTTATCGGAGGAATGCTTGGTGGGATTTACGGTCTTGGATTGTCAGCTCTGCTTCCTGATCTGGTTACGCAGCCGGCGGCCTATGTGATGATCGGTATGGCCACGTTTTTTACGGCCGTCGCAAACGTACCAATTGCCACGACGATCATGATTTCGGAAATGACGGGAAGTTATACGCTTCTGGTTCCCTTGATTTTTTCAGGCGTCATTGCCCACCTACTGGCCCGTCGCTGGAGCCTCTACACCCAGCAGGTTCGAACTCACAATGAATCGCCGGCACACCGCCATGAACTTACTCCGGAGCTTCTATCGGAGATCAAAGTGGGAAGCATCGTTAAACATCCCATCTATTATCACTCTCTTGTTCCAAACCATACACTGGATGAAATCCAGAGCGTTTTTACGCGAACGCGAGAGGTCGTGCTTCCGGTGATAGCCCCAGACGACGAAGCGAGCCGGAGCCCAAATTACGTTGGTCTCGTACTTCTGGACAGCATTCAGCCGTATTTACAGTCAGATGCGCTCTTCAGACAGGCGATTGACGCGGGAGACCTGGCTGTCCCATTTGTCTCTGTTCATCTTGAAGACTCTTTGGATAAGGTTCAGGCCGTATTCGAAAAGGTTGAGTACCCTGAACTTCCGGTCGTGGACGACAAGGGCGTTATCGTGAGCTTCGTGCGTCCGGGACAGGTTATCAGCGAGTATCATCGCGCGTTACTTCGGACGAAGCACGAAAATCCTAAGTTCTAGACGCGACCCGAAGCACTGAAAGACGGTTCCGGTAGCACCAATCTACGCAGCTCCCGGATCCGTTCTGGCCCGATTCGGCAGCACCCGCCAATTCCAGTCGCTCCCAGTCGTACCCATTCGGCGGGTTTGATGCTCCAGTCAATATTAGCCGGACTGTCGATCCACTCTTTCCTTACCGGGTCATATTTTTCGCCGGCGTTGGGATAGACCAGAACCGGCTTTGTCGTGACTTCACGAGCGATTGAAACAAGAGCACTGATGTGATCGGGTGATGTGCAGTTGACGCCAATAGCCGCTACGTTCTCGATAGAGGAGCAGGCCTGTACCATGTCTCCAAAAGAAGAACCGTCACGCAGACTCTGCTTGTCGCGACAGCAAAAGCTCAGCCATACCCAGGTTTCAGGGTGGTCGGTAAAAACGCGCAGAAGAACTTTGGCTTCCTGTTGAGATGGAATCGTCTCGCAAGCAAACAGATCGGCACCGCAATCATGGAGGATTTCCCAGCGAGCCCGGTGGAATTCATAAAGCTGCTCATCCTCGATATCGTAGTCGCCCGTGTATTCGGATCCATCTGCCAAATAGGCACCATACGGGCCAATACTGGCTGCAACAAGGGGCTTTGTTCGACCCATTCGATTTGATTCGGTGCTCCAGAAAAAGTTTCTGGCGACTGTGGCTAGCTCGACCGCCTGCCGCATGATTGAGACGCTTTCTTGCTCTGTTAAGCCATGTTCTTGAAATCCAAGGCTGGTAGCCTGATACGTTGCTGTCGTAATACAATCGGCCCCTGCAGACAAAAAATCCAAGTGCACTTGCCGAATCGCTTCAAGATCCTCGAGCAGGAGTTTAGCCGACCAGAGCTCATGATTCAGGCTGTGGCCGCGGTTTTCGAGGGTCGTGGCCAGGCCGCCATCCAGTATCACGACACGCTGATTCTGCACGATCGATATAATGGGATTTTCAACCACTGTGGACGGATGTTTTCTGATGGTAATCGGTGATTATATTTTTCCGTAATTGATTGACAAATCTTATATTCGATACGTTCAGTGGCACAACGGGTTATCGCGACGCACCAATCTCCCGTGAATCTGGAAAGGTAGAACCGCGGGCCGTAATCCATGTACTCGTAAATGATCATGATTTGAGGGGACGTGTCACGCCTTCACTACTCACGAATAACCAGAGAGAGTATCCAATGAGACGCCCATTTTTTTCCCTTTTTGCGATAGCAATTCTGTCCTACTGGTTCATGACTCCGATTACCGCTAGCGCTCAGGACAGTGGCACGAAATTGCGCGGCGGGCTTAAATATAGTACACATGTCGAGGCCATAGGAATAACTGTAGGTGGGGACTTGCCCGTTGCCAATAAGATCAGAGCGGGCGGAGACTTTAACTATTATATACCTGGAGACGAAGGTGGAGCAAGTGTGACTGTGTGGACCATTAATGTCAATGGTTACTATGAAGTGCTGACCAGTGACTCGATGACCATTCATGCCCTTGCTGGGATCAACTATCTGAACTGGAGCTACGATAACAGTTATTGCGATAGTTTCTTTTTTGGCCTTTCTTGCGACACTACTTTTACAGATACGGGACTCAACCTTGGTGGGCTCGCAGAATTTGGTACAGGTAATGTCGGCTTCTTCGGAACTGTTCAGATTGTGGGCCTTGGAGGCGATTCCAACGGATTAGTTATTGGAGGTGGCGTTTCTTACGGACTCTAAATTGAGTTGCTGATCTCGGTCGCGTTTAAACGAACCGACTGCATCGCTGCATTGAGAAAGCCCGGCAGACTACGCGTTTGTCGGGCTTTCTGATTTTTTTGGGGGGATGAGGAATCGTTCGTCAAACTCGACCCTCGGTTTGCGAGCACGGATTCTGAAAAGGAGTCTTTCAGCGAACGATCACGATTTTTCCGGTCTTCAGGACTTCCGTATTGGACACACGGTATATATAGACGCCCGGAGTCATTGCTTCCGCGCTGAGTTGGAGGCGATTCGTAGCGCCTGAACTCGAACCGATCGAGCTGTAGGAGACTCTTCTCCCTAACAGGTCGAAGATTTCAATGGTGATCTCATTGCGGTTTTCATTCCCGGAGACGAAGAACTGAAAGCGATCGGTCGCTGGATTCGGAAATGGTTCGGATACTTTGATCCCGTCAGGCGCTTCTTGATCCTCAATCGTTGAGGTAGCCATTGCGACAGCCGCTGCAGCATCTACGATTCCCCATCCAAGACGGTCATTTGGATATTCAGCTTGCGAGGCGTTACCGGTTTCAGGTACCCGTGCTGTTTGTTGGATTATTTCTCGTACTTCCAACGGTGTCAATGCTGAATTCACCTGAAGCATCTGCGCGACAATTCCAGCCACCATGGGAGCCGAAAATGACGTTCCCGCACCATTGATGCAGACCACTCCATCACAACCGGTTGACAAACTATTTCGAGCGTACGTGATGCCCTGCCCCATGGCGGAAATATTCGGTTTGGTACGCCCATCAAAGGTTGGCCCAAACGAACTGAAGACGGCTTTCTCATCACTTGTGGTGGTAGCTCCAACCGTAATGACGCCAAATCCATCGGCGGGAGAGCCAATGTAGTACCAGCACTTGTCTGGCGGACACGGTGCCGATTCAGCCGGAAATGTAGCCGCGTTTCCAGCAGACACAACGACAACGACCCCATTTTGAACCGCGAGATCTGCCGCCAGTGTACCGATCGCCGTGAGGCCGTTCATGTCTTTGTAGCTGTAATCTCCCTCTCCCAGGTCGAATTCCGTATAGGAAAGTGATATGTTGATCACATCTACACCCCGGGACGTCATCCACTCCAAAGCGGCAACCAGATTATCCTCTTCCTGACGAGTTTCAGACGTCACCACCTCCGTGCGTGCGTGCAAGACCTGTGCTCCGTAAGCCGGTCCAATGATGTATCCGTCAAGATGTCCTGCTGCGACGGACAAAACCCATTGAGCGTGGCGGTTGCCGTCGTCCGGTAGTCCGGTGAAATCCCTGCTTTCCAGAAATCGGCCTTCAGATTTCATTTGATCAAATGCGGAGTGATCCAGATTGCCAATCCCGGTATCGATGATGCCTAGTAGTACACCGGATCCATTGATTCCCTGATCAAGATTTGGAAGGACGTTGGCTCGTTCCAGCTGAAGCTGAGAGGATCCATAATCAGAAAAGGAGCCAGCCGAAAGGAAGGGGGGTGCTCGGAAATGTTCAGTACTGAATTTTTCAAACGAATCGAAAGAAAGCGCCTTAG
>BTQE01000057.1:0-19828 GCA_036985715.1 Rhodothermia bacterium
TCTCTAGCCGCATCTATTCACGCGCTGCGAAAAGTACGGATTTTGACGGGGTCATTTAGGAATTGAGTGTTTCTTGCGGACCGGGGACGAGTTGGCGCGGGATCGCACGTTCATTCTACCGTATTTGGGATCAGTTTTTGGCCTGAAAGCAGTTCGATTCGTCACAGAGCGACGCACTTCAACGACCCGCCGGTGTCCGGACGCTCGTTTTTACTTGTGGGAATCTTCTGCTGAAGGAAGGGGCGGCATCTAACCGGGTCGAAGCTGCGCGAGCAGCAGGAAGCTTTGCCGAATCGTTCCCTGGAGAGGACACGCCGTCGGCAGTTCGATCTTTATCTTCGTCTTGAGCTCTCGCACGCGGGCGCCCACTTTGATCAGTTTCAGGCGCAGCGTCTCGATCGTGGAGGCGCCCCATTCGGTGCCTCGAAGAACTTCGCGGCGGAGCGTGTCGAAGAGTATGTAGGCGAGCGAGTGTAGAAAGAGCCGAAACTGGTTGGCCTCGAAGCGATGGCAGGAGGCCCGATCCGAATGCAGGTACAGCTTGTGGTCCTTGATGAAATTCTCGGCCCTGGCCCGGTTGCAATAAATCTTCTGGTAGAGCGATCTGGCCGGCGCCTCATCGATATCCGTCACCACATATCGCACGTTCGTGCCCTGCTCGCCCACGTCCACTTTGACGACTACCCGGCGGTAGCGGCTCCAGGATCCAGCCTTGTAGCGGAGAGAGTGAAATCGTTCGACCTTGCCTCCATTGCCACGCTTGTAGAGGTGCTCGGTCTCTTCGATAACCGGTGCGGCCAGTCGTTTAAGCACCGCGTTCGCCGTTAAACCACTGACGTGCATGCAGTTAGGCTCGGATTCCATGAAGTCCATTACCTCAGGCTTCGTAAACTGGCTGTCGCCCCGGTAGACGATGAGTGTGTGGGGCCACTCCTTGCGTAGCCGTTTGACGAGGCGCCGCAAAACCGAGAGCACGCCCAGGCCCTTCATGACAGTCGGCTTCAGGACAGTCGTGATGAGTTTGCCGGAGAGGCCTTCGTAGACGTGAAGCGGCATGTAGCAATAACTGTTGTAGTACGCGTTGAAGAGTGTAAGCTGCTGATCGCCATAGGTTTTGCTGTCCGTATCATCGAAATCGAGAACGATGATCTCCGGCGCTTCGTCGTAGGAGGCGATGAACTGCTCGAAAATGCAGGTGGCCATGCGATAGAGCTGCGCGCGCGAGGGACGGTTCTGAAAACGTGATATCGTGGGCTGCGAGGCCAGCGGAACTCCGCTGAGCGGAAGGCGTCCGGCTGCCATCTTTATGATCGGCTCAAAGCGGAGCGCGTTGCTATCGTTACCGTCCTCGTAGCCGGCCGCGATCTGGTAAACGCATTGGCGCAGGAGTTCGCGCGTGCTGTGCAATGTGTAGCGGGAATCGCGCGCATCAGAGAGCACGGCTGCAGCGGCCTCTGTCAGACCAATCTGCTCGTCCACCTCTTTTAACAGCAATAAACCGGCATCGCTCGAAAGAGCGCCTCTGCTGAAGTCAAGGTGGACCGGTTTGCTACCCACGGCCGAGGCTTCAAGCGGCTCGTTTTTGTCAGAAAAGAGGTCCGGATGCGCTTGATTTATGCCGTGAAATACGCGTTCTTGAGTTGAAAGAGAGTTCATGCGATGGCGCCTCCTTATTCGAGTTCTAAGCTGCTTTAAAATAAGGATTTACAGGCACATCATATGGACTCTTTTTTATACGCGTGAATTATTACGGCTAATGCTTGTCGTGCCCAAGATGGAAATAACCTCTCCCGGACGCGGCGTCATGGCCCGATCCGCTGGTACCGTAACGGCGGTATCGGAATCATCTGTCCGTGTCGATGACCGTGAATATCCACTGATTGCCCCAACAGGAAAGCTGGATAATGTCGACGAAAAAACACTCATCCTCCCGACGAAGGACATCTGGCAAGAACCGGTCGTAGAGGTGGGAGAACGAGTAGCGAAAAAGCAACTTCTGGCCAAGGGGGTATCCAAAATATTTTTTCAGGCCAACGTCTGGGTTTTCGCAGTTCTTGTTGTCCTGATCGGAAGCATATGGGGCGTTGGAAAAGCGGGCGTGTACAAACTCATTCCTGATTATTTTCCCGAAGAAGTAGGTGTTGTCGGAGGGATGGTCGGTGTCCTGGGCGGCCTGGGAGGATTCGCAGCTCCAATCATTTTCGGCTACCTCCTGGAAGGAACGGGCCTCTGGACCAGCTCCTGGATGTTCATTTTTCTCCTGTCCCTTGTGTGCCTAATCTGGATGCACCATGTCATTAGAACCATGGAATCCGAGCGAGCTTATCAACCTATCGATCACCTTAAATAATCTGGTGTACGACCAGACCACTACACTGACTCAGCGCAAACAGAAGTTGAAATGGCAAATATTCTGGACTGGAACGTAGAAGACAGCGAATTTTGGGAGTCCACGGGAAAGAAAATTGCCGGTCGAAACCTGTGGATTTCGGTGCCATGCCTCTTGCTGGCATTTGCCGTCTGGCTGATGTGGAGCATCATCATCGTGCAGATGCAGAATCTGGGTTTTTCGTTTGATCCGGATCCAGCGAAGCACACGGCCCTGCTGTATACCCTTCCTGCCATTGCCGGCCTGGCAGGAGCAACACTTAGAATTCCAAACTCTTTTCTGATTGCAGTCGGTGGCGGTAGAAATGTGATCTTCGCGAGTACGGCCTTGCTGCTCATCCCGACCATTGGAGTCGGAATGGCTCTGCAGGATACCTCTACGTCCTATATGACGTTTGCCATACTGGCAGGCTTATCAGGATTTGGAGGCGGAAATTTCGCATCCTCGATGTCCAACATCAGCTTTTTCTTCCCGAAACGGGTACAGGGATCCTCCCTGGGAATCAATGCCGGCCTCGGAAATCTGGGTGTCAGTGTGATGCAGGTCTTCCTGCCTATCGCGATGGGTTTTGCGCTCTTCGGCGCTCTGGGTGGAGATGGTTTTCCCCTTCCCGAAGCAATCGGTGACAAAGCTGCTGGAACTATCGTCTTCATCCAGAATGCAGGCTTAACATGGGTTCCACTGGTCGCCGTCTTTGCGATTGCGGCCTGGTTCGGAATGAATAACCTGAGCCACGTGTCGCCGACTTCAGATCAGACGTTGAAGGCCCTGGCAAAAATCCTTTTCCTCATTCTGTTAGGACTCGTAGCCGCCGGAGTCGGTCTATTCCTTTTGCTCGGCCTGGGTTGGAATATGTGGATCGTACTTCCGATCACAATCGTGCTGACCGTTCTGCTGATGAAATATCTCTCACCGGGAGAGTTAAAAGATAGCCTGAACAAGCAATTCGCAATTTTTGGCAACAAGCACAATTGGATCATGACGATCATCTATACGATGACGTTCGGATCATTTATCGGATATTCGGCTGCGTTTCCAAAGCTTATTCAGGATGTGTTCGGGATGCTTCCGGATGGCTCAATCAATCCAAACGCGCCAAATCCATTCATGTACGCATGGCTGGGGCCTCTTGTGGGTTCGTTGATCCGTCCTGTGGGTGGATGGGTATCCGATAAGATCGGAAGCGGATCAAAGGTGACCCAGTGGACAACCGTAGCCATGATTACTGCAGCCCTGGGCGTGGCCTATTTCGTTGTAAAGGCCGGTCAGAGCACGACTCCGGAGGATTATTTTTTCCCATTCCTGATTCTCTTCCTGATTCTATTCATTACGACCGGAATCGGCAATGGATCAACGTTCAGGAGCATCCCGTACATCTTCGAATCCAAACAGGCTGGACCGGTTTTAGGATGGACATCCGCCGTAGCCGCCTACGGTGCTTTCATTATTCCGAAGGTATTCGGACAACAGATCGGAGCCGGCCACGCGGAGTATGCTTTGTATGGCTTCTCCGTATACTATTCCCTCTGCCTGATTCTCAATTGGTGGTACTATGCCCGCAAGAATTCAGAAATCGACTGTTAGGATAGACTGCTAGATCCAAGACGATCATGATAGAACTTAAAAAGCTCAAAGAAATCGATCCTCTTGTACGCAACGCGGAGAAACACTTGGATCAGTCCGAGTTTTCGCCGATGGATCCGCCCGAAGCGTACTCTCCACCAGAAGTAGACGATATCGATTACAGTGATTTGCATTCGCTATTCCAGCGCTTGATGGACGATCATAAAAAAATCGTCGTCAGTCTGGATGCGTTTGAACGAGTACTGACAGACATTTTCGAAAACGGTATTAACCAGAACGTACACGCTCGGCTGAGCGAGTTTTTCCGGGCTTTTGATGAACTTGTTCTCCTGCATAGCCAGAAGGAAGAGAAGATTCTCTTCCCCACCCTACAGGTTCACCTGCTCGAATCGGGCGATCATAGTCAAAGCGCTGAGCGACGTACGGCCGTGGACATGCTTGAGGACGATCACGTCAAAGTTATCCAACTGGCAGCCGTGACATTTAATTTCTTTGGCCTGGCGTCACGCCTTCCAGACCCGGCATCGACCGCCATCGTGATGGATGCTGCCGTCGAGCAGGGTCGAGCGCTGGTAGAGGCGCTTCGACTACACATTTTCAGGGAGAATACAGTCGTGTTTCCGCTCGCGCAGAAACGAATTTCCGGATCTGAATTGGACGATTTGGCCGCGAGACTCTAAGTTTCCGGATATGAAGTGGGCGGTTAAGATGCTGTACCTACCAGGGCCTATCTTGCGATTTTCGGAGTACTCCCTCAGACATGGATAGTCCCATGAACATCCCTGATCCGATCAGCAGACGCCGTTTTCTTTCCCAGTCGGCACGTTTCAGCTTGAGTTTGCCGTTGCTGTCGCCGACGCTTATCGCCCGCACGCTCAACGCCGAACGTCCGCTCCGCTTCCCGGATACGCCGGAGTGGGTCGTCGAGGCTCGAAAACGAATTCCGTCCGCCGGTGTATCGAAAAATTTCCAGACGGCCGGAATCGGGCCCTCCTCCACTCTCGCAATCAACGAGTTAACGTCGAAACTGATCTACCAGAACCGATTCGGCCCGACAGATCCACGACAGTCCGACATGGCCTTGATTGAACCGACACTGCGGATGCACCTGGCTGACGCATTTGGAGCCAACGCCGATGAAGTGGCCCTCACGCACAGCACGTCAGAGGGAATCAACATCGCCTCGTGGTCACTGAACTGGAAGGAGGGCGATGAGATCGTCATCAGCAATCAGGAGCACCCGGCAAACATAGTCCCCTGGTATAACTTGAGAGATCGATTCGGGATCGTCATTCGAGAGATCGATCTCGGAATCGGAACCGAGTTGGTGCCTGAGGTGGAGCGCCAATTGACGGACAGGACACGCATGGTCAGTATCAGTCATGTCTCGCGTAACAACGGTCGAGCGCTTCGAACTGAACACTCCGCGGACCTTGCTGTGCGACTACAATCACGCGGCGTTGTATTCCATCTTGACGGTGCGCAGGGGCCGGGCTGCATACCGGTCGACTTTCATGAGCTTGGTAGCGACTGCTACAGCACATGTGGGCATAAGTGGCTTCTCGGACCCAAGGGCACCGGAGCATTCTTCGTCAGAAAAGAACATCTTGATCACACTCTCATGTCGTGGACAGGCTCCCACAGTCACGACGAGTTCGATTACGAAGGCCACTTTACGCTGAAGGACGAAGCCTCTCGATTCGAATTCGGTACCCGGGCACTGGCGGATTTCGCAGGATTTGATGTGGCCATAACATGGGTAGAATCGCTTGGGCTGCAACGCATTTTGGAAAGAATACGAGAACTGGGAGAATATGCAATAGAGAAGGCGAACGAAATGAACGGCTTCGGATTCTCATCACCACCAGATAAGCGCGATCGTTCGGGCATATTCGTGCTCCGTCTTCCAGAGGGCTGCAGCAGCTGGGATGTCTATTATAAATTGAGGGATGAAGACTACATCCATACGTCACCGGTCCGTGCGGATCGAGACTTGCGTTTAGCTCTTCATTTTTTCAACACGACGGATGAAATCGACGAGTCATTTAAGATCATCCAGCGTTATAGCCGCGCTTGATGCCGCGCGTTAGCTCCCTTCTTCGAAGAGGGGGATTTCCTCTTTTGCTGAGTTCGAAAAATCGCCCGCCTCCAGCTGTTTGGCCGCCGTATCCACCTGTTCGATTTCCTGTACATCCTGTGTAGATCCAGCTCCCATCTCCTTAAAACGACGCGCGGAAACCAGCACCCTTCGCTCGAGTGAACCCACCGCCGAATTGTAACTCGACACTGCAGAGTTGAGTCGCGATCCGACCTTCGAGAAGTGCTCGGCCATCTTGCAGATACGCTCATAGAGATCCTGCCCGAGCCGACTGATCTGCTGGGCATTCTGGACAATCAGGTCCTGTCGCCAGCCCGAAGCCACGCCGTGAAGTAGTGCAATCAGAGTCATCGGTGTCGCGATAAGAACACGATTTCGAATACCGTATTCGAGAAGCGTCGGATCCGCATGGGAAGCCTCATACAGCATCGATTCTGCGGGAAGAAAAAGAACCACCATCTCCGGAGCCATATCAAACTGAGTGTGATACGATTTCGACGCAAGGTTCTTTACGTGATCTCGAACCTGACGTACATGCTGGGTAAAGAAAGCCGCCTTCTTGTCTGCGTCTTCCTCTTCGACGCCGGATAGGTAGGCATCCAGTGGTGTCTTTGCATCCACCACAATGTTTCTTTCGCCCGCGAGGTGCACCACGAGATCGGGCCGCAGCAAGCCATCGTCGGTTCGAACGGTATGCTGTTCGTCAAAATCACAATGCTCCACCAGTCCAGCCAGTTCAACCACGCGTCGCAGGTGAAACTCTCCCCATTGTCCTCGAACCGTCGGTTTTCGGAGAGCAGTCACCAGGTTATGGGCTTCTTTCTGGATCTGCAGCTGTGCTTCCTGCAGCCCCTTGACCTGCTCCTTCAGCGAGGAGTAGGCGTTGACCCGCTGTTTCTCGATATCACCGATCTGTTTGGTCACTTCCTTAAGCGATTTCTCAAGCGGATCGACGAGGTTTTTCATCTCCAGCGTGCGCTTCTCCTCCTTGGCATCGACCTTGGTCAGGAGATGCTCGACCTGGGTCTTGGCAAGCTCAAGAAAACTCTTGTTGTTAGAGTCTAACGCTTTGCGTGACAAGGCCTGAAACTGAATCAGCAGTTCCTCTTGAGCCTCTCGAAGGAGAACCAATTTTTCCTCTGCCGCCAGTCGTTCCTGCTCACGCGCGGCAATCTCCCCCGCATACTTTGCCCTAAGGTCGGAATGCTCAGCCGATAGTTGCTTCAATTCCGTCGTCACCCGGAGGGCGCTTTCCTCTTTCTCCTGGAGGCGTACGGTTATTGACGCCGATCGGGCTTTGCTCACAAGCCATGTGATCAGTCCGCCCAGCAAGACCCCGACCAATACTCCAATTCCCAATTCCATATTCAGTCACCTTAAAAAACTAACGCAGTATCATGACAGAGGGATCCAGCGTCCTTCATGCGTCCACCACAGCCCGCACTGAACAACAGACGCATCAGCCAGAGACTCCCAGGCCCTGGAATAGGCAAGCACCTGATTGATATACGTCTCCCGCAACGATTCGGCGTCCGTACGATCGGTTTTGTAATCTACGATTGTCCAAACCCCATCTTTTCGGAAAACAAGGTCAATTTTGCCTGATAGTATCACCTTTTTCTTGCCCGCAAGCGTTGGTAAGGAAAATGGCACTTCGGTAAACACTTGATCTGCGGCCAAGAGATCCTTCCAAAGGGCTGAGTCTCTGAAGACGGCCAGCTGGTGCAGCGCCGCGCCCACCAATTTACCTGTCGTCTGTTTTCCCGCGTCGGACCCGGCTTTGAGAGCCATCTCAGCCCGAGTTTTCTCCTCTTTCGGCTCTAGAACCCTCAAACGATTGTGAACGGCGTACTCCAGAAGGATATGCATGGCATTTCCGAATCCAGCTCCGCGGCCAGCAGAAAGGCCCGAAGAAACGCCTCGCGCTGATCCGGCAGCGGAACCATATTCGATCTCGAAGGCCTCTGAAACGGCCTCATTCACACCCGTAACGGATACTGCTTCAAACGAAGGCTGCGATATTTTCTCTATCTGCTTTTCGGCAAACGCCAGTCGTTCTATCCATTTCTTTGACGACATCGTATCTGAAGAAGAACCGAATCGTGTCGACTCCGAAAAACCGTCATCATTTGAACCAATGGCAGGAGCGTCTATCTCGTCCAGCGCTTTATAAAGCGGGCTCCACGTTCCCGATTCCTCCTTACCCAAGTACCTCGAAACGATGAGCGCCTCTCTGGCTCTCGTAGTCGCGACGTAAAGGAGGCGGGTGCGCTCTGCGTTCTCGAATTTCAGTTCCTCAGCGAGTGCCGTCTCCCAGCCGGGTGGCTCGGCAATCGTCCGAGCATAATATCCAGCCCCTTTTCTGACCGTCAAGAACAACTTGTCGCCAGGCGCTGACCGATCGATGTGCAAACGTGGCTCGGAATGGTTCTCTCTCGGAAGTGGATCTGCAAGACAAACAATGCGAGACTGAAGGCCTTTGGCCTGGTGGACATTGAAGAGACGCACCGTGTCGGTGGTCCCGGTTTCCAGCGTCATTCCCTCCTCTTCGATTTCACCGTCCTGTAATCGATGCAGTTCGGCTCTGATCTCCGACCAGCCGAACCCGGCAGATTCCCAGCTCCTGACTAACGAAAGGATACGCTGGATCGCACCGGTCTGCGCAGAGCTATCCTTGTCGAACGCAAATGCAGCCATCAATCCCCGTCGGGAGATAAGCTGTTCGAGCGCATGAGAAGGAGCGCACTCCTCGAATAACTGGCGCGCCAATACCAACGTGTCAAACGCGTCACCGAAGGTCGCTCTATCTTCCTTTGAGATCGAATCAGGAAGCGTACCGAATCCGATATATTCTCCTTTCGCCTGTACAAATCGATACAGCGTATCGTCCGCAAGCCCAGAAAAAGGACCGCGCAAATACGCCAGTCTGGCAATCGGGTCGTCGGGATTATAGACAGTATCCATCAGATCGATCAGCGGCGACAGTGCGATGGATCGACTGAGCGCCTTACCGCCGGCCATGACATACGGAATACCCGATTCCTCGAGCGCAGACGAATAAATATGCATTCGCTTGGACACCCTACATAGAATGAGAAAGTCGCTGAATCGTGCCGTTGGAAATTCAACAGTCGCCGACGCCGGTCCATCTACTGCCGATCGAATCAGATGAGCAATTCTCTTTGCATCTTCCCTGGCGACTTCGGTTGCGTCATGTCTGAAGACACGGTCAATCTTCGACTGAAGTACTGCATGTGTATCCAGTTGCGGGTCTGTGGCTGCACTCAGGGATTCAAAATCGGCCTGGTACAACCGATCATCCTGATCAAAAAGAGGTTTGACAGCTGAGTTTATCCACGCGCAGATCTCCGGACGCGATCGGAAGTTGCTTTGAAGATAGAGCGTACGGCCTCCTGACGCGGTGATCTGCTCAGCGACTTGCCGGAATACGCGTAGATCCGCATGTCGAAATCGATAGATCGACTGTTTTTCATCGCCCACCATGAAAAGGGATCCGGCTCTGGGCTGACAGCTCTTCCACTGCGTTTCCTGGGAATTCCGTGAGGTCATTAACAATATCAGGTGGGACTGCAATGGATCCGTATCCTGAAATTCGTCGACGAGAAGATGGGTAAAACGGTTCTGGATAGACTCCCTCAATACCGAGTTCTGCCTCATCCCGTCAACAGAAAACATCAGAAGGTCGTCGAATTTCAAACGCCCTTGCTCTCTTCGATACTTCGAATAATCTTCGACTGCGGGGACCACAAACGCTTCGATCTCAGCGTGCAAAAACTGTTTCCAAGCTGTGAGAGCGGGCCGAACGATTGAGGTCACGAACGTAGCCAGAGATCGGTCTTCACCGTCAGGCGCCGAAGACCCCTTTAGCGCGTCAGCTGTTACCCGGCCCGGATCCGTCTTGGTGGGCGACCACTTCGTCACTGCTACGACACCCGACAGCAGGGACCCGTCTCGTCGAACCAGGCTATCCAGGTTTTCCAAAAACGCAGCACGATCAGCGTTCTTACTCGTCCCCCGAATTCGTTGATATCGAGCAAAATCGAAGATCAAACCTGAGATTCTATCTACGGGTTCTGAGAAGGGCATTCGCTCAGAAATCCAATCGAAATATTCCTCCGTACTTTCGATCGCGCCTACCAAATCCGGCTCAGCGACGCTGTCATGGCAGTGGACAAAATGTGCAAACGAGGCCCGCTCCCCGAAGTAATCAAAGAGGTCTGATGGCGATATTCCGAGTCGAGCAAAATCCTCGCGCCACGAGGACTCCGGCGTAAGGGTCTGTCGCAGGTATTGATTCCAGAACTGTCGCCTGAGGATTCGTTCCTGCCTTTCATCGACAACTGTAAAGTCGGGAGCAAGTCCAAACGAAAACGAATGCTCACGGAGAAGTGTAGAGCAGAGCGTGTGAATGGTATCGATAAACGGACGCTCGTCCGATCCTCGAGCGGCTTCGACATATTGTAACTCCAGCGAGTAAGCATCGGATGTAACAGAGCTTCCTTTAGCGCTTGCCCGATCCACGGCTTCGGACAGTTTGAGCCGTGCGTGGTTAAGGGCCTTAAAGAATCGTCCTCGCATCTCGCCTGCGGCTTTCCGTGTGAACGTGATGGCGGCAATCTGCTGCATCGGAATACCGCATCGCACCAGAGCCACCATGCGCTCAATAAGGAGGCTGGTTTTACCCGATCCAGCCCCGGCTTTCACAATAAAATTCTCGTCGAGAGAAAACTCATCGTCACCCGATAATGGAATCGAATAATCTCGATCTCCTCGAATCGTGGCCCGTGTTCTGTCGTCTGTGAGGATCAAGATTGTTTTGGAAGAAATTTGGCAGCGTAATTCCAGTCGGACAATAGATCATAGTTCGCCATGGCTCCGTCGGTCGCCTCGATTTTAATGCGAATGGAGGATTTCACCAGGGTCACGTCTCCGCAAACCCTTTTATAGTCACAGAATTTGCACTCTCCCTGTTCGTTAGCCGCCTGGAAAAACGCACCGCCTTTTACGAGGCGCCCGACGCGTCTGAGTTCCTCGCCGACGGCCTGACGAGCCAGGTTTGGGTTGGCTTCAACGCGTCGACCGAATTCTCGACCACCCGGGAATAGATATCCGGAAAGATGAACCGGCTCACTCAACAGATCCTCTACCACATAGGCATAAAGCGCCCATTGCATCGATCGTCCTCCAGCTAACAAATCGTTGGCGTCGTAACGTGAACTGCTTCCGGTCTTGTAATCGGTGATGGCAAACCCGCCTGAGTTCAGACGGTCAATGCGATCAATCCACCCCTGTAAAGATATTCTAAGCCCGTCAACTTCGATCGACACGTTCTCCGTCTGATCAGACTCGGCCTTCTTATTGTGTGACCAGACGCCAAACCCGAATTCGAACGCGAAAGGCTCTGAAAAGTCCTGACGATTCAATTCGTCATGAATAAATGCTCCAGCGATGGCTTTGATCTCCTGTTTGATGCCCTCCTCCACGGCTGGATTCGGCGGCGTCCGCGTGCGCGAAAACTCGTCGACTTCCAGCAATAACTGCTCTTCCAGTTGGCTGATGTCTGTTGCGGTGATCTTTCCAGTTCGATCCGACATGAAGTCGGCAAGGACCCGGTGAACAAGCAGTCCCTTCTCGAGTGGCGTCATCCATGCTTCATCTTCGGGTTCGTCCAGGATCCTCGCCTTAAGAACATGTTTCAGAAAATATCGGAATGGGCAGGCCGACAGGGTTTCAAGCCTGGAAGCAGACCATCTCGTATTTCCGGAGAACGGGGTTTTCATACTCGGTCCCGGATGAATCTGACCGTCGTACGGAGTCCACGATTCCAAGGCTCGTTGTCGGGCGGCATGGCGACCTCGTCCAATCCAAGGGTATCTGTGGTCACATATTTCTGTCGTCTCATCTGTGTCCTTAGCGGCCAGGACCAAATCAGTCCAGTCGAGTGGAAGGCCTATCTGCTTATCCTCAGCGTTGGGAATGTATGAGTGAAGCGGGGGAGTCCGGTTGTTCTGATTGTTGTTCAGATTGTCTTCCAGATTGACGGATCGAGCAAGTGAAAGCATCACAGACGATGGATAAAGCTCTCGCCCATCCGCAACATCATAACAGTTGTAGACGAATGTGACCTGCGCGGCTGCTCTCCTGAGCGCCTTCTGTAAATCCCGCGGCCGGTTTTCCGAAGTATCGGTCGAGGCCGGTATACAAAGACCATGTGCCTCCTCGATTCGACCCTTGAATTCATCCGAAAGGAACGGATTACGGAACGAGCGGGGCGCCATGGTGAGTTCATCGAGACCTACCATATAGACGTGTGGCCGTCCGGAATAGCCAGCCTGTGATAGAGGAACGACCCGAATCGATCCGGACGAAGACCGAACACTTGCAAAGCGCTGTGAATCCAGGAATTCCAGTAATCGCCAGAGAAGAATGGAGCGTGGTAGCCGATCCTGAACCTCTTCACTCAATCGTCTGAACCGGGAAAGCAGATCTTCGGTTGCGTCTCGGATACTTTCGTCAACCGGCCGGATCTTCGTCCTCTCCTCCGGAAGAACATACAGTTTTACAAAACGCTCGATTCGCCCGGTCAGATCATCGAGAGTGGTCTCCGTACCTACTTCCCCTATCGACAACAAAAGTGCCAGGGAATCCAAAATTATTTCTGCCGTCTCCAGAGATCTCGTCCGATCGTCTTCCACGAACGTGCCCCTCGCCGACGCCAGCTCACGCTCGAGTTTCCGTTGGTGTCGTTTGAAGAACCTGTGATACGTCTCCGCTCCCCCCGTCAGATGAACACGGGCCAGAAGGCTCGCCGCTTGAAATGACAATCGAGTGCCGACCCCCTCTGGATCCTCTAGAAAAACGTATCCGGCTCGTATCATCTGAACGAGGCGTGCACTGGACTGTCCTTCCCCAATCCACAGGAGGAACAATCTGATTGCCTGCCGAACCCGAGTCATGGTACCATCTACCCCCGAGGAAAGCGTGACATCAATTCCGTAACGATCTGACAGCGATTCAACGGCCCTGACGTAAGGCTCTCTGGTCGCATAGGCAAGTTCGATGGCATCCAGCGGAAGGCCTTTGCCAACGATTTCCCTGAAGACGGCCCGAATTTCGTTTTCGACTCCGACCGCACGAATCATATGAACAGATTGCCCTCGACGATCTGTGTCCGTATTCGATTCCGGAATCGACCAATCCTTCAACAGTGAGGCCGCTGATCGAGCCAAGGCGTCTGATCCATCGGCGTGCGCACTGATCATGAACGTCGACGTTGCAGAACTCGATAGCAGACGAACAAACTTCAACTCGAGCTCGGAAAGCAACAAGTCATCCATGATCACGACGAGCCGTGGACGGGCAGCAAACGACTCCTCTTGCAATATCTTCACGGCGGCTGCGAGTACATCGGCCTGATCGAGCATACATCTGTCTTCGAGATAATCTTGATAGAGTCGAAACACGGTTGCAACCTGGCGCTCCTCGACCGATTCGCCGACGCCCTCGTATTCAGAATGAGATACGCCCGCGAGACGAAGTTCGTCTATTGCACGAGCCACGCTCGGGCCGGATCTTCTAAGAGGGCTCTCCTCGGGTACACCTGCGTCACGGATAAGCTTATCTACGAGTATGACCGATCCGGTCCGGGACAACAATCGATGCCGGTGCCCATCCGAGGACACCCAAATTGACTTGGCATACCCGATTACCGTGTCAGCCTGTACATTCAGCCATCCCTGCCCGCCCAGGGCAAGGGCTTTTAGCATGGCGGTGCCAGCCTGGACTGTTGGGACCAGAAGCACTTTAGGTACCGATGGATCAGAGCCTGTATTTAGCGCTGCTGAAAGCTGAGAAAGATGATATGACGGAAATGAATGATCGATTCTAAAAAACGCGTAGCGGAGCGTGTATCAACGTATTGTATCCTTGTAGAAAAATACTGACATGCCTATGACAGCTAGATGTCATAGGCTATAATTAGATTGAGTCGAACAGAAAATAAAAGGTCAGAAAAAAACCTGAGTAAAGTAAACGGAATCAAGGGAATCCAAATACGATACACGCCCCGATTGATGACGGACTGATGAAACATGAGTAAAATAATGATCGCCTTCGATGTCGAGACGACCGGTAAAAATCCGGATACGGACCAGATCGTCGAGATATCCATGTGCCTGTATGAAGCAGGAAATGAAGAATCCTATCACCGGCTGTTGAAGCCCGAAGTCTCCATTACGCCGGGAGCCCAACAGGTCCACGGGATCTCGATGGATGACGTGAAAGATGCCCCTACGTTTCCAGAAGTATCTGACGAGATCTTACAGTTTCTGGATGCCGCCGAAGTCATTGTCGGATATAACGTCCGTTTCGACATTCGATTTGTTGAAAAAGAGTTTGCCCGAATCGGGAGAGAAGTTCGACTCGATGAGAAACTGGTCGTTGACCCGTATCGCATCTGGCAAACCATGGAACCGAGAAAACTCGAAGATGCGCATCGAAAATTTGTCGGGAAAGAAATGGAAGGAGCGCACGGGGCAACTGCAGATGTGCACGCGGCCGTAATGGTGCTTCGTGGACTTCGTCGTGAGTTCAACCTGGAAGAAGCGTCGTGGGAAGACCTTGCCCAGCTGACCAATCCACAGCGAGACGCGTGGGTCGGAGACTCGCAACACTTCCTTTGGGAAAATGAGCAGGTCGTTTTCAATTTTGGGAAATACAATGGCCGGGAGATTCTTGAAGTCGCCCAGAAAGATGCCGGTTACCTGAACTGGATTCAGCGATCTGACTTTCCCCGTCATGTCAAGAATCTATGCAAGGGCGCGGGTGCAGGATATGCCCAAACAACGTTCAATGAAAAAATTGCTGCTGCGTTTGGACCACCTCCGCTTCCCGGTGAGACGTCCTGATCTTGCTTCGACGGCTAGGAATCCCCTAGTTTCAGGGACACTCGGACATTCACAAGACGTGAACTAACATGAATACGTATTCCCCGGATTTATTGGCCGTACTCGTAGCCGGCCTCGTGCCGATGGTTGTTGGCGCGATTTGGTACGGACCCCTCTTCGGAAAGAAATGGATGGAGATGATGGGCAAAACGGAGGACGAGATCAAGGATAATTTCAATCCGCTCAAAGCCTACGGAATCTCGTTCATTATGGCGTTGATCATGGCCTTCGTGCTTTCACACATTCTACAGGCCTGGGATGATGCCTATACCGTGACGGGATGGGCGGCGGGCATGCAGGGAGCGTTCTGGTCTTGGCTTGGATTCGTTGTCACGATCGGATACCAGGCTATGGCCTGGGAGAGCAAGAAATTCGGCCTTTTTGCTATGAATATGGCCTACAACCTGGTTGTTCTTCTGGGGATGGGTGCCATACTCGGCGTTTGGAGATAAGAGGGAACTACAGGTTGAGATGACGAGGTGGCGGCGAGTTATGTTTCGTCATCGCTTTTCCGTTCCTCAGAGAGTGCACTTGTTGCCTCAGCCGATCCCTCTGGAAGCCGCCGCATATGGGATTCGATGAGTTCAAACGGCTCTTCCAGTGGAGCGAGTGCATCCATCATCGATTCCTGAATCATGCCCTTCAACTCAGACGTACCGAGGCTCTGAGATCCTCCCAGGGCTCGAAGCTCCTCCTTCTTCAAATCGTATTTATTCTTGACGCTCCAGGCGATGAATGAAAAGACAATCACATTTATCATCAGATTGAAAAAGACTGTTGAGAAATCCATTGGATTCTAGGATTTTAATTGGTGCCTGAGGCTCACGACTGCCCGTTCTGGATCTCAACTTCCGGTTAAAGTGTCATTACACGGATATCCAAGTTTCGAGGCGTTTTGATCTGCAGTAGAGCTTCTTTCGTACGCAGTAACTTGGTGACTGAAAAACCGTATACCATATCGAAGTCGAATGCAGATTTCCCGTTTCTTTCCTTCAAGCGAACTACAAAAAATGGCTGAGAAATACGAAACGTCCATATACACGAAAAAGCAGGTCGACAACGCGCGAATTAAGGGTCAGGTGAAAGGTTGGGTGCAGGGGGCTGTATCGACATTTCTTTTTTTGCTACTCATGAAGTTCGTAGGGCTGATTCCTGCATTTGCCGTCCTAGGCGGTCTAGGTTATCTGGGGTACAGGATCTTTTCCGCGGGCAAGGATGCGAGCGGATAAAATCTGTTCCGATTCTGCCTTTATAATACTTGCGGCCAGGGCCGTAGACTATGACGTAATGGCGATGCAGCGAGGGGATTTGAACCCGTAGACCTTACGCGAGCAAGAGCTTGCGAACCAGAAGGACGAGTGCCACCAGGATCACGATCCCTAGGATGCGCTGAATGACTTTCGGACTAATTCGCGAAGCCCCCAGATAGGAACCGAAAAAGCCTCCGATGGCCACTGCACCTATTAGCGGGAGATAATCGGAATAAGTGATTTCGTGAACCTGGACCCGGGCAATAATTCCGAAAAGCGAGTTGATCCAAATAAATATTGCACCCGTTGCGGCTGCCTCCTTCTCCTTGCCAAGTCCGAACAGAATAATGAGCGGAACGAGATAAATCCCGCCCCCGATTCCCACTGCTCCCGCTAAGAAACCAAGTAATCCTCCGAGCCCGAAGGGTAAAACGCTCTTGGTCAAATCGCTGAGTTCAAATCCCAACTTGAGATCTTCAACCAGATATATTCGAGCAGCAACGAATATGAGGGAGATAAAAAGAAGCCATCCGAATATGGTCTGACTCAGATGCAGCGAGCCACCCAAGTACGCCGCCGGAATCGAAGTGACCAGGAAGGGCCAGATCAGACCGAAGCGAGCGTGCTTGCGCCGGATGAAATTGATGCTCCCGGCGAGTGTGACAATCAGGTTCAGGCTCAGGGAGACGGTCGGAATGACGATATAGCTGACACCAAAAATGGTCAGGAGTGCGGTGTAGGAAGATCCACCGCCGAGCCCTACCGACGAATACATAAATGCGATCCCCAGAAAGAGAAGAGCCGCCGCCCATATCGAAACATCGCCCGTCGGGCTGGCAAGAAAGATCTCCACCGGTCACCTATGCCTTCATGTTCGGACACAATCTAGCCAACATCATTGTTGGTACTTAGAGAAATCCGGTCAACGTACTCTCTAAAATTGTTCAAGGTCGAAGATATCTGCCTCTTTGCCATAATTCTGAAAATCGGTGTGAGCAAACTGGCTGGGAATGGTTTTCTACGATAGTGGAATTCCCGTCGAATCCGCGTACCCGTTCCTTCCGCTTCCAAGAGCGTAAAAAGGGCAAGATCCTTCACAAAAGGAGGGTTCACCAATCTCTCGCCATAGACCAGTTTGTTTGGTCCATAATCGGTAGATATCGTCTCAAAATCGAGAAGATCTCCCCTTACTACGCATTGATGCTGCATGCCGACCCGGTTTACTCGATCAGGATCAAACTTCAATTCATCCAAGCCTTTCGTCCAGTCCTGGCGGACGTCCAGATTGCTGATCAGTTCGTACGATTCAGAAACCGGTCGATTGACAAACACTTCCGCGGCGATCGGGTTGGGCATGCGCTCAAAGTCACTAATTTGATCTGGAATCGGGACCATTTCGCGTAGCTCGCCCATTGCCGCAAACCGATATCTAACCTCACCTATTTCGTCGTAAGAATCTAAGCCCTCCTGAAAGGCGACCCACGAAGGCAAGACTGATTCTGCATTTGTCGAATCTTTTTCTGCCAAATGCTTAGTGACAAGTAAATACTCGTTCATCGGAATTGAATTTTTCAGCAATCGATGCACGAGAATCGTGTCGCGGCCGTAGGGCTTGAGAAAATTCTTGACATGAATGAATTCCAGAGGCCCGGCGTGAGCGACAATTTTGAGGGAAAGTGACTGCGCTGATGAACACGCGCCGCAGTGACAGATTCGCCTCGATTCATACAGCTTCAGCTGCGTGTGAAAACCGATGAACATCCGCTCAGCCAGTGCTGCAATTCGGGGAACCGGGGGAACGTCGTCTTTCAGATAGAAGAGGATCGCATCCCCCTCGATTTCTGCCACGGTCAGACCCAGATCGTCGGAGTCAATGATTACTTCCAATAACTCCGACACGATGTGCCTGCCGTGTTCGATCTCGATTTCGTTTACAAATCGAGTAAAACCGGAGATGTCAGGAATCAGTAACAGTGAGTGCATACGGTTCTAAGCTTGTTCATAGTGAGTTGCATTCAGTAGCAGGGTATTACGGGGAGGGTTTCTGTGTTCGTTGTTGTCGGCCCCCAACAGGTTTCTAAAAATAGACTCGGAAGAAACGAGAGTCGAGATGAGTTTCAAGCCTGCGATAAGTGGAAAAGCTATTGACTGCCGATGTTTGAACGATTAGAATGTTGCCTTTCATGGTTTACCTCTTTTTTAAGAGCAGTGAGCACCGACGCCTAGCGGCTCCGGCATCAGCTATGGCGCGAAGCGCCGTTAGCTACATGCTTCGAGGTCTTCGGTAATCTGTTTGTTGCCGCCGTCCTCATGGCTCCGACGCGGAATCGTCGACCGGCGTATCGAGGGTCCCCAATTGTTGTCGCATGACCAAAATGTCAGCGACTGTCCACTGTTCAACTATCTTGCCATCAACGATGCGGTGAATCGCGATCTCTGGCATCGTGACCTCTTTGCCGTGCGACGGTTCGCCATCAAACGTCCCACGTGAAGTAAAGCGTGTCACGACTAGGTTGTCCTCTGCCACCACTTGTTCAACGGTCTCGTTCCAATTCGGAAATTTAGCTCGCGCGTCTGTGACGAAGGCTTTGAACTCCTCGCGCCCTTGTGTATCAGGCCGTCCCGTCCAATGCCCGACGAACTCCGCAGCATATACCTCGTCGGCGGCTGCCATGTTACCGCCGCTCCAGACCTCGGCGTGTGCGCGCAGGACAAGCGCTTTGTTGTCGTCCAATTGTCGACCTCGATCCACGGTTTGACATCCTAGGCCAAGAGTCACGACCGCGAATATCAACGTCACCTTTTCCATAGCTCGTCACCTCAAGAGACGTCTAACGGCTGTCGGATTTAGTTCGCGATCTTCGATCGCTCATCAGTCGGAACACTACATGGTCCTCGTGTGCGACGAGCAACCGCTTACCTGTCAGAAAGAGTACTTATTCGAAGCCAGAGTTGCCAGCGCGACCTGGAAAATTCGCGTGTTAGGCGCCACGTGGGCACCGATCCACTATTTCAATAAATGACTCAGAATGCGCAGTCTTGTGGGCGATCTCCCAATATTCGGGAGCGCGTAAGTACTGAGAACATATCAGGTTTTTATACATCTGCCATTCTGCTTCATCTAAAACCCCATGCTGCCTCTGATAGAAGCAGTATCGAAATTTCTCCAGAGTGCTCGCGTATAGTAGAAAAAACGAACCTGCTCAGTTGCACTCAGCGAATCGCGTGGTTCATTGTAGCCATTGCTGACAAGGTCCACCAATTCGGAATCGGACGCGACCAGTAATAAATGCTCGTTTGACTTAGCGACAAAATCTTGATACGCCGCGGCCCTTACTGCCTCTGTGTTTGTTCGAATTTCGATGATCACAAGAATCAGCGAGATCACAACGATAAGGCCGCTGCCAACGGTAGCCATATCGTATGCATCCGGTGTGCTACACCTTGATCTTCTCCCAGCGGTGTGGTAGGAGCTCGTGGACTCGTTTGGCAGGATGTGTCGGAATGCGGGTTAGTACATCCTTGAGCCAATCGTAGGGAT
>BTQE01000058.1:0-19367 GCA_036985715.1 Rhodothermia bacterium
TTATGGAGCGCTCGAGAAATGGCGTCGGTGGCATTTGGATTGACGACAGTTGCCTTGTTGAAAAGCGACTCTGCGGCAACATAGTCTTCCAGTTGAAGATATTGAAAGGCCAGATTGGCGTATCCCCAGGCATTGTCGTCGGCGAGCTTTATGACTCGCTCGTATTGGAGCTTGGCATCGTCGTGTCGCATTTCACGGTCGTAGAACGCACCCAAATTTTCGTAAGCATTCCAGTTGTACGGATTAGCGTCTACTGCTGCCAATAACATGTTTTCAGCCTCTTTCAGTCGGTTCTGACGACCGAACATGCTGGCCAGATAGCCCATGGCTGTTCGATTATTCGGATTAATGGCGAGAGCCTGTCTATACGCACTCTCTGCTTCTGCCGGTTGTTCGAGGAGGTTTAGAATGATGCCTCCCAGAACGAGGCTGTAGACATGGAGGCTGTCCAGAGAGATCGCCTGATCTATATACTGTAGCGCAGACGTAAGCAGCGTCTCTTTCCTCGAATACCCAAATTTCGTAATACTGGCTGAAGCGAGCAGTGCGGTCGAATTGACATAGTTCGAGTCAATCTCGATGGCCCTCTGAAATTGTTCGATAGCCCGATCCGGGTATCCCTCTTCTGAAAATCGTTTCAAATATCCCAACCCATGTAGCACGGCCCGGAACGCATTCGGATTTGCGGTACTTCGAGAAATAAGTGTCCGCACTTCAGGCTCCGCAATTCGGATTTTTAACAGGTCAGACAGTGCAGAGATTACCGACTCCTGAAAAAGAGGAATGTCCGACCAAAGCCCGGTGATACTCGCCTGTCGCAGGTGTTGTCCGGTTCGAGCGTCCACCAGATTGACAGTGACAAAAATATTGTCAGCGTCAATCGTTACACGAGGTCTGAGGGCCAAGTCCACGAAATATTGTCCTGCCACCGCTTCGGGTGTTTCAAGGCCTTGCCAGACAATATCCCCATAGGGAACGGTCCACAGTGGCTGAAAAAACTGTTCCATGTCGATAAGAAGCCGACTGAAATAGTGAGAAAAACCTTCGATGAGCGCCAGACTATCAGGGTCCGATACGTTGTCCAGAATGGGCAAAACTCCTAGAGAAAGTGCGTTCGGAAGCGGTTCGGGAAGAGAAAAGACCGCTCTGCGAATAGGTCCAAATGACAAAACGACTATAACCACCACAGTTAGGGCGGTGGCAACCACGTGCCGCTTTGAAAGCAAGGCACGACGTTCCAGAGGTTCCGTCGGACGTCTTTCCTCAAGAGTCAATTCTCCGGCACCGATCCTGTAGAGATCCTCTGCTAACGCTGCAGCGGATTCATACCGCTCATCGGGATCCTTTGCCAGGCAGCGCAGCACAACGTCTTGCAGCAGCTCAGGGATTTCCGGATTGTATTCGCGCGGCGGCTTCGGATCTGCATTGATGATCGCGTAAAAGACCGCCGATTCATATGGTGCTTCAAACGGTTTCACTCCTGTGAGCATTTCGTACAAGACGGCTCCGAGAGACCAGATGTCGGTGCGATAGTCGACTTGCTCCCCTCTCGCCTGCTCGGGAGACATATAGATTATCGTACCCAAACGCGCGCTGGCTGTAGTTAGCGTCGCATCTGTCATTTTGGCCAGACCGAAATCCAGAATTTTGATGACGTCCCGCGAGGTGACCATCAAGTTTCCAGGCTTGATGTCGCGATGAACGATTCCTGCATCATGTGCCACCTTCAACCCTTCGGCCGTCTGCATTGCGTAACTGATAGCCTCCTCAACGGGTAAGGGAATCCCATCGATTTTCGCTTTCAGCGATTGGCCGTCGTAACAAGCCATTGCGATGAAGACTTGCCCGTCGTCGGACTCGCCAATCTCGTGAATGGTGCAAATATTCTGATGGTCGAGAACGGACGCAGCTTTCGCTTCTTGAATAAAGCGGGCTCTGGCAGTTGGATCGGCTACCAGAGGACTCGAAAGAAACTTGAGTGCGACGGTACGATCAAGCTTCGTGTCCTCAGCCTTGTAAACAACACCCATGCCGCCTCTGCCTAATTCCGAGACAACGTGGTAATGGGAGATGGTGGAACCGATCATCTTCACGCCTTGCGAGGGATTGAGGGTGCGGGTACCTCATGTTCCCAAAGGTCGTGGGTGTAGGTCAGAATATCAAAAAGAAAGGAGGTAGATACACGTATTCAATACTGCCAGTTAATACTTAACATGTCTTAGTTAATCTATAACATTAACAACGTTACGACTGAATCGACCCCGTCTCCATGATATCAAGCGTCAGATTGAGCAGCGTTCGCACACCGAGCTTCGTCCCTGACTCGTCAATGTCGAAGTCGGGCGTGTGGTGTGAGACGTTGACATCTTCGGGCACATCGAGCGGTTTTCCACCCTCCGCGCCTGGGGGCGGTCCTTCTTCTTCAGGTTGGAAAACGAATTTCACCGTGTCTTTTCACATTCGTCGTAATAGTAAGGTCGGAAACTCAAGATGGGAGACGTGAGACCTTCTTCTGGAGAACAGGGACAGGAAATCAAGATTTTAAATGGCTGCGAGAACCCTACCTTCACGCTTTATGCTGCCAAGTTGCGGTTTACGCAGAATGATTCTGTTCCAGCTGACGTCGTGCGCTAGGTCAATGAGTCGATCAGTTCACCAACGGTTTCTGAACTCTCAGTCTATCTGGCCGAAAACGTTTCTTCTTTGTGGTACCCTCTCGCTGGGCCTTCTCACCCTGACAGGAGAAGCTGCTCAGGCTCAGGTTCGATCGGGTACGATTTCGGGTTCTGTCGTGAGCGAAGCAACCAACCAGGCACTTCCCGGCGCAACGATACAGATCGAGGGACAGTATGTAGGAACGATTGCCAACGAAGACGGCGACTTCTCGATTTACATCGCGGATTTTCCCGTCACTCTGATCGTACGCTTTATCGGATATAGGAGCAGCATTCGGACGTTTCGTTCTGCTCCGTCTGATCCGGTTCGATTCGCGCTTTCACCCTCGCGTCTTGACCTGCCAGAAATCGTGATCAGTGGAGAGAATCCTGCCGTGAATATCATGCGCCGCGTGATCGAGGAGAAGCAGCGCTGGCGCGAATCGTTCGAAACGTATCGGGTGAATGCTTACAATCGATTCCGCATGGAAAACGACACGGGAATCGTATCCATCTGGGAGAGCAGCACGCTCGCGTTCTGGGACAAGGAGCGGGGAATACGCGAGATCAGTCTCGCTCAGAAGCAGACTGCAAACACGGAAATCGACGAGTTGCTACCGGCTGCATTGTTCATGAATAACCTGTATGATGACGACGTAGAGGTTGCAGGACACACGATTATGGGTGTGACCAATAAAGATGCCCTCTCATACTACGACTTCTCATTATCAGGAACGCGCGCGATTGACGAGCACCTGGTGTACGATATCGATGTCAAACCGCGCTCGAAGCTGGGAAGCGGATTCATTGGATCTGTAGCTGTTTTGGATAGCGTGTTCGCCCTTCTCTCGGTGGAGCTTGAGCCGGGAGCGTCATTCCTGTTTCCGCCCCCAATAAAAAATCTGACCGTTCGGTATCGCCAGCAGTTCTCGCGATTTGGATCCGATGTCTGGCTTCCCGTTGACCTTCGGTCAACCGTAGCACTGGATATTTCGTTTGGTGGGCTTTTATCGTTCCCGACTTTTTATATACGGCAATTTACGCGCCTCTCTGATTTTGAGCTGAATGTTGCGTTGCCCGATTCACTGTATGAGTCACATGATATCGTGGTGGCGGATTCGATGCTGATTTCCAAGCTTGAGATAGCCAAACTCGAAGACCTGGCTATTCCCTTGACAGCAAACGAAGTCACGGCATACGAGACCATCGACAGTACGATGACGCTCGAGAAATCGTTCAGGCCACGAGGACTTCTCGCTCGGTTTGTCAATGTTTCTGCTGGTTCATCGGAGCGTGACGATGGGCGAGCACGTAGCCGGGGAGGCGGCATTCAATCCCGCTCATTAATAGCCGAGCACGTCGACATGAGACTTGAGCCCGCCACGTGGTATAACCAGGTCGAAGGCTTGCACGTCGGTGGATCTTTGGCACTGGAAATTGAAAGCCGAATTCGTCTGACCGGCCGAGCCGGATATCAAACGGCTCGAAAAGGATGGACTTATGGTGGGGATCTTCGCATTGGACGGCGAACCTGGATTGGTGTTGGTTTCCTGGATCACGTTCCGCGACGATATGGATCTGACATACAGGGCCGGTTTCTGAATTCACTCAGTGTATTGTCTTCCCGACCGGACTACTTTGATTACCTCCATGAACGAACCGGATATGTTTCGATTGGAACGCGGATTCCTTGGTGGAGAGCTGCATCGGCGCAGGTTACGTTTTCAGATTCCCGTCACGACAATGAGATTCGGAATATATCCAGGGGTTTGATTGGATCTCCAGACGTGTTTATACCAAACAGTGAAATCGATGCGGGTACGTTGCAATCCATCTTTCTCCGTCTTTCTTACCAGGAAGACTCCGTGCCTTTTGGCATCGGGGGACAGTACACGGCGCGGATCGACGTGGAGCGCAGCGTTGGAGGCACGATCGTCGAAGATGGGTATTACACGAGGATCGGTGGCGTGGTTGTCTGGCGCATCCCGACATTTTATCGCCGGAGGCTACTCCCCAATACACTCGATTTCAAGCTGACGGCCGGCACATTTTCAGGACATCTGCCTCGACAACGCTGGGGTACGATCGATGGATCAGCTATTCTGACGACGTTCGGAGGACTTCGCACGCGGAGAGAACGCCCCTACGAGGGGGAATCGTATGTGGCATTCATGGCCGAGCATAGCTTCCGCACTATCTTGTTTGAACGGCTTGGTCTTCAACGACTTGTTCGTTACGGCTGGAATCTGATACTGACCGGAGCCGTCGCCAGAACCTGGATATCAGATCAGCGGATCGGAGAATATTCAGATCTGGCGGAGAATCCACAAACTGTGCATTCTGAACTTGGCGTGTCACTCTCCGGGTTATTTGGATTGGTTCGAATCGATTATACACGCCGCATGGATGCATCTGGCTACTCGATCGGGATTGCCGTAGCGCGTATGTTCTAAGGGAATCTAACAGGATCCGGTCGCCATCGAATCCTCCTTCGCACAATTGAGAGAAAAGTTCGCCCATCCGTTAACCCGATTGCAGGTACCAAAATGAAATTGTCCTATTTCTTCGTCGTTTTCGTCTCTATTTCGCTTCTTGGCGCAACGGAATTGCAGGCGCAAGAATTTACCGCCGATGAGCTCATGAGTTTTTTCATTACCAGCACGGGCCCGGGTAACGGAGCCGATTTGAGTGGCTTGGAGGGCGCGGATAAGCAGTGCCAGTCGTTGGCTGAGACGGTCGGTTCCAAGGATCGTACGTGGCGTGCGTATCTGAGCGCCCATGCTACCGACGATCGAGACGCCGTAAATGCCAGAGATCGTATTGGCGACGGCCCGTGGTACAACGTGAATGGCGTTCTTATTGCCGAAAACGTAGAACAACTTCACTCAGAAGAAGCAAACCTCAACAAGGAAGCATCGCTAAACGAAAAAGGAGAGGCCGTAAACGGTCGCGGAGACAGTCCGAACATGCATGATATCTTGACCGGATCGAATCTGGATGGGACGCTCTTCACGGGAGAAGGCGATACGACCTGCGCGAATTGGACAAGCCACGACGAAGGCAGCGCACGAGTCGGTCATCACGATCGACAAGGCGGTGGCCAGAATCCGACGTCCTGGAACTCAGCCCATGGCTCACGCGGTTGCAGTCAGGAGAACTTACAGGGAACGGGCGGGAACGGTCTTTATTATTGTTTTGCCGAGTAACTCCATGAGAATCGGTTACTTGATGGGACGAGGAAATAGGCGACTGATCCTGTATTCAACAAACAAGTCTGGCCGCTTGCAAGAGCCTGTCGGCTTTCAGAACAGATGGAATGTTATGAGCAAGTCCACTGCGACGATCCATATTCTGGCCGTTGCACATAGAGCAATAATCGGAGCTACGACGTGAAAAACGAATCGAAAGCTGGAACTGGCCTAACTCATCCGGGACCGGGATGCCGGATTCAAGAGGTCGATACCCGACCACCGGCACAGCTTTTACACCACCTTGGACTCTTCGACACAGCGGATATCTCCGATCAATTGAACGGGCTGTACGCAATGCAAGCCGGATTCTACAACGTGGTCAATAGGGACCGAATAACCGGGCCCGCCTGTACAGTACGAGTTTACCCCGGTGACAACCTCATGGTGCACAAGGCGCTCGACATTGCTCAGCCCGGCGATATCATTGTAGTTGATACTGGTGGTACAACCGTAAGCGCCACGATCGGCGGACTGATGGCCACAAAAGCCAGACATCGCGGGATCGCAGGATTTGTTATTGATGGTTTTGTTAGAGACGTCGAAGAGATGACTGAGGTTGGACTACCGGTCTATGCGCGCGGAGCGACGCCCGTTGGACCACTCCATCGCGGCCCAGGGGAGATCAATTTCCCGATCAGTTGTGGTGGTATAGTTGTAAATGCTGGAGACGTTATATGTGCTGACGACAATGGAATAGTCGTGGTACCGCAAAATTGGGGTGAGCGCGTCTTGAAACGATTGAATGAATGGAAAAAGTTGTCGGAGAACTATATACAGGACGTCCGCAGGGGAGAATTCTCAAATGAATGGGTCGATCAAGAAATCGATAACCTGAAACTAGATGGCCAGTAATTTTTAAGTAGCGAATCCGAGTCTGGGAAATTGTGCTATACCATATCGCGCACTAAAAACCTTCACCGCACGGCTGTTGACTGCGTCCGGTGTTGACGATGACGAGGCTCATATAGTCGCAGACGTCCTGGTATGGTCGAATTTAGTGGGTCGACACCCTCAGGGCGTCATTCGAATCCCTGCGTATCTTGCGCGATTTCGGAAAAGCCTCATCCTGTCACCCTGTTCCCCGACATTCCAGTCGAAATCCGCTTCGATCGAAATTCTGAACGGCGGTCACGGATTCGGTCAATACATCGGGCATCTGGGAATGTCGAGAGCTATCGAGATTGCAGAAAAACAAGGTGTGGGAGTTGTCGCAGTACTTCGTAGCAATCACTTCGGAACTGGGGCGTACTATGTCGACCTGGCCACTAGAAAAAACAAGATCGGTATCGCCCTGAGCAATTCAACGCCGCGGGTAGCTCCTCATGCCGGTACAACCGCCGTCCTGGGAACGAACCCGTTTTCATTTGGCGCCCCCACGAAAGGTGCTAAACCTGTCCTGGTAGATTTCTCAACCAGCATGATATCTGGCTCCGCAATACGTCAGGCCATTGAAGAGAAGCAGCACTTGCCAGACGGATTGGTCGTCGACGCCGCCGGCCAGTCCGTTACAAATCCCCAGGAAGCCGTACATGCCGCCATTCTTCCATTCGGAGGGGCGAAGGGCTTCGGCTTGGGCCTTGTAATTGAAATATTGTGTGGCATTGTTACCGGAGCGGCTTTTTCACACCAGATCGCCTCTATGTACCACGATTTGGACAATCATGCTGATGTGGGTCATTTCTTTATTGCAATAGAGATAGAAAATCTGCTACCGCTCGATACGTATTTCGATCGAATGGAGCAACTCATCGCCTGGGTCAAAGACGCGAACCGCGTCCCTGGAGTTCTTGAAATAGTCATTCCGGGTGAATCCAGGTGGCGAGAGTATGAGCAGCAGCTTAAAAGCGGAATCCGAATTAGTCGACGGACGATGGAATCGCTTGGTGATCTCGCTGCAGGCCTTTCCGTGCCAACGCCGTGGTAGGCCATTTCTCGAAAAAGTGTAATAACTGGGAGCAATGCAGTCGCTCTTCAATTGAAATTGCCGTTTTTACGCGTACTTGGCTATGAGCACTTTGCGATAATACATGCGGGTATGAAAGATATGGGACATCCCTCATCATGTTTCCCTTCTTCAGTTTTCGATCATTGGCAGTTGAATACGTTCTCGCCCGCGCAGGAAGCAGGTGACGACGGTCGTCGGTACGCCCATTCAATTGTCGATCAATTTGAAGAGCAGGTTCGACGGTACCCTAGGCGAGTTGCTATCGAATCAGATAACGACATCGTCACGTATAACGATCTCAACGGGATGGCCAATCGGATCGCCCATGAGATAATGGAAATCTCCTCTCCGAGCGATCAAGTCGTCGCGCTTCTCTTCAATCCGGGAGCATGGTCGGTGGCTGCACTGCTTGGCGTGTCGAAGGCAGGGAAAACATGGGTGGCCATGAATCGGTCTGATCCGAAATCTCGCCTGACTTCCGTTCTAACCGATTCCACCACAACGCTGCTGCTTACAGATTCGATTTCAGCCCCCAAAGCAAGATCTATCGCCCATCCGGGCATTTCGGTCTCGATCGTCGACGAACCGAACGCTGTGCAGTCAACCGAAAACCCGGAAATCTCCTTTCCATCCGATCAACCCGCTTGTCTGATCTATACTTCTGGAACAACCGGCGTTCCAAAGGGCGTCGTGCACGATCACGAAAGCCTGTTACGTACGACCGCCCACTGGTACAACGTCATGCAGATCTCGTCACACGACCGGTTCGGCATGATAGCGTCGTACAGCCATATAGCTGGACTTAATATCGTATTGCGTGCGCTGCTTAACGGAGCCAGTCTTTCAGTTTACCACCTGACACAAAAGGGCACCCAGAATCTGACCGCCTGGGTCCGGAAAAATGAAATTACCGTACTGTCTCTGGTTCCGGCTCTTTATCGGGTACTGATTCAGGGCATCCAGGATGGGTTTGAGCTACCGAATGTCAGGATTATAGGGTTAGCCTCAGACACCGTGTATCCTACCGATATTGTTCAGTTCAAGCGCTATTTCTCGGATGAATGCCGCCTCCTGCACAACCTTGGTTGTACGGAAGTATCCGGCTATCGCTTATTTGTATTCGACAAGGAAACGACATTCGATGGCCCGTGCGTACCTGTCGGATTCGCCGTCGAAAACAAAGAAGTCCGGCTGCTCAATGAACAAGGTGAAGAAGTGGAACCAGGTGAAGTTGGTGAGATTGTCGTACGCAGCCAATATTGCTCACTCGGTTACTGGAACCGGCCAGACCTCACTAATTCCGCTTTTGAACTGCACGAAGACGGCTCGCGCACATATCGAACAGGTGACCTCGGGAAGATGCTACCCGACGACTGCCTTATTCATATGGGACGAAAGGATAGGCAGGTGCAGATCAGAGGAAATCGCGTCGAACTCAAAGAAATCGAAACGGCGCTTCAGACTCACCCGGGGATCTCCATCGCTGCTATCCACCCCCAGATTAGCAGGAAAAATGAAGTATTCCTGACTGCCTACGTCCAAGCAGCCCCGACTTCCCGTACCGAGGAAAAAACAGTACCTCGATTGACAACCGACGGGCTTCGCATCTTTTTGACTGATACGCTCCCAGCGTATATGATCCCGTCCGTTTTCAAGGTGATTGATAGCGTGCCCCTTACAGCGAACGGAAAAGTCGATTTCAGAGCTCTGTCGTCCGTCGAAGCCAGGGATCTAAAAAAGGACACACCGCATGCAGCTCCAACTACGCAGATGGAAAATATCTTTGTTTCTATATACCGTGAAGTTCTTCAGGTCGATCAAATCGGAATCAACGACGACGTTTTCGACATGGGCGTCACTTCGCTTTCACTCATGCGAATTGCCAGCCGCATCCGCGACATCTTTGACGAAGAACTGCCTTTCTCTCTACTATATGAAAATCCGACCATCGCCGAAGCTGCAAAAGTATTTCTGTCTCGAAGTCCGCATTTGCCCACCGGACGCGAACTCTTTTCTGAACAAATCAGTCCGTCAACGGCACTGTCTGCAAACGATATCCGATTGAAGAATAGATCAAAGTACGTCGTATAGGATACGGTCCGATCATATCGCTTCCGGCCCGACTGCTGAACCGACACAGTATGCACATTCCAGACGCCATCGGCGATGTTCCTTACCTGACCACCGAGCAAATGATTGAAGTGGACCGGTCAATGAGAGAGGACTATAAGATCGACCTGCTTCAGATGATGGAGAACGCCGGGCGTAGTCTGGCTCACCTGGCGCGAGCACGATTCTTGGACGGCAGTGCCAGCGGCAAAAGGGTAACTGTTCTAGCAGGAACGGGTGGAAACGGTGGCGGAACGATGGTCTGTGCGCGACACTTGTTTACCTACGGGGCGACGGTGACTGTCTGCCTTTCCAGAGCGAAAGATAGTTTCGCCGTCGTACCGGCTCAGCAACTGGATACCCTTCACCGCATGAGTGTCGACGTGACTACATTCGACGAAATCGCTGACCTGCCAGGTTCCGATCTGATCGTAGACGGCATTATTGGGTACAATCTTCGCGGTGCTCCGCGTGGAATCGCCGGTGCTTTGATCCGCTGGGCCAATCGACAAGACGCTCCCGTCCTTGCCTTGGATATTCCGTCCGGAGTTGATGCTACGTCCGGAGTCGTATATGATCCAGCCATCAAGGCCAATGCAACGATGACGCTCGCTTTGCCAAAAGTGGGCTTGCGATCCGAAGGTGCCGCAGACAATGTGGGCGAGCTTTATCTGGCCGACCTAAGTGTTCCGTCAGCTCTTTATGCTGGACCGCGCCTCGGCCTAAACGTGGGCAACATTTTTGCCGAAAGCGACATAGTTCGGCTAAAGTAAGCCCGATATCCGGGCCTACCCTTCTTCCTTCTTGTTCATGATGAACGTACCCGTCTGTTCACCGAATTCATACGCACCAATGAATTTGCCCGCGTCGTTCAGTTTACCGGTGAGCATTAGTGTTCCATTTTCTGGCATTTCGAAGGAAAGCTGAACCTCATGATCACCGCCAAAGCTTGTCCATTCGGACTCAAGCTTGCTTAGTCCCTGTTCCGGGGCATTTATCACGGCAATGAGATCGGTGCCATCGAGCGATATATCGAGCGTGAACACAACCTGTTCGTCTGCCAGGCCGTCCCAGTGGCCGACGAATTCACCAGGCCCGGCGACACGCAGGCTCGTGAAATTCAGTGAGAAAAGGGCAAACAGCAGGAGATACGAAAGACGATTTTTCACAGCAGGCTCAATGATGATGATTTCAATAGGGTTTGGTGCAGACCATTCAGCGCACGATTGGCGGCCCGAATATCGAGAGTATAAACGGAAGAGTGGGCACGAAAGTTACGTGGCCCGTTCTTGTGAGCTGTTTCGGCCTCGTAAGTCGATCTTGATCCTGGTGGAAGTGAGTACGGTGAAGTGCCTCCGGAATCTGCACGGTCAGTAAAAACCTATCCCACTACATAATCCTCGAGGAATTCGGCCACCCGATGCTACCGTCGCCTTCTTCGTCGTCCACCACCAGCATTTCCGCCGGATCTCCCGCTCCCTTGACCAGCAGAACGACCGGCAAAACGACTGTCCGCTCGATCGCTATTTCGACCCCGGCTCTGGCCTCGTGACGCTGCTCTTGAACGTCCACTCCTGACTGGCTCAGCGTGCTGGCGGGCAATGCGGTCATCGTGGAACGTATGCTCTTCGTGGACCTCTACACTCTGGCGAATAATACGCTCGATGGCGTGTAGGTGAGCGACCTCTTCGGCAGAACAGAAGGAGAGCGCAACTCCGTCGGCGCCTGCTCTGGCGGTCCGCCCAATCCGGTGTACGTAGCTTTCTGGCTCGTTAGGCAGGTCGAAATTGATAACGTGGGATACGTCGTCGATATCGATTCCTCGCGAGGCGATGTCGGTCGCAATCAATGCTCGAAGATTACCCGCTTTAAACGCGGACAACGCTTTCTGTCTCGCCGTTTGCGACTTGTCTCCGTGGATCGCGTTGCACCTTATGCCTCGCTGTTCAAGAAATTTAGCCACGCGGTTCGCACCGTGTTTAGTCCGAGTGAAGACGATTGCCCGATCGATTTCGGGATCATCGAACAGTTCGCACAAAAGCTTCCGCTTCTTGCTTTTCTCGACGAATAGAACCCGTTGTTCTACTCGGTCCACTGTTTTTTCAGCGGGTTTGATATCGATTCGCTCGTAGTTATACAGTATCTGCTCGGCGAGGCTAGTAATGGCCGATGGCATGGTCGCCGAAAAGAACAGAGTCTGACGTTCTCTCGGTAACTCCGCAACGATCTTTCGAACATCGTGAATGAAGCCCATGTCCAACATTCGATCGGCCTCGTCCAGGACGAATGTTTCCACGTGGTCGAGGTAAATATGTCCCTGGTTCATGAGGTCGAGAAGCCTGCCGGGTGTGGCGATCAAGATGTCGACACCGCGGCGCATATGCGACACCTGGGGTCGCTGGTTGACGCCGCCGTAGACAACCGTGTGGTGCTGTCCGAGATGGCGGCCGTATGTGCGAATGCTCTCTCCGATCTGAATGGCCAACTCGCGGGTAGGTGTGAGGATGAGCGCCCGAGCACCGTTGCGATCAGGGCGGAGGTTCGTTTCGTTAAGACGCTGGAGAATGGGAAGCGTAAAGGCGGCCGTCTTACCGGTACCAGTTTGGGCCACACCCAGAATATCGCGTCCACGGAGGGCGTGCGGGATGGCCTGGGCCTGTACCGGCGTCGGCGTCGTGTAGCCTTCGGCTGCAACAGCACGACGAAGGGGCTCGATGAGCCCCAAATCATTAAATGAATTCAATGTATAAAGGAATAGAGTGCGTGAGCCTTGATAGGGCACAGTTAGCCCGGGCGACACTTGGTTTGGACCTTCGGGACGCGCAACCGACGGGTAAGAAAATTCGAGTACTCGGGGATTAGACGATCAGATATGCTAGCGCCTACGCACGATCGCCGAGTGAGATTGGTCTTTTCGACCAGCGTCCTCCAATGCACTGCACTGAAAGGGGTTCCCGCGTCATTCGGTTATGTTTGCAGATCAAAAACTGAGACAGGCTACTTCAGGTCCTTATAGACGCTCTGCTCAAATAGAAGCCAACTGCTACGTACTTGCGCACTCGATCGCTTCGAGCGTATGTGACTCGTCCGTCTGGATCACGAAATCGCCCCAGGTTCCGGAGGGGGCCTGCTCGAAAGCCTCGACGTCTTCCACTGGCCGTATCACAACGGTCATGCTTGAGGTGCCCGGGCGGTAGGCCTCCAGGTGTTCCGGCGCACCGGTACCTCGAGCGACATGAAACGAGCCAACCATGTGAAGGACAAGCGCATCGGGGTTGGCCGCCAGGTATTCGCTCACCCGATAGGCCATGGACGCATCCCATAAGACCTGGCTGTGAAGCTGGTTACCCAGGTTGCTATGTGCTCCGGCAGGAGGTGCTTGATCGGCTTCGCCTTTTTCTGCGCCCTCTTCGGCCGGCTCGGCCACGATCGGTTTCCCGCATTTCATTTTCTCCTCCTCCATCACTTCCATAATAGCCTGAATCCACTGATCACGATATGCTTTCGACGGTTCTCCGTAGGGCAGCGGCGGAAGAAACCTCCGGGCCTCTTCGTCCAATTCGCCGAGAGACTCTCGTCCCAGCCGGGTGGCCCGATTGGCGTAGCGCCTGGGTGCATTGGCGGCTATCACGGCGAGGCCGTTCTCTTTGGAGAACTCTACGAGCGGTCGGTAGTCGGTCTTGTAGCGGGGCCATGGGCGGCTGTCGGCAAGAAATGCTTTCTCAGTAATCAGATCGGCCAGATATTCATCTACGATCCGCTGAACGTCGTTCTGGAAAAACTCAAGAGATAGCGCAACGGTTCGCCCCTGGCCCTCGCCATCGCCCGCGTCCAATGATATCTCATACGCCTTTTTAAGCAATTCGAATTCTATCATATGACCTGTCGGATCGTCGTGCGTCTCGCCGATAAATACGACCTGGCTCTGGCTCATAGCGGCGGCGATGTCTTCCATGGTCGCAGGCGAGCCGTCTCCTGTGAAAATCCGGTACTCGCCGGGGACGTACAGGGAGTCGCCCACGCCGGGAGAAGAGTCCTGCGCTGCGGCCGGACTTGTGGTGGCGTTGAAGGAAAACACAATGGCCAGAACGGCGGCCAGTGACTGCGGGAGTTTCATGTTGTTTTCGATTCCAGAATCGTGCTGGGTGCTACTTATTTTCGAATCTAAATATAAGGAAAGGGGCATTGGGTCGACTCACATGGTATACACAGCGGCTTGAGCGGCGCTGGTTCACATGGCGCAATTATTTAATTCGGACAAATAAAAGCATTGTTTGCTCTGGTAACATTTTCGGCGAGGTAATGCGTACAAGTCACGCAAACAGAAGCGGGGAGAGGAGGTTGACCAGAGAATGGACGTGTGGTCTATCGGTATGTCATCTTTCGATGCCGGGGTCACGGGGTCACATTTCTGCCATACGTACTCGTGAGTTCCCTGAGGCGGTGAATCTGTTCACTCTGAATCTGTCCCCTTTTCAATCGCCACTCCCAGTTTCCCTCCGACGTCCCAGGCGTATTCATACGCGCATGAGTCGGCAATCCCAGTACATCCTGGATGGGTACAATGACAGTTCGAGCGTCTGACGCCATTAAGGCTTCGATGCCCTTCCACGGAATTTCTGATTCCGGCTGACCTTCCAGCTTCAGATGCATGCTTGCAAACGCTCGAATTTGATTCATTTCGAGGAGATCCCGCTCTTCGTCACGATTCTGCCACCATCCCAAAAACGTGTCGTTGTCATGGGTACCCGTATACGCGACCAGGTCCTCCTTCAGGTTGCGAGGCAGATATTCTCTTCCCATCTCACCGTCCAGGGCAAACTGGAGAATGGCCATACCCGGAAAATCAAATTCTGTCATTAGAGCTGCTACTTCTTCGGTCATGACCCCGAGGTTTTCGGCGATGATTGGAATCGTTCCGAAATGGGTTTTTAATGCCCGAAACAGATCGGAGCCGGGACCCTTTACCCAGCGGCCGTTGATGGCAGTATCTTCGCTCGCCGGCACTTCCCAGTAAGCTTCAAATCCCCTGAAGTGATCCAATCGGACCAGATCCACCAGATTCAGAACGCATCCGAGTCGTCGTATCCACCAATCATACCCGGTCTGCTTAACCGCTTCCCAGTCGTAGATGGGATTCCCCCAATATTGTCCTGTCTCGCTGAAATAATCAGGAGGTACACCGGCCACGACAACGGGCTGGCCCAAATGGCCGAGCTGAAATAGCTCTCTGTTGGACCAGACGTCTGCTGATTCTTGAGCGACGTAAATAGGAAGGTCACCTACGAGAGAAATCCCGTTGCTGTTTGCGTATGATCGAAGAGCTTCCCACTGCTGGGCGAATAGAAATTGCTCGAAACGAATCCGATTGTATTCCAAAGCATGCTCGTCTCGAGTTCTTTCCAGTGCATCTTTATCACGTTTGACCAGGTCCATAGACCAGCTTGTCCAGGACCGGCCTGGAAATACACTTTTTAGCGTTTCGAACAGGGCGTAGTCATCAAGCCACGTATTTTCCTTAACGCACCACGCCTCGAAACGCGAACGGTCCTCCCCGCCTGCGTCCCTTTCAAACGTCGAGAATGCCTTCTGAAGAAGGTTCTTCTTAAACGTCGCAACCCGCCTGTAATCAACACGGTCGTTTTCGAATGGCTGCTCGTTTCCGGAATGATCGCCAAGATCCTCGGATCTGATCAGATCCATATCAAGCACTTTTTCCGGACAGATCAGAAGCGGATTCCCGGCGAAGGTCGAAGGGCTCATATAAGGAGAAAATCCAGACCCGATCGGCACCGTCGGAAGAATCTGCCAGAGAGACTGACCCGATTCAGAAAGAAAATCGACGAACTCAAACGCATTCTTACCTAAATCACCTATGCCGAAATCGGACGGCAGGGACGTGATGTGCAGCAATATCCCACTGGTTTTTGCCTTTCTCATAGGATTGTCTCGTGGGCCATGCAGAGGACCATAGCTGACCGGAAGTATCGTACCAGTTCATGCAAGCTTGGCGCTCGACAAGCTCAAGCTGACCGAGATAGTCGCCTGACAAGTCGTTTCAGTTATATCAGAAATGACCGGAGCGCGGGCTTCCTGATTCTGTTTGGCTGCCTCCTCGCTCATGCCGGAAAATTGAAAGGCAAGTCGTCTCCCATTGTAATATTCTCGAAGAACCGGGGCGTTTCGGAATACATTGGGAAAAGGAGCAAGATCTAAAGTGCCCATCCAAGGCCCCCGATAATTGAGCGCCCTACTCGGCATTTCAAATGCAATATCAGTTGTTCCCAAGTGCAGCTCGGCTGCCGGCCAAACCTGTCTCGGGTACGTAATTCCCCGGCTCAGGATCGTCAGTTCACCGAGATCTCGTCAGTCAGATCGGCTTCGGTTTTGGCTTCGATGGGATTCTCCAAAATGCCCAGTTGAACCAGCCAGTGAAGATTGTCAAATGCGACTCGCTCTTCGATTAGTTTGCCACCTGAGTATGTCTGAAACGTAATGCCATCGACGGTGAAGGATCGACCCGTCGCGGGAAGTGCCTCTGTCGTTCCGGTATGCGTACCTGTTGCCCGCCAGAACAATGCTGATTTGTCTTCGCCAACCACGGTGTCCTCTATTGAAACGTGAAAGTCCGGCATCATCGTCCGAGCTTCAGTGATCACACGCTTCAGGTCATCCAGACCGTTGGCATTGGTTAACGTTGTCGGACTTGAGATCCGTCGGATATTCTCATCGACGATTCCGTTGAGACTGTCGAGATCTGCCCCGTTCCAAACCGCGACGAGATCGGAAATAATTGTTCGAATGTCGCTCATCTCTTTGCTCTTAAATTATAAGTGGGATGCGAGCTCCCGGATTCGCAAAGGATTGCCATTTTGACGGGACCGCAATACGCGCGGTATTTCGAATCACGCTTCCTCAATATCGTGATTCGTGGGTAAAGGAATCAAGCGGAGCGTAGGTTTAACCTCCTATCCCATAGAGCGGTGCAAGACCCAACGTATTAGTCAAAGAGGCATCGCAAAACAATACTATTAATGAGTAACAAGCCTGAATAGACGCCGTAATCGTGTAGAATCAATTCCAGCTTCATGATGGCAACGACCATGTTTCGAAATTATCTCAAGTCAGCACTTCGCAGCCTTCGGAAGCATTTAGGCTACACGGCCATCAACCTGATCGGCCTCACCATCGGGATTCTGGTCACGCTTCAGATATTTCTTTTCGTTCAAAGTGAGCTCGGTTATGACTCATTTCACTTCGAAGCCGAGAACATTTATCGGGTGACACTTGAAGGTAGCTTCTCAGGTACGGAACTAAATGCGCCGGTGACGCCCGCCCCCATGGCCGCTGCGCTCGTGTCGGACTTTCCAGAGGTGGAAGTCGCCACCCGGCTATTCCCTTTCGCCAACGAACAAATGGTGCGAAAAGACGACATCAATTTGCTGGAAGATGAGGTACTGATCGTTGACTCTACGTTTTTCGACGTCTTCAGTTTTGAACTTCTCCGAGGAACGAAAGAAACGGCTCTTAACCGGCCTTTTACGGCTGTGCTCACGGAGACGCTGGCCGGCAAGCTTTTTGGCAACGACGACCCGTTGGGGGAGACGATCATCCTGGGCGACTCGACGAGTTATGAGGTTTCCGGTATCGTAGCTGATGCTCCGAAGAACTCGCATATCCAATTTGATATGCTTCGAACGTCATTGGGGCTACCGTTCGTCGAGCAACAATCACAGTTCTGGGTCTCCAACAACTTTTTCACGTATTTGAGGCTCGTTCCTGGCACCGACGCCATGGCCTTGGAGGACAAGCTCCCGGAGTTCTTTAAAGGTTACGCGGGCCCTCAGTTCGCGCAGGCCTTTGGCAAACCGTACGACGAGGTAATGACGGGCGATAACGCTCTCAATTACCATCTTCAATCCATAGGGGACGTGCATCTGAAGACGAACTTCGAAATCGATCTTCAGCCGTCCGGAGACATCACCTATGTTTACCTGTTCATCGCGGTAGCACTATTCATCCTGTTGCTGGCCATTATCAATTTCATGAATCTGGCTACGGCCCGGTCAGCCACCCGCGCCATGGAAGTCGGCATTCGAAAGGCGGCTGGTTCAGGGCGCGGGCAACTTGTCGGTCAATTCCTGAGCGAATCGGTTGTAATGGCCGTGTTCTCGATGATTCTTGCCTTAGCACTCATCTTTCTGACTACTCCGTATTTCAATGCGGTCACTGACCAGACATTGAATGCATCGGCTCTACTTAGTCCTGGTATCCTGGCTGTCTTGTTCGCGGGTGCGATCCTTGTTGGAATCGTCGCCGGCAGTTACCCGGCCCTCTTCTTGTCCGGAATTCAACCGATAGCCGTATTCAAGACACAATCGGCGAGCGGTCGGAGCAGATCTCTACTTCGAAATATCCTCGTGGTATTCCAGTTCACGATTTCCGTAACCCTTCTCGTAGCCACATTTATCGTTCGCGATCAGCTCAGATTCGCTCAGAATAAGAATCTGGGATTCGACAAGGAGTATGCTCTCATTGTGGAACGCGCCGATCAACTCGGTGATCAATCCGATTCGTTTAAGGATCAACTCAGATCCTACTCCAGTATTTTGGCTGTAGGCGGCACGTCGGCACTACCCGGCGGTTTGCACGGTGGAACCGGTTTCCGGCCCGAAGGCTTTGCTTCCGAGGACCTGATCCTCATGGCTCCGATTATCGTTGATTATGGTTTTATCGAGGCGATGGGCATTGATATGGCCGAAGGTCGAGATTTCTCGAGAGATTTTCCGAGCGACACATTATCGTTCATAATCAATGAAGCAGGCTTACGGAAAATCGGATGGGAGAGCGCCGAAGGCAAATTGCTGGGTGTGTTCGGACAAAACTCAACGATTACTGACGCACCGATCATCGGCGTCATCAAGGACTATCATTATGCCTCCATGAGAAATGAAATCGGACCGGTTGCGCTCATAATGCAAAAAATTCCGATGCCGTTCCTGATCGTGAGAACAACAGGGCCTGGTCTTGCTCAAACGTTGGACTATGTAGAAGAATCGTGGGCGGGGTTCCTACCTGATCAACCATTCCAGTACACGTTCCTGGATGATAATTTTTTTAAGCTCTTTGACGCTGATAGAAAGCTCGCTCGGCTGTTCTCCAGTTTCTCGCTGTTTGCCATTTTCCTTGCTGGTCTCGGTTTATTCGGTCTGGGGCTGTTCGTTATGGAGCAACGAACGAAGGAAATCGGTATTCGAAAAACGATGGGAGCGAGCGTCAGCCAGATTCTAGTTCTACTTTCTCGCGACTTTACGAATCTGGTGTTGATTGCCGTCGTTCTCGCCATTCCGGCCGCCTACTTCGGCATGAGCAAATGGCTGGAGGGATTCGTCTATCACACGAACATTC
>BTQE01000059.1:0-18538 GCA_036985715.1 Rhodothermia bacterium
CCCAGATGGGCTAAACGTCGAATCGGTGGTCGCCCATCGGAAGGAAACGGGCACCATCCTCAACTATGAAGGGGCACGGAATATTGAGAATTCAGCAGAGGCGCTCGAGCTTCCGTGCGACATTTTGGTTCCTGCTGCCCTCGAAGCGCAGATCACAAAGAATAATGCAGATCGAATTCAGGCGAAAATAGTTGCAGAGGCCGCGAACGGACCGGTGACCGCAGATGCTGATACCAAACTTCTCGAAAAGGGAGTCTTAATTATTCCTGACGTGTATTTGAACGCGGGTGGTGTTACCGTTTCTTATTTCGAGTGGCTCAGAAATCTGTCCCACGTTCGATTTGGAAGAATGAGGCAGCGATTCGAGCAGCGAGCCAATAAGAGAATTATCTCGGCCCTATCTGAAGCCGCCGGAGTCGAGATTTCTGAGGAGCGAGTTGCTGAGCTTGCAGCCGGAGCAGACGAGATCGATCTGGTCAATTCAGGTCTCGAAGAAACGATGGTAACTGCGTACAACGAGATCAACGATATCGCAAAGGACAAGGGTACCGACCTTCGGACCGCTGCATTCGTCTGTGCGATCGACAAGGTTGCTGTAGCCTATATAGAAATGGGAATTTTCCCATAGGGAAAATTTCTATACACGCAAGTAAATGGGAATTTTCCCATAAGGAATTCCCTGGACAGTCCGCTGACGCCTAAGGGTCCACAGATCGCTCCGCCTCGGCGTAGCACGTCTCCGTCTCGGAAATCCGTACACGCACCGTATGGATTTGATGTTCAAGAAGCACGTGCCCAGAATGCTCAATAAGATAATCAGCCGCATAGATACACATGTTTTCCGCGGTTGTATCGTACGGGATGACGTAATGCTTCCAATTTTTTGAACGCATGACGTCCAGTAGATCGGTATCCTGCTGATCGACAATGGTCCCATGATCCCAGGCATCCACCAGCTCCGCAAGACACATCTTCAGCTCCTTGAAATCTATGAGCAAGCCACGTTCATCCGGTTCGCCCTCCACCTCGACAAACATCGTATACGAGTGACCGTGCAAATTTTTGCAGAGGCCGTCGTGCCACGGCAGGCGGTGGGCGCCTTCCCATCGAAACCGCTTCGCGATCCTCATTCGTCTTCCTTCAGAAAATATCTACTGATCAGCTTGAACTACGTTCGTCTTGAAGCTCCTCCCGCATCGCGTTCTGCGTCTCTTTCTGCATCTCAATGTTCGCTGCGTCCTGCTGAATGAATTCCAATTTGGATTCTACGGCTTTTAGAGCTTCGTTTATGATCAAATCAATCCGTAATCGATACAGGGACGAGTCAATCTGAAGAACGACGCCGGCCTCCTGGATCTTGTTCAAGCGCTCTAACGCGATGATCTTACCTGCGTCGCGCTGCGAAAGCGCGCCTGATGAAATCCGGGTTTCTTCCAGCCTTCTGCGCTGCTTCTTGAGCGTTTCAATGTGCTTTCGTCTGGCGTCACGGACGTTCTTTTCCCAGATAACAACCCGGTCACGTTCCAGTTCGTTCGCGAGGGCCTGTATTTCAGACATTTCGAGGAATTTACTGGCGATGGTGTCTACGACGACCTTCAACCCATCATCGACGATGTACTGAATACTCAAAGCTATGTCGGTGTCTGACCCAACAGAAGCAGACATCTCTTTGACCTTGTCGGCGAATTGTACCATAGTCGCGAGGCGTTCTCCAATCTCATTTGACGATTTGCGAGACCAGGTACGGGCTATGACATTCGGCTCGGGTGCGACGGGTGTAATTTCGGGTGGTTGTTCCCCGCCAGTATCGGGCAGATCCGGCATCGGAAGGGCACTTGCGTCGCCCTCGATTGATAAGCCGAGGACCAGATCCGCTTCCTCTGGTGAGAGCTTTGCTCCAGAACTCGTCAGATTCAACACATTGGCAGCGATACGTTCAAGTTGGTCTGGCGTAATGTCATTGGCTGCTACTTTGGCTTTGAAATCTTCAAACGTGTCCGCCGTCTTCGCCCGGCCGTCCGTGTCATCGACCATCGAGATCAGTCGTAGACCCAAAGCATCCAGCGATGACGAAAGAATATCCTCTCGTTCGTCGCCTAGAAGCAGATAGCCTCCCACTCCTACGACAATGAGAAGTAAAACCAGGCCGTATTCCTTAAAGAATTTGGTCATTTGACTACGGAATTCCGTTGACTCAATACGAATCTTGTCGACGAAGTTTCCTTATGGGTTCAGATAGATGAGATCTCGACACGCAGCCAATGTTGGACGGATATAACGCATCCGGCATTTCAATTCGTATGGGAGCGAGAGAAATGCCCGAATGCAAAGTTCTTTTGGAACGCTCAACTACAACATCGAAACCACGAGGCGTATAAAAAGAATGCGTCCGGTCGTCCCACCAACGACCGGACGCTCCCCGTTGTTTGGGTTACCGACTGATGCAGCAACCCTGAGGTGTATCCAAGGGTTCAGGTCATCCGCAACCGCTTGTGGCTCCGCAATTCAGGCACGAATAGCAGGAACCAGCGCGGACGGTTATCGAACCGCAATTCGAACATGGAGGTGCATCCTCCTGATTATTAAAGGTGGCTTTTCCGTTCGTGGAAATCTTGGGCGATGCTTCCACTGCGATGGCTACGCGCGTTCCTTCCGTAGCCTCAAAAAATGCTTCGACCGTATCGCCGACGAGGGAATCCTGTTTGTCGAACATGTCGATCTGTTCCAGGTCTGAAGCAGCATCCTCCTCAGCCGGGCTATCCGAAATGGACTTGGTTTCCTTTACGGGCTCTTTCGTACGACCTAAAAACTTGAGTGACAGGTACCGGAAGATGTAATCCATGATCGATTTTGCGATCGGTATCTGCCTGTTGTTGGTAAAGCCATTTGGCTCGAAACGCATGTGGCTGAACTTGTTGCAGAGATCTTCCAGGGGCACGTTGTATTGCAGCGCCAGCGAAATAGACGTGGCAAACGCGTCCATCAATCCAGAAATAGTCGATCCCTCTTTCGCCATCGTGATGAAAATTTCACCGGGCATTTTGCTATCGGGATACAGGCCGATATGCAGGTAACCCTCGTGTCCTGCGATAGAAAACTTGTGTGTTATCGAAGGACGCTCATCGGGGAGGCGATGCCGAACTGACTTGTGGACAATTTTTTCGACGACGCGCTCGACGATCTGGGGCTCCTGGGTGGTGGCCATTCCGTCGCCAGAGGTCGTTGATGTCGATGTGTTGCCCCCTTCGTTTGTCGATAGTGGCTGACTGCGCTTTGAATTCTCCCGATAAATCGCGATCGCTTTGAGCCCGAGCTTCCAGCCCTGCGTATAGGCATCTGCGATTTCCTCTATAGTGGTGTGTTCGGGCATGTTGACGGTCTTGGAGATGGCACCGGATATGAATGGCTGGCACGCGGCCATCATCCGAATATGTGCCAGTGGTAGAATCGATCGAACTCCTTTGAACGGTGTGAAAGCGCAGTCGAAGACGGGCAGGTGTTCTTCCTTCATGTGTGGAGCTCCCTCAATCGTATCATTCTCATCGATATACGATAGGATTTCCGCCCGCTTCTTCTTGGCGTACTTGAGCTTTTCAAGGGCCTCGGGAACGGTTCGATTGATAATCTTGAGCAAACCGTCCCCCTTTCCAGCCAACAATTTGTACTTGACTAGCGCGATATCAGGCTCAATTCCGGTCGTGTCGCAATCCATCATGAAGGCAATCGTGCCCGTAGGTGCGAGCACCGTTACCTGGGCGTTTCGATATCCGAACTGCTCGCCCAGCTCAACCATCATTGCGGAAGATTCCTCGGCCGCTTTGAGCAGGTAGGCCGGGCATTCGGCATCAATCTCCGCGATTGCTTCCTGGTGCATCCGCATGACGTCCATGAAGCAAATGGAATTCTCCTTATACGCCTTGAACGGACCAATCTTGGGATTAGCTGCGATTTCAGCGCTTCTCGCATAGGCTTCGCTGTGTTCGATTGCCATAATGGCACCGGCAACGGCCCTTCCTTCGTCGCTGTCATAAGGGAGACCCATCGACATCAACAATGCGCCCAGATTGGCAAACCCAAGTCCCAGTGGGCGGAATTCGTGGCTGTTCTCTGCAATTGGTTTTGATGGATAGCCCGCGTTATCAACCAGAATTTCCATCGCGGTGATGAAGATTCGGGTCGCTGCTCGGAATCGATCTACGCCAAAGGACCCGTCTTCCAGCTGAAATTTTCTAAGATTCAGCGATGCGAGATTACACGCCGAATTGTCGACGAACATGTACTCACTGCATGGATTACTCGAATTGATGGGTGCCGTGTTCTTGCAGGTATGCCAACGCTGAATGGTGTCTTCATATTGAATTCCGGGGTCACCGCAAACATGCGTGCCTTCCGAAATTTTCTGAAGAATGTCTGCCGCCTCAACGGTTTCAATCTCTTCTTCGCCTTTTACGCTTCTTAGCACATATGGCTTTGTCGAATCGGCGGCGGCCATGAACTCGTCCGTAACGCGAACCGACTGGTTCACATTCTGGAAGGCGATGCTTCCGTAAGCGGGGCCGTTGAAGCTTCCGTCGTAGCCCTGTTCAATCAGGGCCCAGGCTTTCTTTTCCTCTTCCTGTTTTGCCTCAACAAATTCCAGAATGTCGGGGTGCCAGCATTTTAGGGTTTGCATGATGGCTGCCCGCCGGGTTTTACCGCCTGACTTGATGGTGCCACCCGTCGCGTCCTGAACCCGCATAAAGCTGACCGGTCCAGACGGCGTTCCCCCACCGGATAGTTTCTCGCAGGAAGACCGAAGTGTAGACCAGTCCGCCCCCACACCGGAACCGAACTTGAAGAGCCGAGCACTTTCTGACATCAACTGCCAGATATCGTCGATGGAATCCTTGACGGAAATGATAAAACAGGCGGATGCTTGCGGTCGCTTATACGGATCGACGTCAGTTCCCTTTTTTCGCCCTTTGTCCCACCCGTAAATTGTCTTGCCGCCTGAATCCGTTATCCCATACTCGTGGTGCAATCCTACGTTAAACCACGTAGGGCTATTGAAGGCTCCGTACTGGTTCACGCACAGCCAGGTCAGTTCGTCGTAGAAGCACTCACCATCTTTCTTGGAAGCGAAATAGTCTTGTTTGGCGCCCCAGTCTGCAATCGTTCTTGTAACGCGATGAATGAGTTGTCTTAAGGAAGACTCGCGACCGCCCTCCGACGGGTCTTCGATCGAACGGGACAATTCACCATAGAAATACTTGCTCGCTACGACATTGGAAGCCAGACGACTCCAGGAAGATGGGAACTCCACGTCCTTCTGCTCAAAGATGGCATCGCCCTGCTGGTTCCTGATAACTGCGTCTCGAGTTTCCCACTTCAACGAATCGAAAGGATGTTGCCCTTTCTCAGAGAAAACTCGGTCAACGGTGATACCACGAGTGAAGCTCGAGGCACTGATGGTCTCTGCGTCGAAGAGAGTCGATTTGTCGCTGTTGGCCATAAGGGTGCTGCTGCAAAAGAGATATCTAGATCACCGGTTTATTCGTATGCACCTGCATCGTGAGTCAGTCGGGTGGGGACCGAACCTCGAGCATGGGCAATGCTCGACGCCTGACAATCCTTCACGATGTACTTTCAGAACGCTACTCGAGAACGTTGCCTGAGAACGTTGCCTGAGAACGTTGCAAAAAAACTTCAATCTGCTGCCACCACCTCCGAAAAATAACGGTTTATAGCCCTGAGGCGATAAACCGTTTCCCTGTAGGCGACGGTGGGTGTGGGTACTAATTAATCAGATGTAACGCCGTTATGCAAGTAAAAATTTTCCACATCTGCATTTTTTTCTAATCGTTGATTTCATACCTGGATTTGTCGATAATCAAGTCGTTGAAAACAGCGATCTAGCCGCTTTTTCTGTTTATATCCGTTATTGTACATAGAATATTCCACGTACTTTTGGACCTCCCCACAGGTTATCCACACATCGAGACCGGTTGTCGTCAATAACGGCTAAAAGGTGTGGCCAATAACGGTTTTAGAAAAGGTGAAGGCTCTCGCACTGACCGCTGAACCCATTCTCTTCCGCGACGTTAAAGCCGCCATCGATTCGAGATGCAAACACCCTATTACCTTCTGAACCGAGCAGTATTGCCCAACACTTTTCAATACTGCCTGGTCCTTCAAGACGAACAAACCAGGACAAGACATAATGGAATTCAACGAGCGTAGCGCCTATCCCCACCCGAATGATTTCAAGGTGATGCGTCCTGAGTACTTGGAGCAAGAAGACGGTTTTTTTCTCGCGACGATAACGATTACACCGTTCAAGGTTTCTGGAAAAAGCTCGTCCATGGCCGGCGCTCGGCGAGCGGCCTTATACGAAGCTGAGAAAACGTACCGCTCGTATCATCCTTCGTATCGGACCACCAATCCGTATCCGGCAGAATTCATTGACAACGAAGCAGTCAACTGGAAACTGCTATCTCCCATGCAAAGAGAGAAGTTCGGTGATTACTCTTTTGTGAGCGAAGAAGGCGATGAAGACTATGCCGACATTGAGCAGATGCTCATGTGGGACGTTCGGCCTGAACCATCTGCAGCGTAGTGCGGCCGAGAGTCGACGCCCGGCCGATCGATTTCAAACACGGACGCACAGGACGATCAGGGATTTAATCCTTTGAGGCAAGCACCCAGATTGCGTGGACAAGTCCGGGGATATATCCCAGCATCGTAAGAAGGATGTTGACCCAGAAGTGCATGCCGAACCCCACCTTGAAAAATACGCCTACAGGCGGGATGATGATGGAAAGAATAACGCGGATGATGTTAGCCATTTCCCTGTAAAAACTGGGGTGAAATCTCTGGAATGATTTCACGTCGATACGGGAATTCGCTCCTAAGGGTGCATTTCAGGAAGATTCTTTTCGACTATTGTCTGGTACACCGGCTTTCTCCATGATGCTGTCTTTGATCTTCATCAGATAGTCGAAAGCCGCATCGTGCTCGTTCGCAATTATTCCTTCCAGAATGGCTTCCCGAATGGATTCTTTGAGCTCACCGACGAGCCTTCCAGGTTCTAGACTGAGCGCTTTCATGATTTCCAGTCCGTCCACCGGCGGCTGGAAGTTTCGGATCCGATCCTTCTCTTCGACGACGATCATTTTTTCATCAACCATATCGAAATTCCGAAGGTATTTCCGGACGAGCCGTGGATTCTTCGACGTGATGTCTGCTCGCACAAGAATCATCAAGTCCTCTACGATATCTCCCGCGTCGAACAGGAGTCGTCGAACTGCAGAGTCGGTGACGATCTCATCGACGAGCGAGACCGGTCGATGATGCAGGTGGATGAGCTTCTGAACATATTTCATCCGCTCGTCCGTTGGAAGACGAAGGCGCCTGAAGATTTTGGGGATCATTCGGGCGCCGCGTTCTTCATGACTGTGAAATGTCCAGCCGATCCCCGGTGTGAAGCGTTTCGTTCTGGGTTTCCCGATATCGTGGAGTAGCGCAGCCCATCGAAGCCAAAGTGTTTCTTCGGAAGAGCGGTGGGCCGTCAGTTGAACAAGATTGTCCAGGACCTCGAGCGTGTGGAAGAAATTGTCCTTGTGTTTCTGGCCGCCCACCGTGTCGACACCGTGTAGCGCTACCAGCTCGGGAAAGAAGAGCTTGAGCGCGCTACTTTCGAACAGAGAGCGGAATCCAATTGAAGGAACAGGAGCCGAGATGATCTTCTCCAGTTCATAACTGATCCGCTCCATGCTTACGATCGAAAGGCGATTTGCGCACTTGTGCATAGCCGCAAGGGTTTTCGGATCGATCGGAAAGCCGAGTTGGGCCGAAAACCTGGCAGCCCGGATGATCCGGAGGGGATCGTCGTCGAATGTCTGCGCCGGGTCCAGTGGCGTGCGTAAGACGCCCTTCTCCAAGTCACTCCTTCCGCCGAATGGGTCGACGACATCGCCAAACCGATCGGGCAAGATGTGCATGGCCATTGCATTAACCGTAAAATCTCTCCGACTTAGATCATCGTCCAGCGTACCCTCTTCAACGATCGGCTTCCTGGAGTCGCGCCGGTAGCTTTCTTTACGGGCACCAACAAACTCGAGAGATGCAATGCCGTCTCCCTCCGGAGAAGGAATGTGAACAGAAGCTGTACCGAAGTTCGGGTAGACGTGGGCGGTGGTGCCGTCCATGGCTTCACATACGGCTTCGGCAAGCTGAATACCTGTGCCGTGTCCGACAGTTACGAAATCTATGTCTGTGGTTGATCGGTTCAGCAGCGTATCCCTGACTACACCTCCAACAGCATATGCCTCGATACCCTTATCCACGGCGGTATTGCCCACGCGTGCGAGGACCTGCTTGACCGGCGGATGAATCAGATCCGAAACGCTTTGGGTTTTGATTCGCGGCATCGGCTTAATCGCCTAACAAATCGACGAAGTGGGAAATCAATCGTATCGATACAAACAGAATACAAATTCCTACGGGATGAGTTCTGAGGATTTGAGCCTGTCCGAGTCGAACATCCGACCGGGCGAGAGTCCGCGCTTGAGACAGGTCTGTGGTTCGAGCAAGAGACACATTTTTCGTCCCAGCTATAGCCCAAGCGCCATTCCATCCTTTCGACGGTCGGAAGCTCCAATAAATACGCCGTTCTTTCGATCGACCGCGATCGCCTGATATCCCCCAAAGATACCCGTTCGACTTTTTATAACGTGTCCTTTTCTTTCTAACTCGTCCGAAACGTGCTGATCGAAGCCCTCCTCGAGAATTAGGACTCCAGCGTCATCGCAAACAATACCGGTGGGTCGGCTGGATCCGGCGTGGCGCCAGCGGAGCGCATCTCCAGCTTCCTGGAGACCCATATCAAAATCGATCAGATTCGTAAGGATTTGAATTTGACCCTGCGGCTGCATGGCACCCCCCATCACTCCGAAGCTCAAGATCGGCTCGCCCTGTTCAAGTACAAAAGCCGGAATAATCGTGTGGAAAGGGCGCTTTCCCGGCTCGAACACGTTCGGGTGCTCCGGATCGAGGGAGAAAAGCGCTCCTCTGTTTTGAATTCCAAACCCCAGCCCGTCGGGCACGAGACCGCTGCCAAACCTACTGAAGTTGCTCTGCATCAGTGAGACCATCATTCCGTCGGAATCCGCCGTTGTCAGATAGCATGTATCGCCATGCTGGTCGATCGGAAGCCAGGCCGCGCTGCACGTTAGGGCCGCGTCAGGCTGGATCATTTCTCGATGCGCACGGGCCCTCTTCGGTGAAAGCAATGCCTCGATGGGCGAATGGGAAAACTCCGGATCTGCGTACAGTCGGGACCGATCTTCGAACGTGAGCTTCTTTGCCTCAATCATTTGATGAAGCGCATTAGCCGAATTTGGACCCAACTCCAGCAGGTTGACTCCGTCAAGGATATTCAACATCTGCAAGGCCGTGATCCCTTGGCCGTTGGGTGGGAGTTCGAAAACTTCAAAACCGCGGTAGTTGACCGAAAGTGGCTCGACCCAATCCGACCGATGATCGGAAAGATCCTGGGCACTCAGAAACCCGCCGACTCGTTCTACATGGTTTCCAATTGTCTCTGCGATCCTGCCCTGATAGAACGCGTTCAGGCCTCCGTCACTGATCTCTTCCAGTGTATCCGCCAGATCGGGATTGGTAAAGGTTTCTCCCGAAGCTGGAGACCGACCACCCCGCGCAAACGTGGACAGAAGGTTCGAAGAAAATCGTTTCTCCTTGTCTGCCTCCCGAATCCGCTCAAGGTCTACTGCCCATTCACGGGCAACGACTTTGGTAACGGGAAAGCCACGCCGGGACGTTTGAATCGCCGGCGCCAGAAGACGCCCTATTTCCAGCCTTCCGAACCGCTCGTGAAGCATAGACCAGCCGCTGACGCAGCCGGGCACACTTACACTCAGCGGACCATCCACTGGAATTTCCCCCGTTTCGCTCACGCTACCGCTCAGGATTTCGAGAGTGAGTTTGCACGGAGATCGACCGCTGGCATTCAGTCCGATCAGTTTCGCTGCGTCGGGATCCCAAACCATCGCGAATAGATCTCCTCCGGGGCCGCATCCGATGGGCTCGACCAGGGCAAGCATGGCGTTTGCGGCAATCGCAGCGTCAACTGCGGTTCCTCCGGCATTCAGAATCTCAACGGCAACGAGGGACGCAAGGGGCTGACTCGTGGCCACCATCCCCTTAGATGCCCGGACGCCAGATTTATGTTGTCTGGATATCGCCAATAATTTTGTTGCCATGGCTCAGAGACTTGTCACTGCGCAATCCGATCGTTTTGAATTCGGGCAATATTTTGCGGGCCAACCGCCCAGCCCGCATCCGCGTGTACGAAAGCCACTGACCAGTAGCTGGACGAGTCGATTCTCGACCACGTCATTCCATTGTCCGTAGAATAGTCCGTACCGGTCGGAGCTACGCCGACGATGGTCGGCGTGGGTGCATTCGGGACGTATGATGAGCCAAAAACAGAACCTGTCAGGTTACTCTGTCCGGCGGTATTCCAGGTGGCGCCTCCGTCCTCTGTTACAGCCACGTTTAATACGAGACTATCCGCCACGAAGTACTCACCCCCCATGGCAATTCCCAGTGAGTCGTCCAAAAACGAGAGCGTAAAAATACCGGATGTCGGTGAGTCGCTCCGGATAGGCGTGGGTGATTCAGACCACGTCTGTCCGAAATCAGTTGTGCGAATAACACGCGTATCCACCGAGGATGCGCCGGTCGAAAACCAGCCGAGTCCACCGGGACGCGTCACCGCACAGGTACCGCTGGCGGCGAACGCGCCTTCGCCCTCGCGCGCATCCGGGACGAGCGCCGGATCAATCCGGGACCAGGTCGTTCCTCCGTCGCTGGTCTGAATGAGTCGGAATTCGTAATCGTACGAATCGGAGATGGCGAAGCCCGTCTCCTTATCCCAGAATGAGAAACAGTCGAAAAAGCCGTTCGGATGTTGATTTTGGAACACCATGGTCCACGTGTCGCCGCCGTCGTTGGTTCGGTAAATTCTCGAATCCGTACCCGAGCCGATTGAGAGGAGAAAGGCCGTGTTCGCATCGAACGCATGGATATCCCGAAACTGAAGGCTATCGGCGCCCGGGACCACTCCGGCCAACCACGTACTCCCACCGTCTGTCGTCCGAACGAATCGTCCGCCGGATCCGCTTACCCAGACTGTGGATTCGTCGACAACACTAATACCAATAAAAAGTGCAGTCGAATCAGAATACTGGACCTCCCAGGACGGATTTTCCAGACCCAGAAAAATGAATTCCTCATTCTGGCGATCACACGAGATGATCGTTAGCGCAAGGCCACTGAGAAGGAGAAAGCGTGCCACAACTTTGGTCTTTATTGAAAGAAACAACGGAAATTCCTCGAATTGATGCTAAGTGGCAAAGTAGCGCGGTGAGATTCGGAACATTTATCCTGACATGCGTTGTGCATGCCAGACAGCCCAAATTTCAAAGAGTCAAAGATACCCAACATGAAAAAAATTACCGTCATTGCGGCCGCTGTCGGCCTGATTCTCGTCGGTTTGGCCTTTTCCTTCCTACTAGGAGACGCCGCCGCAGCTACTAAGATCGTAGTCAACAAAACCGCTACGTGCGGATGTTGCGGGGGCTGGGTAGAACACTTGAAGAACGCCGGTTTCGACGTTGAAGTCAACGACATTAGTCAGGCCAATTTGAATTCTATCAAGAATCAGTATGGGATAGACCGGAAGTATTGGGCTTGTCATACTGCGGTGATAAACGGATATGTAGTTGAGGGCCACGTTCCAGCCGAGCAAATCGTCAGATTGTTGGCAGAAGGGCCTGAAATTGCCGGGCTAGCCGTTCCCGGGATGCCTGCCGGGTCGCCAGGAATGGAAATGGCGAATAAATCGATGTATCAGTCGTTTGACATTCTAGCGTTCAACAAAGACGGTTCATCGAGCGTGTACCATCATGTTGAGTGAAGCGGGCGACTGAGTCGACGTAGAGACCCTAGAGAATGCGGATTCGCATATTTCTATACGACACGCTTGTGTGGTCTCCTTGAAGTGCAATATAGCCTGATTCCCGTAAGCCATAGTCGGGATAATCTATCCACTTACTGGCTGCCACGTCGGCCTTCCACTGGTCCGTCCAAAGCTCGTACTCCACGACTTTTTCCCCATTGAGCCAATGCTCGATGTGCGGTCCGTCGGCTACAATACGTCCTGTATTCCACTCTCCAGCAGCCTTCACAACATTGGCTGACGGAGGATGGATATTGTAATTCGAAGCCGCACTATTTTTTGATGTCTGACCGTCGGTATGGTTGGCATCATCCAGGATCTGATACTCTGGACCCGTCTCATATGGAGCGTCGTGATCTTCCGTTACGCGAAACATAACTCCACTGTTGCCTTCTGTGGGCACCATCCACTCGAATTCGAACTCAAAATTGGAGTACTGTTCCACCGTAACGATGTCTCCTTCGCGGGAGGGAGCCGTCAAGGTCATGGCGCCGTCAACGATCTCCCAGCCCGGCGCCATAGATTCCTGCTGATAGCCCCTCCACTGATCCATGGAACTGCCGTCAAACAAGACCTGCCAATCCGAAGATGTTTCGGGTGCGGCTTCCGGGGAATCGGATTCACTGTCCGATTCGGCGCAAGCGGCAAAGATCACAGAGAGTGAAATCAAAAGGAACTTGTAAAAAGTCATCGTTTTGGGCGGAAGATGTCCAGGATTGAAAGCGAGGGGCCTTACTGATATCGGGCGTCTAACATATCCCGTGTCTCCGTCAACAGAGAAATCGTCGCGTTGATTCCGTCTTCTTCACTCAAGTCATTGCCTTCATATTCCACGCCGAGATAACCTCGATAGCCCGCAGCCAGCACGATGGAAAGCATGCGGCGGTAATCAGTACGCACTTCCTGGCCCTCGTCGTTAAACTCGCGGGATTTGGCACTGACGCCTTTGGCGAACGGCATGAGTTCTTCAACACCTTTGTACCGGTCGTACCATTCACCCGGCGATATCTCGAAATTTCCAAAATCCGGAAGCGTGCCGGCCCAGGGGCTATCTACCTGGCGGATCACGGAAGCTAGCCACTCTCCGTTGCTGGAAAGACCACCGTGGTTTTCCACGATTACGTTGATTTCGTACTGTTCACCATGCTCGGCGAGGCGCCTGATTCCGTCGGCGGCCAGGTCTCGCTGGGTCTCCCAGTCGCCTTCACTCTGAGCGTTCACGCGAATCGAGTGGCAACCCAGATATTTCGCCGCATCAATCCAGCGATAGTGATTCTCCACGGCTGTCAAGCGCTTCGCATCATCCGGATCGCCCAAATATCCCTCCCCATCGCACATGATCAACAGACTTTTTACGCCTTCGGAATCGGCTCGTGACTTCAGCTCTCCCAGGTAATCCTGGTCGGTGGCTTTGTCCTTGAAGAACGAGTTGACATACTCAGCGGCGTCCAGACCATACGTTTGCCTTGTGACCACCGGGAAATCCAGATTCGTCAGCTCACGTGCCCGGAGGGCGCGGTGAAGGGACCATTCAGCAAGTGAGATCTGAAAAAGTTCGGAAGGGGCGGGCCTCTCACGCGGAGCTGTCTCCGAGCTACTCGGATTGCATCCACCAAGTTGGAGTGCACTCACACCCGCCGCGGCCGTAAGACTCACGGACAGAAAATCACGTCGTTTCATCGGGTTCGACCTCGTCGTTGAAAAGCACTGCAAAGATCAGCATTATAACGCCCGCGAATATGGCAGGTGCCCACCAGAACGACTGCCACTGTTCCCATGACATGATTTCACTCCCGGCCTTGTAAAAATTGTACAGCCATCCGGAGAGCTGTGCGCCGATGAACATTCCCGCACCGTAAGTAAGCAGTACCAGAAATCCCTGAGCCTGACTTCGTATCTCCGGTGACGACTTCTTGTCCACGTAGATCTGGCCCGTAACAAAGAAGAAATCATAACAGATTCCATGGAGAAGGATGCCGAACAGGATCATCCATACGACAGCGGCCGGGGCCGCAAGAGCGAAGAGGACATATCGAAGGACCCAGGCGCCCATTCCGACCAGGAGCATCCACTTAACACCGAGCCGTCTGAAGAAGAACGGCATCGCGAGCAAGAAGAGCACCTCGGACATCTGTCCGAAGGACATCTTTGTGGCTGGATCAGCGAGGCCGGCATCGTTTACAAAAATGGGGGCGAAATTGTAATAGGCGGCAAGCGGAATGCTGATCAAAAACGATGAAATCAGAAAGACATTGAACGACCTGCTTGAGAGCCGCGATAGCGCATCGATGCCCATGATCTCCCTGAAAGAAGCTGACTTCTGACTGGCGGCAGGCGGAGGTGTATGGGGGAGGGTGAAACTGAACAACCCGAGAACGATGCCGGTTGTGCCCGCCACGTAAAAAGGAACCGCGGTCTGATCGGCACCCAGTACCGTACTGACCAACACACCGGCAACGATCCAGCCGATCGTGCCAAAGACGCGGATTAGGGGAAACTGCTTCTCCTGATTGGTGATGTTGTGAAAGGCCAGAGAGTTAACCAGTCCTAATGTTGGCGTATAGAAAAGCATATGAACACCCAGAACAAGGATAAACGTCGTAGGCGAATTCGAGAACATGGGTGTGAGAAGCAACGCCCCACCGCTTAGAAGGTGGAGGACGCCAAGGACCTTTTCGACATCGAAATACCGATCGGAGACCATACCCAGGAAAAACGGAGAAATAATGGCCGCCAGAGGACCCACCGTGTACGCCCAGTGGGTGATATCGCCCATTCCTTTTTCCACCATGAAATTGCCAACCGTGACGTACCAGGCTCCCCAGACAAAGAACTGGAGGAACATCATGACACTGAGAGAGGCACTCTTGGATCGATTGCTCATGGATGTGGGTGGGTCTTGTTCGATTGGATGCGCTTAATTAACGGTCACTGATTGAAAACACAAGATGAATTGTCCCTCTTGGCGCGGTTACCAAAGAAACGTATAAGTGTATTTCATTAGAATCGTCCTCCCGTCCGAGAGTGGAAGTCGAGGTTCTGATGCGAGGCGATCGATATTAAGGCCCTCGTTGTAAACCAGATAAAAGTCGTTGCCTTCGCGGGGATTGAACCGAAGCCTGAAATTGGCGATGGCAAGATCTTCTTCTGTACTGGCTTGGATAAAGCTTGTGATTGAGAGCGTTGCAGTCAGCGTGAGCTGCGCCCTGAGTCGAGTTAGATGGGAGGAAAATATTTTGTCATCATCCGGGAAGTAGATACGATCGTAGCGATACGAACCGCCCAGCTCCAGGAACCGGGACGCATTCCAGGTCGGATTTACACTTATAGATGTCTGAAATCCTTCGAAAAATGATCCGACGGTCGCTTTTATGCTGGCGCGAAGAAGCTGCTGGCTGGGTTGGGTGTACGAAAGTTCAGAGAACACATTCGTGTATTTACCTGTGGGAATCGTGATTTCGTCCGACAACGAAAAAGAATCTGTCAGACTTTCAAACTTTCTCGAAAAAGAAATTATTGCCTGAGTTCCACTTCTCCACAGTCCTTCCCATCTTCCCCCGAGCTCCCAAGTATCCGTTTGTCCACCATCATTTTGGACAAACCACTCAGATTTAAGCGAGAACTCATGCTGGCGCAGCGACGATTTCGCGGAAGGGACCCAGCCATACCCGACCTTAATGTTCACGCTAGAAAAGTCCTTTCGTCTCTGGAATCCGATTCCAGGTTCATAATCCCGACCGGAGCGCGATGCACCGAACTCATAGAGCAGACCTTCGTTACGGTTTTTGTACCAGCGAGCTCGAAACCGAGCACTTTCAAATGAAGCGGTAACCTTATCACGGAATGTTTGCGCCCACTGGACTGTCAAATAGTCGTCCTCACGAATTCTGAAAATTCCATCGGTCCCGTACGCGAGGTTATACATACCGTCCTCGTCAACCCGGGAAGTCAGCACAGCGCCCACATACGACGAAGGATTAACTACCTGACGGCGCAGTCGGAAGACACCAAAATTTTCGGAGAGCAGATCTCCCGACCGGGCGGACTGCATAGTCAGCGCCCCCAGATCCCACGCGCCTACACGACCTACTACGCGGACACCGCCAATCATAGGAACCTGTCGTCCGTCCGTGATTCCGATCCTGCGGCTGTAAAAAAGTCGGTCCGATCCGCCAAAATTGAATTCAAAATTGCTTGCGCGCTCCAGAAAAAACAGCCGTTTTTCGGGGAAAAACAAAGAAAAACGAGTCAGATTGACCTGCTGATCGTCGGCCTCTACCTGCGCAAAATCAGTATTAACGGTGACGTCCAGTGTCAGATTATTTGTCAGACCGTATTTAAGATCCAGTCCGACATCCACCGTCGGATCATCAACCCGTTCATACCGAGATTCTGAATCGTTGAGCTCGAATCGTTGTCCGAGACCGCCAATGGCGTACGGCGTCACGTATAGTGGTTTCCGAGAAGAGATGTCTTTGAACTCGACCTTTTGTGCTCGTGACGATTTCAACCAGCTATACTGCCCCCAGTTGGGTGGTATATCTGGAAAAATATGGGTCTCTCTCGTTCTGGCTATGTATCGAATAATCGAAAGACCCATTGTCGTCTTTCCGTCTTCCGTATTGAACTTCAGACTCGTGAGAGGAATTCGACCTTCCGCAAACCATCCTTCGTTGGAGAAACTCGTTCTGGCATCCCAAAACGTATTCCAGGACGAGCTGTAGGAGGTACCGTCCTGTGTAATTGTCGCGTCCGTTCTTACGCCCGCCGCAGAAATCGTGAAGAGCAGACTGTTTTCGTTGTCATTAAATGTATCGAGGAGTAGAATTACCTGGTCAAATCCAGAATTAAAATTGTCGCGCTTTAGCGATGTGATCTGAATGAGCGAGGGATCCGACTCGTAGCACCTGCACGAGAAATAGAGATAATTCTCGTCATGAGCGACACGAAGTTCTGTTCTCTGAGTCAATTCCGCGTGATAAATCGGCTCGTACTGGATAAGAGGAAAGGGTGAAACTTCATCCCAGGCCGGTTCCGTTACTTCCCCGTCGAATAGGATAGGCCCGCTCAGTCGCTGTATCTGAATGGCGATCTGAGGGTTTCGCTGGCCGGGATCCTGGGCCGTCGCAGGATATGAAACCCCGAGAAACAGGGAAGTCAGCGCAGCAGCTCGAAGAGTGGCAAGCCGGTGATTGGCAGTCATTGTCAACTCAGAACGAACTGAACAATGGATGAAACTCGACCAAACCCCGGCCGTCCTCAAGCCCATTCTTCTCGAGCTCCAAGGCGATAAATACAGAGTCAGAGACGTCGAACGTACATTTCAGGCCATGTGTCGAGGCAGGTTTGAATCCAAACTGCGGACGATAGTCTGGATGCCCAAGAACAAGAACGCTGCTCCAGCCCTCTACCCGAAATCTGTCAACCAGCGTAGCCTTCTCGTCGGAATCAAACGCGAGGCGATTGATTTCATGAACCACCGAGATGTCGGCCTCACCCTCCGGTCGGACATTCGCCGAGTCGAGAGAAACTTCTCTCACTGAACCGTGGCCATGCACTCGATCTCGACGCGGGAATTAAGTGCGAGTCCACTGGCGCCAAATGCGCTGCGAGCAGGTTTGTGATCGGAGAAGAACGTTGTGTAGACCTCGTTCATGGCACCCCACTCGCCAATGTCCGCCAACATGACCGTGCACTTTACGACTTCATTCATGGAGGAACCATACTTCGCGAGCGTCGCGCTGATGTTTTCCAGTGTCTGGCGGGTTTCTTCCTGAATTCCACCTTCGACGAGGCCCTCGCCTGGAGCGAATCCGATGTTGCCGGACAGATAAAGCATGTGTCCGACGCGAACGGCGTCCGAAAACGGACCTACAGATTCAGCCTGATCCGGATATTGAATCAGGAATTCGTCGTGATCGTCATATTCTTCTGAATCCTGGCATGCACCAAGAACGAATATCAAGAGCAGGGGCAGCAGATAAATGAGCTTCATGATTTCGGTGGGTTTATACTATCTAGAGTTTTTCAATTGTGACGGCCGTTCCATAAGCCAGAAGTTCGGCGGCGCCCGTCATGACCTGGGCCGTCATGAATCGCACGTTCACAACGGCATGCGCGCCCACCCGCTCGGCGTCGGTCTCCATCCTCAAAATGGCCTCGTTTCTTGCTTCAATAAGCATCTCCGTGTATTCCTTGATTTCCCCGCCGACGATTTGTCTCAACCCAGCCAGGATATCCTTACCAATGTGTTTGGCGCGGATCGTATTTCCGCGAACAAGGCCCAGGTGTTCGACGATCCGATGTCCTTCGATCGTCGGTGTAGTCACGATTAACATGAGTCTGTGGGATTGATGATTAGAGTCTATTCGTCGCGAAGCGACTTATTATAGTCGCTTTCTTCCATTCGCTCAATGATTAACGACACGATCAGTAGAATAAATCCGAAAAAACCAGCGCCTAGTCCGAGTTGCATCGCGCCCGGTAAGGAAGTGAAAAAAGGCCAAATAGCTCTTAGTG
>BTQE01000060.1:0-18427 GCA_036985715.1 Rhodothermia bacterium
GTCTAAACAGGAGTCTTCCGGTCGGAATATCAGAATCGAATGATTCGAAAAAGGTGCCGCTCAGATGGCTCTACGAACCTTACTGGATGATGGAATGGAGTGCCGATCACCGCTCAGGCGATTTGGCATTGCAGGTGCGTACGTTTCGATAAGACGCATTTTCGGCCCTAGAGAACTTTCATTTTCTGCGGCAGCCAGGGCCTCAGTCGCCAGTTGCAACCATTCGCGCAGCATGCTGTCTCGAACTAACTCTTGAGTTACAGAAGCTCGTTCTTCTTCTGAGAGTTCGCCAGCGATAAAACCGGCAAGAACGTGATCATCAATACGCATAAAAATCGCCGAGAAAGGGTAATAAATCTAAGCGCTTCATTCCGCCATTAAACCGAAACAACACGCCCGTTGGGTATCGGCAGGAAAATTTTTGACTTAATCCCTCGGTCTCGATTTCAGAGGCATGGATTTTCAGAGGCGGCGAATCAGGAGCCGTGCGTTTCAGAGAAGTGGGTTTTCCTCAGTGCCAGACTGTGCGTTGCTGGATATTCCTAACGACGTGTTGACTTTTTCCTCGTATCTCTTGACGGCGAGTTCTGTTTGCGCTCCTGTTCCCCTTTTCTTGTTTTCGACGCATCCGAGTCATCCTGGCTGCGGTGTAATTGTTCGTGATACAAATCGTCCAGCATCATCGCCAGTAAGGCCGGTTCTTCATCGGCCAACTCCTCTGCAAGAGGCAGAAAACGCTTCAGTCGCTCTCTCTCCAGGTTGGTCTTGTTTCGGAGTGTGGATTCCAAAACGACTGTAAGTCGTTCAGTAACGCGTTTGGTAACGTCGTCTTCAGCAGGTACTTCTGATTCTGTCATGGTTATTCCATAGCGCTGCCCGATTGCAAGCAGATCGCGGTAATCTTCAATAGTGGTGAGGACCAAAGCGGTCCCTGATTTCCCAGCTCTGGCCGTTCGCCCGGATCGATGAACATAATACTCTCTATCCCGGGGGACATCATACATCAAGACGTGGCTCAGGTCGGTGATGTCAATACCTCGAGCAGCCACGTCCGTTGCGACGAGAAATTTTAGTGTGCCCTTTCGTATCCGTGCCATGACGTCCTCTCTGGCTCGCTGGGATAAATCTCCAGAGATGATCGCAGCGTCATATCCGTAATTCTGGAGAAACTGGCCTAGATACTCGACTTCCCTTTTCGTATTGGCAAATATGATGGCACTTTCCGGATTCTCGAGCTCTATCAGACGCACCAAAATTCGATCCTTTTGCATCGGATCGACACGGAAATATCGATGCTCAATCTCTTCAACGCTGACGCTGCCTACACTCAGCGAGAGAAAACCCGGGGAGTTGAGAAACTCGGTAGCGAGACTTCGAACTCGAGACGGCATGGTCGCACTGAACATACAGGATTGGCGATCGCGTGAAAAAAACCGCTGCAATTTCTTCATGTCAGGGTAGAAGCCCATCGACAGCATCTCGTCGGCCTCGTCAAGGATGAGCATCCGAATGTCCCTTAGACTGAGATTGCCCTGTTCGAGGTGGTCCAATATGCGACCGGGGGTACCCACCACGAGTTGAACACCGTCGCGTAGCGCTTTCAGCTGTGGTCCGTATCGCACACCTCCATATATCAAAGCGGCCTCCATCGCGTGATCAGCTCTGATACGGCAGAATTCTTCGAAGATCTGTCTGGCAAGTTCTCGCGTTGGCGTAAGAACGAGCGCCTGTACGGACCGATTGGTGGAATCGAGAAGTTCAAACAATGGCAGAAGAAATGCACCCGTCTTTCCGGATCCGGTGCGCGATTGAACAATCAGGTCTTGTCCATCCAACAAGTAAGGGATCGCCATTTGTTGAACCGGCATGAGCTCCGTCCAACCCGCTGCTCGAATGGCCGTCTGAATCTCATCCGACAGGTCACCCAATTCCGCCGGGGACAGAGGCGGGTCCGGTTCGGTAAAAGAACTCTGTGTTCTAGCAGTCCTTCTTTCTGCCTGCGCTCTGGACGTCAGGTCAATCAGGTTGGTATATGGCTTTCGGGTCGGTTCTGATGACATTCATTTTACTCAAAAAGAAGTTCCAGGGTACCTGAAACGTCGCTCGTTCAGTTGTGCGTTCCCAAAAACGATACCCTTTCGTCACTACATAGAGAGTCCTCCGTCTACATGGAGAACATGTCCGGTAATGTACGCAGCATGGTCCGAAGCGAGGAAGAGCACGGCATTGGCGACATCTTCCGGCATCGCCGGCTTCCCAAGCGGAATGGAGGCTAACATCGCTACGCGAGCCGCTTCCGAGACGGCCTCCGTCATCTCTGTGCTGACGAAACCGGGTGCCACGACATTAACGGTGATTCCTCGTCGACCGAGTTCTTTCGCCAGGCTTTTGGACAACCCGATGATCCCTGCCTTTGATGCCGCATAGTTGGTTTGACCCGGATTGCCCATCACGCCCACCACCGACGACATATTGATGATCCGTCCGGACCGTTGCTTCATCATCGGTCTGTAGACGGCCTTGCAATAGGTGTAGACCGACTTGAGATTGGTATCCAGAACGGCATCCCAGTCTTCCTCCGTGGATCTCAGCATCAGATTGTCTCGGGTAATGCCGGCATTGTTGACCAGAATGTCGAGCGTTTCCCACTCGGAGAGGACTTTGTTGACCGACGCTTCTGCAACTGTGGCATCCGCTGCATCGCCCTGGATGCACATGACCTCTGCTCCCTGCTTTTGAAGCGACTCTACAAGTGCATTCGCCTGCTCTGTGGAAGAACGATACGTAAACGCTACGCGAGCACCTTCCGCAGCAAAAGCTTCCACGAGCGATTTCCCGATGCCGCGTGAGCCGCCCGTAATCAAAACATTCTTCCCTTTCAACGACAGATCCATCTAGCTTTCAGATATTGATGCGGCTTCAAGTAATTTCTGCATATCGACATGAGTACCCGCATGTGCTGTTTCGGTCTCCCTTCCAAGAGTTCGCCTGACCAAACCAGTCAATACTTTGCCCGAACCCACCTCGAGAAATCGATCGGCGCCTGCCTCTTGCATGGACGTCAACGTCTGTGACCATCGGACCGGGGCAGTGAGCTGCTCGATCAGACGGATGCGAATCTCCTCGGGTTCTGTTGCCGGTTTCGCCGTTACATTAAGATAAACGGGACAGTTCGGTGGTCGTATCGCGAGTTTCATAAGCGCTGCTTCAAGCCCTTCACGAGCATGTTCCATTAGCGGAGAGTGAAACGCACCGCTCACGGGAAGAACAACCGCTTTTCGTGCTCCGGCCTCTTTGGCCAATGCCGTCGCCCGCTCGACCGCTTCCACATCGCCTGAAATCACTACTTGACCAACTGAATTGTAGTTTGCAGCGACAACCACTTGATTTTCCGTCGTGGCCTGGCTGCAAACGCTATCGATCACTGAATCATCCAGTCCGAGAACCGCCGCCATCGTTCCTTTGGCCTCGTTACCGGCTTGGCTCATGAGGAGACCTCGTTCCCGCACAATTCTAAGGCCATCCTCAAATTCGATGGCACCTGCTGCGACCAGAGCGCTGTATTCTCCAAGACTGTGACCTGCGGTCATATCTGGTTGATGGTCCGCCGATTCAAGTATTCGCATGGCGGCCGCCGAGTGCGTAAATAGCGCCGGCTGAGTGAATTCAGTTTTTTTAAGGATCTCGATCTCCTCGTACGTTTGTCCACCCGCGCCGAACATGATTTCGCTCAGTGAGAACCCAAGTATTTCGTTCGCCCTGTCGAATACCTGACGAGCCTCCGAAAATCCTTCGTAGAGTTCGTGACCCATCCCAATAAATTGAGACCCCTGACCCGGAAAAATGAAGGCTGTTTGTGTCACGTCGATATTTACGGTATTAGACCCAGAGAATTGTCACGATGCGGAAATTAACGAACCGTCATACGCCCATTTTACGTAGGCCGATCCCCATGTGAACCCACCTCCAAACGCCGCCAAGATTAAATTATCGCCTCTTCTGAGCTCTGATTCCCAGTCGGCCAGACAAAGAGGTATGGTGGCCGCAGTCGTGTTGCCATACATCCTGATGTTCAGCATCACTTTATCCATCGTAATCCCCATTCTTCGTGCTGTTGCATCGATAATTCTCTGGTTCGCCTGGTGGGGTACCAGATAACGAATGTCATCACCGCTCAGGTTGTTCTTCTCCATAATTTCGGCAGAAACATCGGCCATACCCTTAACCGCATAGCGGAAAACGTGCTGCCCGTCTTGAAAGAGAAAATGCATCTTCTTGTCGACCGTTTCGTGGGTCGCAGGATGAAGACTCCCGCCGCCATGCATGCACAATATCCGCCAGTTCGATCCGTCGGTGTATTCTACTGAATCAAGAACGCCATGCCCATCCTCGGCAGGCTCAAGCAGTACCGCACCGGCGCCGTCGCCAAAAATGATGCAACTCGACCGGTCTGTATAATCGACAATCGAACTCATTTTGTCTGCACCGATGACCAGAACCTTTTTGCTGTGCCCGCTCTCAATAAAGCGTACTCCAGATGACAGCGCAAACAAGAAGCCACAGCAGGCCGCCGACACATCGTAGCCCCATGCATTCGAGGCACCGAGCCCCGCCTGTACGAGACAGGCCGTGGAAGGAAAGAGCATGTCCGGGGTTACGGTGCCAACGATGATCATATCAATTTCATCCGGGTCGATGTCTCTTCGCTCCAGAATCATTTTCGAGGCTTCGATCGCCATAAACGACGTGGCTTTGTCGGGATCCTTAAGAATCCGTCTTTCCTCAATTCCCGTCCGGGTCCGGATCCACTCGTCGCTTGTATCAACCAGTTTTTCCAGGTCCGCGTTGGTCAAACGATCTTCAGGCAAGAAGTGACCTACGGTCGTTATCGCAGCATTTACCATATTTGACGTGCGACTGAGTTCGTGGGTAAACTATCCTGAGAGCACTGCCGAAATTGAGCCCGAGACATCCTGTTTGACCATTTCCACTGCATTAAAAATTATGTTTTCTATCGCCTGTTCGTTTGATCCGCCATGACCGATTATCACGGTCCCGTCTACACCCAGAAGCGGGGCGCCACCATACTCCTGGTAGTCGAATCGTGCCTTCACTCCACGCAGCGCCTTAATCACAACGGCCTGCTCTTCCTGCGACATTTCCAGGCTCATCATTTCTTCCCCAACCATTTTGGGAAGGACACTGGCGACACTCTCGCCGAATTTGAGCAGGATATTTCCGACGTATCCATCTGCAACAACAACATCGGCGGCATGGGTGAGCATATCCCGGCCCTCGATATTGCCAACGAAATTAATGTGGGGCGCTTTACTGAGAAGCTTGAATGCAGCCTTGGCTTGAGCATTTCCTTTCCCGGGCTCTTCGCCAATATTCATGAGCGCTACCGTCGGGTTCTCTCGATGCATGGCGCGCTCGGCGTAGATACTCCCCATCTGTGCAAACTGGACCAAGTGATCGGGTTTACAGTCGACGTTCGCGCCAGCGTCCAGTAAAATGCAGTGTCCGCGTAGCGTAGGAAAATAACCGATCAATGTAGGTCGTTTTACAGCGGATTTTCTCCCCAGCAAAAAAAGTGCGGTGGCCATAACGGCTCCCGTATTTCCGGCAGAGATAAAGGCATCAGCGTCACCTGACTTGCACGCGTCGAGCGCCTTATGGATGGATGATTCCTGTTTGGTTTTCAGAGCTGCAGACGGAGAATCAGCCATGGTGATGACGTCCGGTGAATCGATCAGAGTGGGTATTCGCTTTTCTCGTACCGACAATTGTTCGAGGAGTGGCGCGACGGTGGCTTCGGGCCCGAACAGTACAATCTCCAAGTCGCTGGCTTTGGCAAGCGCCGAAAGGACTCCCTTGATCACAACGTCCGGTGCGTCGTCACCACCCATTGCATCAACAGCGACTCGGATCGACATAAATTTTGGAGTGAGAGAAGAGGAAACCAGGCTCGGTACTCACATCGCGATATGGACCAGCCTTGACTCAGCGGCGCCTAAGTTACAAATAGGCTTGATCAGAACCGAAATCGTCCCAAATCCCTGTGGTTCACCGCCATGCGTGCGGAATTCGCTACAGTCGTCTGGGTTGAGCAGCAGGTACTTAACCCGCTTCCTTTCTCTCGACTACCTGCCGTCCTCGGTAGTGGCCACAGTTGGGGCATGCACGGTGGAGAAGCTTCGTATCACCGCAGTTCGGGCACTCCATGGTCGTTGGAGGACTGAGTCGACCATAGTAATTCGCTCGGCGTGAACGGGTACGCGCTTTCGAGTGTTTTCGCTTTGGATTTGCCATGACGTGACCTATTTGCGAACAAACGTTCTATTCTGGGTAGCGCGGTTAATCGCCACTTTGTTCATTTTTCAATGCTTTCAGCGCCTCCCATCTCGGATCAAAATCTGCATCCGCTGGGGTACCGAAAGCTACCGGAATCTCGGCCTCTTCCGCACCCGGTGCAATCTTTCGCACCGGAATTGCGAGTAGAAGCGTATCCCTCACGATGTCTGTAATATCCAACTCCTCATCAGTTGACGAAATCGAACGGATCTCATTTCCCGCCTCCTCTTCCTCTTTCGGCGAGAACAACAACGAATACTCGCCTTTGATGGGCTGATCAAATTTTACCAGCGTTCGGTCGCAGATCAACGATGCAGTTGCAGAGGCCTTGATCATGACGAACGCTTTCCTGCCGTCGTAATCAAGTCCAACTTCGACGAGTATATCCTTGAACCCATCCGGAACGAGCCCAGCATCGGCAGCAGCAGGCTCCAGGCTCATCTCGTGATACCCAGCTTCTAGAGAACGTAAATCAATGCGCAACATAACTCCCTCTGCGCCGGCAACTATCCATCAATACTACAGATCAGTTAATATACGGCAATATGGATTTGCTTAGCAAAGCAATCACCCATCGTTCAAATCCGAAAAGCGTGTGAAGGATCGCAACCACTGGGCCGCCAAGCGGAGCGACCCGAACACTAATGTTTCATGTCGCAGAAAGAAATCAATAGGAAGCCTCTTGAAGTTACTTGGATCGTTGGTTACCATCGAAGTGGCTCACGGGTAACATCACTGGCGGCTATGAACCACCGATTCTCCGGATGAACCGGAAGCTGGGTATTGCTCAGCACTGGTATCATCCTGAAAGTACCGTCGGTTTCTCCCACCGCCTGTTTTGTTCGCGAGGCCTGTGAAAACCGATTGGAGTCCGGGGGCTCGAATGCGTTTCCAACGTGTGGATAAGTTGTTAGCCATTTGCCATATTAGGGTGCATTGTTCGCCCTGGCCCGATTTGCCAGGGGCACAAGAAACGAGTGACTGTTAAATTTGATCGTAACGATCCTCATATGTTCATTGTAAACATGATCTTACGACCAATTAATTAAAGTGGATAGATTGTTAGAGTCATTTTTTAGTTTTTCTCCGGAAAATATGCGTGCATTTGTGCCCGACATTGCGTTTGTTGAGAACTGGTGAATAACCTGGAACGGCATTACACGCGTTGAGGTGTAACCGTCCTGACATGTACAGCTCGATAAGAGCTTTTTTATTGACTGCTTGATCAGCGCTGTGGTCGTCCGCAGCCATTTTAGTACGCGCATGGAGAGAACTCCAGAACAGGTTTGGGAAGAATGTCTCGAATTAATTCGAGACAATATCAGTCGACAGAGTTTCAGAACCTGGTTTGCTCCACTGAAAGCGATCAGTTTGGAGAGTGACGAAGACCTGTTGCGCCTCACGGTCCAGCTTCCAAGTCGTTTTTATTTCGAATGGTTGGAGGAGCACTACTTTTCACTGATTCGTAAAACGATCTCCAAGGTGCTCGGTCCGGAGGGTCGACTGTTCTACGATATCGTCATCGAGAGGGACGACCAGGACCGAGGCGTAGATGGATCGTCGATGCAATTGCCTGCGAGGCAACCGGCCAACGAGCCCCAGCCACTTCGATCGGCTGCGATTCCCAACTTGGGTGGTCGAAGCGATCAGTCGGTCTTCGGTGGTACGAGCACAATCGGAGAGCCCATCTCGTTTGGAAACGGGTCGGGTACAACGGCCGCCATCAGTAATCCGTTCGTCATTCCCGGAATTCAGAAAGTCCAGGTTGATAGCCGACTGAACGCGAGCTATACGTTCGACCGATTTATTGAGGGAGATTGCAACCGCTTGGCCCGTAGTGCTTCGCTTGCCATAGCTCAACAGCCCGGTGGCACAAGTTTCAACCCGTTCCTTCTTTACGGTGGTGTCGGCCTGGGGAAAACTCACCTGATTCAGGCAATTGGCAATTATGTCGGCGCCAACGGCTTGAACGATACGGTCCTCTATGTGTCAAGTGAGCGATTTACGACGGAGTTTGTTCAAGCCATTCAACATAATCGGGTAAGTGATTTCTCGCTGTTCTATAGACAGATCGACTTGCTCATTATCGACGACGTTCAGTTTTTTGGAGGAAAGGAAAAGACACAGGAGGAATTCTTTCACATCTTCAATGCGCTGCACCAGAGTGGAAAACAGATTGTGCTTTCAGCAGATCGTCCACCGCGTGATATTCAGGGAATTGAGGAGCGACTTCTTTCTCGTTTTCAGTGGGGCCTGTCTGCAGATCTGCAAAGCCCAGACCTGGAAACTCGCATCGCGATTCTGCAACGAAAAGCCGTGGAGGACGGTATTCAGATTAGTCACGAAATACTCGAATTTGTAGCCCACAACATCAAATCGAACATTCGAGAACTCGAAGGTGCTTTAATCAGACTCTTGGCCTACGGAACGCTGCACAAGCGGGACATCGATCTTCCTCTGGCCAAGGAAGTGTTAAGAGATCTGATCAAGGACACACGAGTTACGCTAACGATCGAGGAAATCCAGCGACTCGTGTGCGAGTATTTCTCCATCGAAGAGGACCTGGTTCGGGCCAAGACCAGAAAACGTGAAGTTGTACAGGCTCGTCAGATTGCCATGTACTTCTGTAAACAGCTGACCCAACACTCACTCAAAACGATAGGGCTTCATTTTGGGGGGCGTGATCACTCCACCGTGATTCACGCGAATCAGAGTGTCGAGAACCAAATAGATACGGAGCCCAAATTCAGAGAAATGATCGAAGAGCTTGGACACAAGATCGAGCTAAGAAGCAGGTAATTCGCGTGCGGCTGCGCCAACAGGTGTAGACTTGCGCAGATGCATCGGTTAACTTTGTATCTCACCCAATTTTGACATCGCATTATGAAATTTGCCGCCTCGAGCGCAGAACTTCTGAAGGCTCTTCAAACGGTCAACGGAGCCGTCCCGGCGAAGAGTACACTCCCGATTCTGGAGTGCATTCTATTTGAAACGGATACCGGGAAACTGCGACTCAGTGCAACGGATTTAGAAATCTCGATTGTTCAGCGTCTCTCGATGCCAGTAGAAGCCGACGGTCCTTCGCGGGTCGCCGTTCCAGCCAAGCGTCTTATCGACACGCTTAAGGCGCTGCCGGATCTTCCAGTTAATTTCAGTGCAGATACGGATTTCAACGTATCACTCCGTACAGATCAGGGACAATACAAAATGGTGGGCCATGACGGAGCCGACTATCCCGCCCTTCCGGAACTCTCAGGTAGCACCAGTTTCGAGACGAACGGCGCACTGTTGAAACGCGCCGTACAGAAAACTGGATTTGCAGTAAGCCGTGATGCTCTTCGTCCAGCTATGATGGGGATCTATTTTCAGCTGGGACCGGACGTGTCTCGCGCCGTCTCGACCGACGGTCATCGCCTCGTAAAACTCTCCATGGAGAACTTCGGAGCCTCCGAAGAGATTGATTTTATCGTTCCAGAAAAGGCCATGAGCCTTGCCACGAGAGTGGCTACCGACGGTCCGTGTACTCTTACCGTCGATAGTGGATACGCCGGATTTGATTTCGCTGAAGCGCGTGTGCTGGCACGCCTTATCGATGAGCCGTATCCGAATTATCAAGCGGTTATCCCGGTTGAAAATGACAAGAGGATGACGATCAATCGGGAGGACCTACTCTCGGCCGTAAAACGAGTCGCACTGTACTCGTCCAGCATGACCAACCAGATCCGACTGTCCGTTGAATCATCAAAGGTGACGGTCTCAGCAGAGGACATCGAGCGCGCGAGTTCTGCGAGTGAAACCGTCAATTGTGATTTCGACGGCGAGGACCTTGTGATTGGATTCAACGGGGCCTATCTAACCGAAGTGCTTAACAACATCGACGGTGAAGAAGTCCTCTTTGAGTTCTCATCTCCGAACCGTGCCGGCGTCGTTACTCCTCTCGAGCAAAAGGATGCGGAGAATATTATGATGCTGATCATGCCGGTAATGCTGAACACGTACGCCTAGGGTGTCTCTCGTACCGAAATCGAACGACAAGCGGCTGTTCTCTGAAAAACGATCCATTCAAAACAATTCGTAGAGCTGGTCTATAAAGTCCGAGCTGTAGCCATCTAGCGTGGAACCCTTTGCCGCACCGGTGTTGAGACGGAGTGCCTTCAGGAGTGCATCGATGCTCTTTATCCGATCCCCGAGTAAAAAATGCAGCTTCGCTAGCGTTAGATAGGCAGCCCACGGAACGGATTCCAACTTTTCCTGACTTCCGATTGCCCTCAGCAGAAGCGTTCGGGCCCGATTCAATTTGTCCATTCGGTATGATGGGAATAGCCCGATAAAAGATCGAGACGATGACCGCGCGAGATGAAGTGCCTCATTGTAACGGTTCACCATGATTCTCTCCCATTCAATGTCGTTTCCTCTAGTGGACACCCCCAGTTCCGTCCACGTATAATCATCTGTTGTCAGATGAGCCATTCTCTCCAGTGGCGATTCGCGAAGCGTGCTGGCGGCGAAGAGAATCAGATATACTCCTGCGATTAAACTGAATCCTCGAATGAGTTTCCGACCAAATACCAGTCCGGTCGTTATCACGTTTCGGTTCAAACCAGGATCACTCACGCGTTGATGATTCGGCCTGCGTGGTCCAATCGCCCGGAATCGCTGACCGGTTACTTCTTCAAAATGATCCGTGGCACAAGTTTCTGACTCCAGCTCGTGTATTCTTTCCTCGAGCTGGGTTCGCACGTCAGACAACCGTTCGACCTTTTCTACACGACGATGAATTCGTGCCACTAACTGCTGAAGGGGTCGTGCCCGCCTGGGCCAAAAACCGGACCCTGCTATGACGGCGTAGGGCAGGTGGACTTCATCAAAATCCGGATCTGCAATGTTTCTTGCGGACAAAAGAAAAGAATCCCAGTTTCTCGCCGATTGAAATACAGATTCCCACTCAGGATGGTTTTGAACAAATTCCTCGACTTGGCGCTTTTCGACGTCGTCGTAGGCACCGTAATCAAGTATCCACACTTCTATGTTTGATCGATCTTCCATTTTCTTCAGCCTAGCATTGATACGTCAGTTTCCATTCCTCCTTTATAGACACCTGGGCGTCGAAAGCGTAACTCCTGATTAACAAATAGTTGTTGGATCCCCTCATTCATACCAGTCTCTGAACGCGATCAGTCCCGAATCTGATCGAAAACGGTGACACACTTTATGGACATAGGACCGTACGGTCGGGATCGATTTTCCAGTGAGCCGACTGATCTCGTCGTACGAGAGATCCTCGACGAAACGCAGCCGGGCAACACTTCGCAAAAACACGGGCAGTTTTTCGATCGCTCTCGAGAGGGCAAGAAAAAGAGCCCCGGAATCCTCGGAAACGTCCATTTCGGGTTGATCGATCGTCTCGTTCGAATCGGCTTCCAGGGTTGTCACATATTTTCGACGTGTGACGAAATTGACATAGGTGTTCTTACAGATCACGCTCACCCACTGAGCGTACCGATCATTTCGTTCCAGCTGCGGCCTGCTTCGCTCTATCTTTTGATACGTCCGTTCTACGACCTGGTCGAGTTCCGCTGAACGGAAGCCGGATGCGCTGATGAACTTAATCAGGTAGTAGCGTCTGATATAGCAGTACGTCCACAGGTCAACCAGGTAACTTGTTGAGGGGTGCGGCCGATCTTGATATGAACAATAAACCTCGTTTACTTCGGAGGTATCGTCCAGGTGAAAGGGTAGCTGTGATGCAAGCGCATCAAGCGATTTTAGGTCGATCTTCAATGACATTGGCAGGGTGCGTGGCGATAGTGGGTAGCGCCTGCATCCGTTCACCGGCCGGATGTCCTTTCACCTATAGATACGCTAACGCTCAAAACCGAACGCCAAAACTGGAAAAAAGACGATTTTCTCTTCCATCGGATTGGTCAATGACTGGTTTTCGGATATATTTGTTACCGTTCGGATGGCCTGCCTCCCCTGGCCGCTGAATACAGGGCACTAACTCCTACGTCACCAGGAGTTCGCCGTACCTCACCAATACAACCGAAAATCACCGATTATGAAATCGTATTTACAATATTCGCTCGTACTCTTCTTTGCGCTTGCTCTCTCGGCCTGCGATTCGAACAGCAGTAATGACAACAACAATAACAACAATAATGGTGGTGGTTCGGGTAAGATGACGGCTACCATCGGTGGAACAGCGTGGAGTGCAGCCAGCGCAACGGCCACAAAAATCACTGCATTCGGGATAACATCGTTGACCGTTGCGGGCGCAGATGCAAGCGCCGAAGCCATGACTGTCTCCTTCGTTGGTGTTCTTGGGCCGGGGACGTTTGACCTCAACTCCAATAATCTGGCCAGCATGTCCTATATCGCGGAAGCCGCCCCAGGCGCATACATTTCGACTTCGGGATCGGCGACGATCACAACCCTGAACGACGAGAAGGTGAAGGGAACGTTTTCATTCGAGGGTACTCGGTTTTCAGACGGAGCCACAATTTCAGTAACGAATGGCACATTTGACGTGGGATATGGCGTTTCTCCATTCTAGAAAGCGGATCAGATTGGGTTCCAGGAGGGTCGGTACCTACGTGCCGACCCTTTTTTCTGCAACTGCGGCATTCGAAAGAATGAAGAATCGACGAGAACGCAGTCACTGGGACATTTTGTACCCGTCGATTCATTGTTCGCAATTCATGTTATTTGTAAGTTGTAAGGCTTTGGTTTTGTGCGGGTATCCTGTTTATTCGAATAGATCCCGCCGTTTACTTTTTCCAGTACGCGCGAGTCCCCATGGACGTGAACAGTTTTAAGACGGTCAGTGCCAAACCAGCCGAGGTTGAGCGGGCTTGGCATATCATCGACGGCGAAAATATGGTCGCCGGTCGACTCGCTTCTAAAGTTGCCTCTATCCTTCGCGGTAAACACAAGCCTTCTTTCACTCCTCACATTGACACGGGCGACTATGTCATCGTCATCAATGCGGAAAAAGTCCGGTTCACGGGTCAGAAGGAGACAAAGAAGGAATATTTCCGGCATAGCGGATATCCTGGTGGAGTAACCGTCACGAACGTCAAGAATATGCGGGCGAAGAAGCCAACTTTCCTCATTGAGAATGCAGTAAAAGGCATGCTTCCGAAAGGCCCGTTGGGCAGAAGTATGATCAAAAAATTGAACGTCTATGCGGGACCTGATCATCCGCATGAGGCGCAAAAACCCACGGAGATGTCGATCTAACCCAATCGGATATCCCCGGGCAAACGAATAGTGAAATGGCAGTTGTGGATCAATATTGTGCAGTCGGAAGACGGAAAAACGCGGTAGCTCGTGTTTATATGCGACCTGGAAAAGGCAAGGTTGTTGTGAATAAGAAAGATTTTGAAATCTATTTCCCGCTCGACTGGCGTCGGAAAACAATTCTTGCACCGCTGGACGTGACGGAAAAAGCAGGTTCGTTTGATTTCGTTGTGAATGCCAAGGGAGGTGGACTGACGGGTCAGGCTGAAGCCATCCGAATGGGAGTCGCACGGGCGCTTGTGTTGTACGACGCAGAATTGCGAAAACCGCTTCGGGATGCAGGATTTCTGACGAGAGACCCTCGCATGGTGGAGCGTAAAAAACCGGGTCAACCCAAAGCTCGTAAGCGATTCCAGTTCTCGAAACGCTAGAATTTATTTCGTGCCCTTCGTAGAACACACGGGCACAACTAACACACATACACCTGGATGGGCAGAAGGGTGATCCTCACGGATTTGGCTGCCTGGTTGAAGGGTGTAGAGGATAAACCCAACACCGTATGAGTGATGCACAAGAGGCGATGCCCAAAAATCGGGCGTCGATCGAAGAACTTCTCAAGGCCGGCACGCATTTCGGCCACCTGACCAGCCGTTGGAATCCGAAGATGAAACCGTTCATCTTCATGAAGCGCAACGGTATTCACATCATCAACCTCAACATGACCCAGAAGTATCTGGACGAGGCTGGTGACGCAATTGCCCGTTTCGCGCGCAGAGGCAAGCGTGTTCTTTTTACCGGGACCAAGAAGCAGGCTCAGGATATCATCCGGAAACACGCCAAGGAATGCGGATCACCGTACGTTGTTGAGCGCTGGTTAGGCGGTACGTTGACTAATTTTGCCACGATTCGAAAGAGTATTCGTCGAATGGAAGAGTTGGTCAAAATGGAGGAAGACGGAACGACTGAACAACTGAAGAAGAAAGAGCGGCTGATGAAGGCCCGCGAGCGCGAGAAACTTGAAAGGATTCTCTCCGGTATCCAGGATATGGCTCGCCTTCCAGGGGCCGTTTTCGTTGTAGATATTCGGCGCGAACACATCGCTGTGCGAGAAGCTAAAAAGCTGGGCATCCCGATCATTGCGATCGTGGATACGAATTGCGATCCCGACCTCGTTGACTATCCGATCCCGGCAAATGACGACGCCCTAAAGTCGGTCGATTTGATCACGGGTGTCATGGCCGCTGCTATAGTCGAGGGTCAGAAGGAGCGGGACATCCAGGAGGCGGAAGCCAAAGCAGAGAAGGATCGACTGGAGCAGGAGAAAGCGAAAGTGATAGCGGATAAGAAAGCTGCCAAAGCCGCAGAAGAGAAAGCCAAAGCAGAATCTGAGGCTAAAGAGGCAGCGGCTGAATCGACTGAATCCAAGACGGAAGAAGTAGAGTCTCAAGCCGTCGAAACCGATACGAAACCCAAAACGGATGCTCCTGAAGAGATCGCTGCCGACGTAAAAGCAGAGACCCCGGAAGCAGAAAAAGTGGAGTAACGCTTCCCGTAACAATTGGGAGAGCTAGACGACCACAGTTCTCGCTTTCATGAATTTGAAAAAGTTAATCCAGTAGTCAGATGTCAATTTCTGCGAAGGAAGTAAAAAAATTGCGTGACCTCACGGGCGTCGGAATGATGGACTGCAAAAGGGCCCTTGTCGAAACGGACGGTGATTTTGATCAGGCAATAGATTTGCTACGGAAAACAGGACAGAAAGTCGCGGCGAAGCGCGCTGACCGAGACGCTAATGAAGGCCTTATCGTGTCGGCCACAACTGACGACGGGAAAACAGCGGTTTTGGTCGAAGTGAACTGCGAAACAGATTTCGTTGCTCGAAACGATGAATTTCAGAAATTCGCAACGGGTATCGCAAACAAAGTTTTGGAAGAGCTGCCGGCCGATCGCGTCTCTTTTCTCGCCTCTACCTTCAACGGTGAGGGCACAGTAGAAGATGCTCTCGTTCAACTCACGGGGAAAATTGGGGAGAAAATCGACGTGCGAAAACTGGCTGTCTTAACGAGTGATAAGGGTTCCGTTGTCTCTTATATCCACCCCGGTTCGCGTCTCGGCGTTCTCGTTGACCTTAGTGGGGAAGGAGATCTGGGCGCCACGGGTCGCGACGTGGCCATGCAGGTAGCCGCGCTGAATCCTGTAGCTACCAAAAGAGACGGCGTGTCTGGAGACGTGAAAGAGAAAGAAATGGAGATCGCACGCGAAGCCGCTATTATCGAAGGCAAACCGGAGCAGATCGTTGAAAAGATTGCCACGGGTAAACTCGAGCGTTTTTACAAAGACAATGTTCTTCTGGAACAACCCTTTGTAAAGGATTCGTCTCAGACAGTTAGACAGATGCTGGACGGGGCATCTGCCGAGGTTAGCTCGTTTGTCCGATTTGCACTTGGCGAATAAACGGGTATAGATTTTCGTACGGGAAGGGCGGTTCTGTTAAGCACGGAATCGCCCTTTTCTTTTGTTTTGACAACGAAACGGGTTTGAATAACAGCCATTGAGGCAGTAGCTTGATTCGGCTTTTTTAGAGGTAGTACATGTCCGGTTTGAAAAAATCACTTCAGGGAAACGAATCGCGTCGCTTTAAGCGTGTCCTGTTGAAACTCAGCGGAGAAGCCCTGTTGGGCTCCAGAGAGTTCGGAATCGATCAGGACGTCCTTTCCCAGTATGCCAACGAGATCAAGGGAATCGTGAACGAAAACGTCGAAGTCGCCCTTGTTATCGGCGGTGGCAACATCTTCCGAGGCGTGAACAATAAAACCACAGGAATGACTCGAGCGCACGCCGACTACATGGGTATGCTTGCTACGATGATCAATTCGATGGCCCTGCAGGACGCCCTTGAGCACGTGGGCATCTACACGCGCCTTCAGTCTGCACTCAATATGGATGAGATTGCTGAACCCTTTATTCGGCGCCGCGCCAAACGTCATTTAGAGAAAGGGCGAGTTGTCATCTTTGGAGCCGGTACTGGAAACCCGTATTTCACTACAGATACAGCGGCTGCGCTTCGCGCACTCGAAATCGATGCGGATGTCCTGCTGAAAGGAACGCGTGTAGATGGCGTTTTCAGTTCTGATCCTGAAAAAGATCCCGATGCCGAGCGATTCGACACCATACATGGAGAAGAGGTTATTCGTAAGGACTTGCGCGTGATGGATATGACGGCTTTTACACTCTGCCGCGATTCACAGATGGATATTATTGTGTTCGACATGAACAATATTGGAAGCCTTAAGCGAGTCGTCCAGGGAGAGCAGGTTGGCACGTATATCCATTGGGACGAGGCGAATTAGGGCCAGGAAATCAAAAGGAATTAAGTAGAGCGCCATGATACACGAATCACTAAAACGAATCCTGGACGACGCCCAAGAGCACATGGACAAGAGCCTTGAGCATTTCGTCCTCGAACTGAAATCCATTCGCGCCGGACGCGCTACCTCGTCCATGCTTGAGAACGTAAGGGTCGATTACTATGGCTCACAGACCCCGTTGAATCAGATGGCCAGTGTAAATGCGCCGCAACCGGATCTTCTCGTGGTACAACCCTGGGACCGAACCACTCTGGCGGATATTGAAAAGGCCATTCAGAGCGCAAACCTCGGACTCAACCCGTCGAATGATGGGGGGATGATCCGAATCCCGGTTCCACCACTTTCAGAGGAACGGCGCGTCGACCTGGTGAAAAGTGCCAAGACTCGTGGGGAGGATATAAAGGTAGCCCTTCGAAACATCCGCCGGCACTCCAAAGACGAGCTCCACAAATATCAAAAAGCAGAAAATCTCCCGGAAGACATGGGCTTTGAAGCCGACGAAAAGCTTCAGAAACTGACGGACGATTACACCGATAAAGTCGACACGATGCTCAAACACAAGGAAGAAGAGATCATGGAGGTGTAGCGACGAGGTGGCCGCCCGATTCCGGATATTAACTTGCGCCACAGACGCGCATTCTTTGAGGCTCTCACTGAGAACTGAATACCTGGCGAGCCGAGCCGCCCGGTGAAAACGCACAAAACGGAGAGGTGCCCGAGTGGCTGAAGGGGCTCGCCTGGAAAGCGAGTGTACCGTTTATAGCGGTACCGTGGGTTCGAATCCCACCCTCTCCGCAATCACATGGCTCTAAGTTATATGTAGAATGAACTTAGAGCTTAATCAGATTTGAATTGATGACGCTAATGGTGACGTTTTATTTGCGCATGTAACTCTCTAGCGTCGGTAGAAATAGGTTCTTCTCGTCTGTGCTGAGCCAACCGATTGTGCGCGGGACTTGATCTGGCGTTCGCGATCTGCCGAATACTCTTGCCGTCAATAAAGTAGGCGCGCCGTATCGCCTCGCGGAATTCCACTGTTATCATTCTCCGTCCCTGTTAGCATGGTGAGCGTGATCGAGTTGCCTACCATGATAACGGAGACCGGGACCTCAGGTGGTCCACTTTTCGATTATCAAAATCCTGTGCGGTGGTCTACTTTTAGATTAGCGAAAACAAGAACACTCCCCTTTTCCGCTCAATGCCCGACGGAAAAATGTCCAGATCCGGACTGCTAGAACGAAACGCTCTCGACATGATTAAACGCCGAGCGAAGAAGGCCGGTCTCCCTGACTGGATTGGAAATCATGTCTGCAGAGCGACTGGCATTACGAGATTTCTTGAGGCCGGTGGCACATTGGATGAAGCAGCCAACCTGGCCAACCATGCGGACATGAGTACAACCCGCATCTACGACAAGCGCGATCGGGTCATACGCCGGACGTCTGTTGAGCGGATTGTGTACTAGA
>BTQE01000061.1:0-18294 GCA_036985715.1 Rhodothermia bacterium
GCGAGTACGACGAAATGGAAGATCTCGAATCGATGGACGCGGTACACTATTATATCCGAGCGGGTATGAAGGAGGAAAGCTTTTTTGAGGATGAGGTTGCCCGATATCGCCGATTGGAAAAAGAGCCTGTTCGGCAGTACTAATCGCCCCGCGCGAACCGGGTCAAACGTCCGTGAAAACAGGGACATCCGTTGTTTGACGTGAAGGGAATTCGTACCATTCTGGCCCCACTGACAGGCCCTGGTGGCGGAATTGGTAGACGCGCTAGGTTCAGGATCTAGTGTCCATTAGGACGTGGAGGTTCGAGTCCTCTCCAGGGCACGGAAATGACATAACATGACAGTTAGTGGCGGAGCATGACACCTGATACGCTTTGAATCGGGCGTTTTGCCGAATTAAGGTTGGCCATGAAAGAGCATGGTTCTGTCAATCGTGTCACCCGAGGCAAATCCTGGTTACGCTGTTAGTTGTTCCAAAGAGTTGGACGAGCGAAAAGAACGACCTGCGCTGGATTCTCCTACGGATCGTTTGTGCGGCCAGCGCCGGTATTTCAGCATTGGAGAGAAGGCGTGTCTTACGCATTGGCTCAAATCAAAGGATTGCGCAAACCACAAGCACCGAGAGCAGAAGAGGGTAGACGACGAAATCGGGGGAAGGTCAATAACACCAGATGAACATGGCGAAGCTTTGAGTCAGCAGGTTCTGCGTATCTTGAAGCTCATGCACACGGAACACCCACTCGCCACGGCAGCGGCAAAGGCCAGCAGACAACTCGTCGAGTCATCGGTGGAAGCCCACTGGGAGAAGCATGAACATCGGCCTCGTCGTCGATACCATTTCGGTAAGTCCGAATTTTCATACTTTCAAATTTGGGATCAGCTATAATAGTCCCATTCTTCTATTTTTAACTTGTTTTCACTATGTGTAGGTCCATTCTGTCTCGGCTTATTTTGTGTTTTTTTCTCTGGATCCCGTTAAATGCGATGGCCCAGAGTCTGGATCCCACCCTTTACGTCGGTAGCTGGAGTGGTGTCTGGAATAACCTGACATTTCTCTCGACCGGTGCCATTTCTGTTGACATTTCAATCAACCAGGTTCAGCAGACGTTTGTTATCGTCCTCGACGTTGACGGGAGCGCGTTTGGAGGCGGCGATCCACCTCCCGAAACTATCTCGCTACCGCTCGGAGAGCCGGGGGGCCCTCTTGTCTTCGTGTCACCACTTTTTGGAACGACCACGATTACATTTAATACCGACGGTACTTTCACTGTGGATTCGCCGAACATACCCAACGCTTTCGTTGATAGTGTCAACTCTGTTGGTGAGTTCACGACTAAAACCTTCACGCTCACACTTACGATCAATCTTACCGGCGGTGGTACTGCAACTACGGTCGTGACGGCGCGGAAGCAGGTTAACGTCATCGCAGCCCCGCTGAATCTCACGGCCGTCGCGAACAGCCCCGTCAATCTAAGCTGGACAGATGCAAGTGACAACGAGCGTGGATTTGAGATCGAGAGACAACTCACCGTTAGTGGCAAGAGTGGTGTTACGTTTGTCAATATTGGCAATACGGACAAGAATGTTACGGCATTTGTCGACAATACCGCCGCTCCATCAACGAGTTACGACTATAGAGTACGAGCCGTAAATCCGGACACTACGTCTGGTTACAGTAATATCGCGACCGTAACAACTCCGGCTGTCAACCAGAGCCCCGCTGCAACTGATGACGCGGTCGCAGTCAACGAAGACACTCCAGTGGATATCGACGTTCTGATGAACGACCTGGACCCAGACGGTGATCCACTTACTATTTCCGTTCTTGGTCCGCCGGGACATGGCCAGGCGACTGTAAACGATAACGGAACCCCAGGCGACGTTACCGACGACACCATTCTCTATACGCCTGAAGAGAACTACAATGGGATGGACAACTTCGGTTACCAGGTCGACGATGGAAACGGCGGCATGGCACAAGCGAACGTTGCGATTACCGTTACGCCTGTCAACGACGCGCCCACCGCCGAGAACGACCAGGCCAATTCAACTGAAAATATACCGGTTGACATAGACGTTCTTGCTAATGACGCAGATGTCGACGGCGATCCACTCACGATCAACATCATCAGTCAGCCTCAGAACGGTCAGGCCGCTGTAGACGACAAGGCGACGCCCGGCGATCCTACCGACGACACAGTTCTCTACACTCCGGTAGCGAATTTTAACGGTATGGATAGCTTTACCTATCAAGTCGACGACGGTAACGGCGGGCAGGCTCAGGCGACCGTAGATATAACCATCGACCCCGTCAACCAGCCCCCCGCTGCTTTCTCGATGACGACACCCCCAGACGGAGCCTCGATAACTGTTGGCGGCGGGCAGGGTCAAAACCCTGTGCCCGGAGCAACAGCCTTCACGGCGACTTGGGAGGCGACCACAGACCCTGATCAGGATCCGCTGACATACCGTTGGGAACTCATGACGAGTCTTCAGGAAGTGTTGTTCAGTCAGGACGTCGGTGGGGCAACGCAGATTGAGACAACGGTGGAGACGATTGCTGCTATACTGACAACTCGCGGAGTGGATCTATTTTCCAGTTTAACATTATTTCATAGAGCCATCGCGTCAGACGGGAACTTGTCAACAGCCACTGCGGCTCTCTCCCTCACGCTGACGCGCGGTACGCTTGTGGGTGTAGATTCTGACGGGGAGATGCCGAACTCGCTTGTGCTGAATCAGAACTATCCGAATCCTTTTTATCCCTCTACCACAATCACATACAACGTGCCAAGGACAAGTTGGGTTACAATCCAGGTATACGATATACAAGGGCGGGTAATATCCAGATTGGTGGAGGGCGTGCGTCCTCCGGGAGTCCACCAGGTTGTCTTCAGTGCTCACAATCTACCGAGCGGTACCTACCTGTATCAAATGCGGTCCGACGGATTCGAAGAGACAAGAGAGTTGATTCTGTTGCGCAAGTAAATCGGTTGAAGGGCCGGAGATCGTCATCTGCCCTTGGGAGGCACAAATTCCGCCGTCAGTTCGGCAAGGGTCCGACCGTTCCGGATCAATTCCACGATCTGACTTCGGATTATTTCCGGGTACGCTGGTCTTGTTCTTGTCATAACTATCTCGTTCGCGTTTTACGAGTGAAAGATCGTCCACCAAACCGGGTCAGCTTCAGTCATGCCAATAACGAACGACGACACAGCTCGCTTGGAAGACGGACACCGGACGACGTATTTTTCAACGACCAGCCGCTTCAAGAAGCAACATAATCAACTCGCGGTATTCCACTTAAGAACCTGTCCAGTTTTTCCGGACCACTTCTGTCTATCGAAATGAAAATCAAGACATGGTTATTGGTGATCGCTGCACTGTTTGCCACAACGTTGTTACTTCAAGCTCAGGATCTGATTTCCCGAGTAGCCGTACCCGATGCGGAAGCCGATTATTCGCTTCGCCGCGTCATCGCCAGGGTTCTGCTCGAGAATCCTGATGTACGCGCGGCGGAGAGAGCCTACGCCGCAGCCAAGGCTAGATTGCTCACGCAGCTACCCCTATTGCCGGACCCGTCCATCGTCGCGGATTACGAAGGCCTGTCCACACTAACGCGCACGAGCGGCTTCCAGGAGCGGAACTTGGGCATCGTCCAGCCCATCGAATTCCCACTCAAATGGTGGAAGCGCAACCAAGTCATGGGCAATGAAACTCGGGTAGCGGAAATGGCCTTCGAGGTCGTGAAGCTGGCCAAAACTGCAGACACCCGAAAGACCTACGACGAGGTACTGGCCCGCCAGCGTGGTGTGGAACTAGCGGACGACAATTTGGCCATGACTCAGCAATTCTTACAGAAGGCCAAAGTGCGCTTCGAGGCAGGCGACGTACCGAACATCGAGGTGCTGCGCGCGGGGATCGAGGTGGCCCGAGCGGAACTGGATACGATGGCAACCGCCAAGGAATTGCTGTTGGGTAAGGCCGCCCTGAATCTGCTCATGGCACGGGACGCGCACGCACCCTTGAACCTCACTGGCAAACTGACTTTCACTCCTGTCAACTTTGACATCGACTCGCTGAAGGCTCTGATGATCGAGAGACACCCACGCGCAAGAGCGTGGGACTACTCCGTGGCCGGTAGCCGTTCGGCGGTGAGCCTGGCAGCGCTGCAGTTCGTTCCCGACTTCGAGCTGGGCGTCTTCCGTCAGACGATCCCTGGAGATGGAAGCTTCTGGACGGCACAGGTCGGCCTCAAGATCCCGCTGTGGTTCATGTTCAGGCAGCGCGGGGATCTTCGGGAAGCGAAAGCGAATCTCGGGCAAGTGCAGGCCGAGCGGAGGAGCGTCTTGAACGAGCTGACACTCAATCTGGAAGGCGCCTTCCACCAACTACAGGTGACCACGAGAGAGGTACGCATCTACGTGGATTACCTGCTTGGGGAGGCAGAAGAGATCTATCGGATCGCCAGCCGTAGCTATGAGGAAGGTGAAGCCAGCTACCTGGAGGTGCTGGAAGCACAGCGTACTCTCCGCACAACGCGCACTGAGTACACTCAGGCGCTGTTTCAATACGACGCGGCGCTCGCAGACCTGGAACAGGCGGTCGGCGGTGCGCTCTTACTTGTCGGCGGATAAAACGCCGTGCGGACCACTAAATCAGTACGACAAAGAGCAACAGAATTGGAGCAAATGATGAACGCAGGGTTCAAGCGACCGGCAGCGATGGTCACGGTTCTTTCATTAATCGGATTCTCACTTGGATGCCAGGGCGAAACCATTGGAACCGATTCTGGCGAGTTGTCGGACTACGGGACCGGTGGAGTCACCGTCGCCTCCGAGGTCGAGGCGGCGATCGATCTGGCGGTGGAGGAGGTGCGCCCGCAGACGTTCAAGTTCGCAGTGTCCGTAGCTGGCATGGTCCGCGCCAATCAGAACAAGACCGCCGTGGTCGGACCAATCATCGAAGGAACAATCAGCGAAATATTCGTCGATTGGGGAGAGCCCGTCAAGAAGGGAGACGTGCTTGCGTACCTGAAAAGCGTAGATGTAGGCACGGCCAAAGCCGCTTATTTCCAAGCAAGGGCCGCGCTTCGGGTTGCCGTTGCGAATCTCGAGCGAAAGAAACGGCTGTTCGACGAAAAAATCGTCCCCGAGAAAGATCTCCTTCAGGCCGAAGCGGAGCGCACAAGTGTGCAGGCAGAGGCCGATGCGACTGAATGGACGTTGCATGTCATCGGCTTCACGGAGGAAGAGGTGGCCACTTTTTCGGAACGTCACGACCTGACCGCGATAATGCCGATCATCGCTCCGATCAGTGGTGTCATCGTGGATCGGCAGGCCGTGATCGGGGCCATGGCTGATCCCTCCATGGAGCTTTTTACAATCATGGATCTGAGTACACTCTGGGTCGATGCCGCAGTGTACGAGAAGGATCTGGCCAAAGTGAGGCCGGGTCAACAAGTGGAGATATCGATCATCGCCTACCCGAATGAGACCTTTTCGGGTCGCGTGAGCTACATCGGCAACACGCTGGACAAGGAAAAACGTACAGCGGTGGTAAGAGCGGTCCTGAAGAACGGAGACCGCAAGATCAAACCCGGGATGTTCGTTACGGTGCGCATTTTAACGACAGAGAAGGAAAACGCGACGGTGCTGCCGGAGGGGGCCGTGTTGAGCAAGGACGGGATATCTGTCGTGGTCATTCAAGACGCGGATGAATACCGTCTGCGCGAGGTCCAGATGGGGATGGTTGCCGATGGCCGGGTTGAGATTCTCGCAGGCTTGAGCTTTGGCGAGCGCGTCGTGACCAGCGGACACAATCAGATCGCTGCCCAGCTTCTGGGCCGTACCAAAACGGACTCAGAGATAGGCAACAAAGATGATTGACCGTCTGCTCGAGACCGCCCAGCGTCAGCATTTCCTGGTATTCACTTTCTCCTTTCTCATCGCTGCGGGAGGGTTGTTTGGGTTGAGTCGGTTGAACATTGACGCTTTTCCGGACGTGACTCCGGTGCGTGTGGAGATCGGCACCGAGGCGCTGGGACTGGCACCTGAGGAGGTGGAACAACTCATTACCTTTCCGATCGAAAACGTCATGAATGGATTGCCGGACGTGGAGGTCGTGCGCTCTATCTCCAAATTCGGTCTTTCGGTCGTGACCGTAACGTTCAAGGATGGCACCGACGTTTATTTCGCCCGGCAATTGGTGTTCGAGCGACTCCAGCTGGCCCGCACCCGCATCCCCGAAGGCTTCGAGCCCCAGATGGGCCCGATCACCACCGGCACAGGTCAGATTTTCATGTACCAGGTGCGTGGGCCTGGCTACGACAACATGCAGCTCCGTACTATCAACGATTGGATCATCAAGTACCAGCTGCGCACCGTGCCGGGCGTGGCTGATGTGCTCAGTTTCGGAGGTGATGTAAAGCAGTATCAGGTCATCATCGATCCGGACAAACTGGTCAATTATGGGCTGTCTCTGAGCGAGGTGTTCGAGGCGATAGAGACCAACAATGCCAACAGCGGTGGCAATTATATTGAGCGCGGTCCGGAGCAGTACATCGTCCGCGGCATCGGATTGGTTACGACGACTCGTGACATCGAGAACATCATCGTGGCCTCGCGACAGGGGACACCGGTGTACGTAGGGGACATTGCCGCCGTCGAGCTGGGTCGGGAGGTCCGCCAGGGCGCGGTCACCATGAACGGACAGGGTGAAGTGGTTACCGGGATCGTGTTGCAGCAGATCAACACGAACACGAAGAAGGTCATCGAGCGGATCAAGGCGAGAGTGGAGGAGACTAAGGCCAGCCTCCCGCCGGGGGTGACGATCGCTCCGTACTACGACCAGTCGGACCTCGTCAACAGGAGTGTCAGCACTGTGGTGGTGGCGCTCCTGGAAGGACTGTTTTTCGTGACTGTGTTGCTGTTCCTGATGCTGGGAAACTTGCGGGGATCCCTTATCACGGCGCTGGCCATCCCCTTCTCAATGCTGGTCGCCTTTCTGCTGATGTGGTACACGAACTTGTCCGCCAACCTGATGTCGCTGGGCGGGCTGGCAATCAGCGTCGGCATGATGGTGGACGCGACCTTGATTATGGTCGAGAACATCTATCGTCACATCTCCGAGGAGGAGTCGGAACGAGGCAGCCTGGCGGAGCGCGTGCTGGCCGCGTCCAAGGAGATCGGCAAGCCGATTTTCTTCGCCATTCTCATCATCATCGCCGTGTTTCTCCCCCTGTACACGCTGACCGGCATCGAGGGCAAGCTGTTCATCCCGCTGGTACGGACGGTAACCTACGCCATGGTCGGCTCGCTGATAATGGCGCTTCTCATCACGCCGGCGCTCTCCACCTGGGTGTTCCGGCGTGGAAAGACGGCCGGAACCATGGAGTTCATCAAGTGGTTGCGTCGCCCTTACATCGCAGTGCTTGAGTGGACCCTGGAGCACCGTCGCGTGACCGTCAGCGCATACGTCGTGGCGGTCGCCGCGAGTCTGGCCGTTTTCCCTTTTCTGGGCTCGGAGTTCCTTCCCACGCTCGATGAGGGCAACGTCCTCCTCCAGGTCACCACGCCGGCGAGCATCTCTCTGGACCGGGCCGTGGCCCTGGCAGATAACATCGAGAGGGAACTCATGGCTTTTCCAGAGGTGACCCTGGCGATCGCCAAGACCGGTCGCGCCGAACTGGGAGGAGATCCGGAAGATGTCAGCAATACCGAGATCTATGTAGCCCTGAAGCCCAAGAGCCAGTGGGAGACCGCCCACTCGAAATCCGATCTCGTGGCAGCCATGCGGCAGAAACTGAGTGCCATCCCTGGTGTGTGGCTCAACTTCTCGCAGGTCATCCAGCTACGTGTGGACGAGATGATCTCCGGCATCACGGCTCAGATCGCCATCAAGATATTCGGTGATGACATGGATGTCCTGAGACAGAAGGCCGACGAGGTGCGCGCGGCCATCGCCGGTGTGTCCGGGACGACCGACCTGGCCGTCGAGCAGGTGGCCGGCGTGAAATACCTGCAGATCAAGATCGACCGCGACAAGATTGCCCGCTACGGGATCAACGTGGCCGACGTGCACGACGTGATCGAGACTGCCATAGGAAGCAAAGAAGCCGGGGAGGTATTCGAAGGTCAAAAGCGCTTCGCCATCCAGTTGCGTTTCGAACAGCACAGTCGGGGGCACGTCGAGCGAATTCAGAACATCCTTGTCTCCGCTCCAGACGGCCAGCGCATCCCCATGATGCAGCTCGCGGACTTCATAGTGGAAGAGGGAGCGGCGGTGGTCAGTCGCGAGCAGAGCCAGCGCCGCATCTACGTCGCAACCAATGTGGTGGGTCGCGACATCGGTCGCTACGTAGCGGATGCCCGCAAGGCGGTCGAGCGGCAGGTGTCGCTTCCGCCGGGTTACTATCTGCGTTGGGGAGGACAGTTCGAGAACAAGGAGCGCGCCACTCGACGCCTACTGCTTGTCGTCCCCTTGGCCCTCCTCCTCGTACTCATTCTCATCTATCTCCCTTTCAATTCACTGCGGAACACAGCGGTTGTCGCTCTCAACATCCCTTTGGCCATCATGGGCGGTGCACTGCTGCTAAAAATCTTGGGAATGCCGATGAGCGTACCGGCAATGGTGGGCTTCATCGCCGCGTTCGGTGTGGCCGTCCAGAACGCCATGGTGATGGTACACTACTTCAACAACCTTCGCGACGCAGGAATGGATTTGAAACATGTGGTGATCGAGGGTTCCAAGGTGCGATTTCGGCCCGAGATCCTGAGCGCCGTAGTGGGTAGTCTGGCGCTTGTACCGTTGTTGCTCTCCACAGGAACCGGCGCTGACATCGAGAAACCCTTGGCGGCGGTAGTGATCGGTGCGTTGATGCTGCGGCCTCTAAGCATCATATTCGTTCCTGTGATCTACCACTGGGTCGAGAAGGCGGCTCAGTCCTCGGCTACGCCCACCACCCGGGAACCTTGAACGGAAGTGGTCCCACGGGGCGGATTCCGGATTCAGATTGGGGGATCTGAGGCTACCCCAATCCCTCGGCGCGAGCGCCACCGGGTAGGAATTTCGCCGTAAGTCGAAAGGGATCCCACGTGATATCCCAGACCTTAACAAAATTTCAGGTCGGTTCGGTACTTATGTAAGGTTTTGGGACGTTTCCGTTTCAGATCTATCGTAATAATCGCGTGCTGCAGCCTACTAACCAGCAAGGATAGCGATAGTCCAAACCCGATACCCAGGCCAATTCTAATGAAAGTAACAGGTGCAACACTCTGTCTATGGTTTACGGCTCTGATCGGTACCGGGACGTCGAACGCTCAATTCTCGGAGAATCTGCGTCCGGTTTCTGGAGGAGAAAGGCTATCCATTAATCAAGCCGTCGCCCTTGCGTCCCAAAATAACCGGGAACTAAACACGCTACGGGAAGGCCTCGGTATCGGCCGGGCGCAGTTAATTCGGGCTCAGACTATTCCTAACAATCCCGAAGTAGGGGCATCGTATGCCTACGTGAATCCGATTGAACAGAGAGGAATAGCGTCGGAGTTTTCACTTTCCGTGTCCCAGGAAGTGGAAATCGGAGGCCAAAGGGGATACCGGACGGAGATTGCCAGGTCTAAGATCGAGGAGGATGAGGCTCGGTTCGGGCGGGCCCGACAGACTGTCGTAGGTGCTGTTAGCGAGACGTTTTACCGCGTGCTCTTGCAGCAGGAGAAGCTGGAACTCGCGAAGGAGGTGTCGGACCTCACGGACGATCTGGTGCGACGAACACTGGAAAAATTCGAAGCCGGGTACGCGCCCGAATTTGAGATTAATTTTGCGAGACTCGAGTTGCAAAAAGCACTGAGAGAAGAAACCAAAGTTCGCTACCAACTTCAGCTAGTAAAGTACTCCCTCAATTACCTGATGGGGCGCCCATTCGAGACAGAGTTTGTGGCTGAAGGGGACTTTGTTTTTCGAACTCTCGAGGTGGATCTGGAGGGCTTGAAGACGTATGCGGCAAACAACCGCGGAGACCTGAAGGCTTTGCAATTCGAGCAACGCACAGCGGCTGGACAGGTTAGTCTCGCACGTTCTTTTAGAATCCCGAACCCAAGAATCTCCCTTAACTACAGAAAAGATTTCGACAACTACGCGTTCAGTCCGACGATCTCGTTGCCCATCAGATTATTCAACAGGAACAAGGGAGAGATCAATACAGCGCTGGCTACCCAGAGAACGGTCGAGGCAGAGTACGATTTCCTCGGGCTTCTTATTGAAACAGAGGTTGCCTCGGCATATAACGATGTGCTCTTGGCTTCAAAAGAGGTTCAATTTATAGAAGAGGGAATGCTCCAACTGGCGGAGGACAATCTGAACCTGGTGCGCCAGGCCTATTTGCAAGGAGAAGAGGTGGAAATCATCGAAGTGATAACCGCGCAGCGATCCTTTGTGGAGACGCAGACAGCGTATTTGGAGGCCCTCTACAGTTTCAAGGCAGCTGTTGTAATCCTTGAAACAGTTGTCGGCCGGGAAATTCGGCAATAGATGCGCAGACTCGCGGAAGCAGCTTCAATAAGACAGAGGTTTACAGTGCGAAATAAAACTACTGAGAAATTATGATGACGGAGATTGCGGCAGCGCCCACGAAGGCTCGTATCCCGATCTGGATTCTTATTCTGATCCCTGTGATGCTGGCGGGAGCATTCTATGTCGGAAAAGACGTTGGCGCGGGAGACAGCCCGCTTGAGGGCAGCGACACCGATCCGGAGACTGCGGCCTCCCACGAGGAAGCAGCCCCCGACGGAATTAGTCTGAGTGAACAGGCAAAGATAAATATCGGTCTCGTTACTGCGGATGCCGCTTTTCGAAGGGTTGAGCAAGTCATCCGGGTGCCAGGCACCGTTAAGGCACATCCCAATCGGGTAGCCTACGTGAACACGCGCATCGAAGGCCGGGTTAGCAAGTTGTTAGCCGATCTGGGGGACCTGGTCAGCGAAGGGCAGACCCTTGCGGAGATCGAAAGTCGCCGATTTGGCAATCCCATTCCTCTCGTATCTGCGGTAGCCCCTATCAGCGGTACGATTGTGGAGCGCGATGCATTCCTCGGCACCTCCGTCGATCCTTCGACGCCCCTTTTCAAGATCATCGACCTTTCGAGCGTGATCGTTGAGGGTGATGTGGTGGAGGACTATGTATCGGCTCTGAAGATGGGACAGCTGGCTCGACTCTACCTGAATGCCTACCCGAAAGAGACGTTTAAGGGAAGGATTGTCTTTATCGGTTCCACTCTGGACCCAGATAAACGATCGCTCCATATCTGGATCCAGGTCAACAACGAGCACGGCAAGCTCAAGCCCGAGATGTTTGCGGAGATGGCAATCGTGGTTGACGCTAACCCTCAAGCTATTACGGTGCCTGTTGAGGCAGTTATTGAAGACGGCCCTGACAAGTTTGTTTTTGTTGAAAACGGCGACAGTTATCAGAAAGTGGACGTGATTACCGGCTTGCGTGATGATGTGAACATCGAGATTACTGATGGACTGTATCCCGGAGACCTGGTCGTCATACAGGGCAACCACCAGCTCTTGGCTGTGGCCACGCGCCCCCAGGCTGGGGGAGTGTTAGAAGAAAGCCAGCCGCATAACCACTGAGCTACTCTGCTGAAAATCCCAGCTTAAAAACAGGCATTTAGAATGTGGTCCGCCATCATATCGTTTTCGCTAAAGAACAAGGTCCTGGTTCTTATCGCGGCCGTGGCAGTGTTGATTCTCGGCTATAAGGCTTTTCAACAATTGCCTATTGATGTCTATCCGGATATCGACGACCCAAGGGTTACGATTATGACCGAGGCGCAGGGTTTTGCTCCGGAGGAGATCGAGACGCTTGTGACGTTTCCTCTCGAGAGCGCCTTTAATGGCGTTCCCTTCGTGAAACGAGTGCGCTCGTCTTCCGGAGTTGGCATCTCTGTAATCTTCGTTGAGTTCGAGTGGGGCACGGACATCTATCGAGCCCGCCAACTCGTCGCGGAAAGACTGCAGATGATCGCCCCCTCGCTCCCGGACGGTGTAGAGGCGCCGTTTATGGCGCCTATTACGTCCCGTTTAGGGGAGATCGTCGAATACGCCATAGTGGATGAAAACAACAATCTCTCCACCCTTGAATTACGGGACATCGCGGATTGGATCATCCAGTTTCGTCTAAAAGCAACTGGGGGAATCGCCAATGTCATTAATCAGGGAGGGTTCGTGAAGCAGTACCAGGTGATGGTGAATCCGGACCGTCTCCTGGCTTACGATTTGAGCCTGTCGGACGTCCGCGATGCGATGGAAAAGGACAACCTGAACACCCCGGGTGGATTTTTTCTGGCCGGCCGGCAGGAGTTTCTCATTCGAGGTCTAGGCAGGGTTAAGACTGTGTCCGACATCGAGAATATTCTTGTCGCGACCCGGAAGGAGGGACTTCCCGTACTCATCAAGGACGTAGCTACGGTAAGGATCGACGGACCTATCGCCCGTAGGGGAGCGGGGAGTTTGGATGGCGTCGAAACGGTACTTGCAAAGGTTAGCAAGCAGCCCAACACGAATACATTCAAGGTCACCGAGACCGTGCTCGACGTGCTGGAGGAACTCGAGCAATCGCTTCCGGAGGGTGTGAAGATAAAGCCAGAATATGTTCAAGCAGATCTGATCAAGCGCTCAATCGATACGGTGGGGGAGGCGCTTCGTGATGGGGCCATCCTGGTTATGCTGATTCTACTCCTTTTCCTGTTCAACATTCGTACCTCGCTGGTTTCCTTGACGGCTATTCCGCTTTCGCTCGTGCTGGCGATCATAGTCCTGTACTGGTACGGACTCACCTTGAATACGATGACGCTCGCCGGATTGGCCATCGCGATCGGCATGGTGGTGGACGACGGGATCATTGATGTTGAGAACATCTTTCGTCGGCTACGGGAGTATTTCGCCAAGCCTACCGACGAGAAACCCGGCGAAGTCGTGCTTCGGGCTTCCAACGAGATCCGTGCCTCGATTGTATTCGCCACGTTGATCATTATTCTTGTCTTTGTTCCCCTGTTTACTCTGACGGGCATCGAAGGCCGGCTCTTTTTTCCGCTCGGTCTGGCTGTCGTAATAGCCATGGCCGCGTCGCTCTTCGTGGCGCTGACCGTGGTACCTGTATTGTCCGAGCTGTTACTGACCCGCGGCCGGCGCATAAGTGCAAAGGAAAGCCCGGTGGTACGATGGATCAAACTCGCGTACCGGCCCGTCTTGAGTTTTGTTATGATTCGGTACCGGGCCGTCCTCGTCGGCTCCGTCTCGCTTGTGATCATTGCCCTCATGCTGATCCCGTTTATGGGAACGGAGTTTCTCCCCATTCTGGATGAAGGAACGCTCGTCGTTAACGCCATCAACGCCCCAGGCACATCCCTGGAAGAGTCTCAGCGGATTGGAAAACGCATCGAGGCGGCGCTGCATACGATTCCTGAGGTAACCTCGACAAGCGATCGCATCGGTCGGGCCGAGCAGGACGAACACGCGGAAGGCGTCTACTACAACGAACTGCTGGTTAACGTGGTACCGGTAGAAGAGCGGGAAAGGGATCGTGAGGAACTCCTGGCCGTTGTGCGAGAGAAACTGGCTCAGTTTCCGGGCGTCACGGTAAGCATCGGACAACCAATCCAACACCGAATTGATCACCTACTGTCTGGCGTCACAGCGCAGGTAGCCATAAAAATCTTTGGACCCGACCTGGACGTCCTCCGCCGGAAGGCCCAGGAAGTCGCCGATGTCGTCTCGGGGGTTCGAGGCGTAGCGGATCTCCAGGTGGAACCGCAAGTACTCATCGAAATCCCCCAGTTAAAGATCGACATCAAGCGAGACGCTGCTTCGCGATTCGGGCTGAGCGTCCAGGATATCTCCCATTTCATCGAGACGGCGTTTAACGGGGAGGTCGTTAGTCAGGTCGTTCTAGAGCAGCGCCAGTACGATCTTGTAGTTTTGATCGACGACGCAAGCAGGAATAATCTGGACAGACTCCAGAATCTGCGTATCGCCACACCCGCAGGACCGAAAGTCCCTCTTCGGCGCGTAGCCGACCTCAGCGTTGACCTGGGACCGAACACCATAAACCGGGAAAACGTCTCCCGCAGGATCGTTGTCCAGAGCAACGTTCAGGACAGGGATTTGGGTAGTTTTGTGGGAGAAGTGCAAGAACGCGTTGCCCAACGGGTGGACTTTCCACCAGGGTATTTCATCACGTACGGGGGGCAGTTCGAGAGCCAACAAAGCGCTACCCGGCTTCTGCTGATTGAAATGGTGTTTGTAATCATTGCTATCTTCGTTTTGCTGCAAATGAGCATGGGCACCTGGAAACTGGCCGGGTTAGTCATACTTAATCTTCCGCTGGCGCTGGTAGGAGGCATTTTCAGCGTCTTTCTTTCCGGTGGCGTCTTAAGTGTGTCCTCGCTGGTCGGATTCATATTACTTTTCGGTATTGCGGTCCGAAATGGCATTATTCTGATTACGCACGTCAATGATCTTCGATTTCTCGAGGGAAAAGGCCTGATGGAGGCCATTATGGAAGGTGCCGGGGATCGCATCAGTCCGGTTTTGATGACAGCCCTGACCACCGGTCTCGGACTTTTACCGCTGGCCCTGAGCACCGGTTCTGGCGCAGAATTGCAGAAGCCGCTTGCTATCGTAATCGTGGGCGGAATGGTCACATCGACCATCCTGACCTTGGTGTCGTTGCCTGTCTTCTACTATCTCATCGAGAGGAAGAGCGAAGCGAAAAGACTGGCCGAGGCGACGTGACTCCAGCAGCCCAGAAACAACCGAACGGATTAGGGTAACTCTGGTTTAGACGAAATACTCCAGCACTCTCTCGCGTTAGTACGGACCCCTTACTATCTCTGCCAATTAGTACGGACCCCTTACTATCTCTGCCAATTAGTATGGCTCCCGTACCAATTCGATACGCCCCATCTTTTCAATCATTGGGCCCGGTATCTCCAAGAATTATTAGAGAATGTCTGGGTTTCAGGTCAGTGCCAGGCTAAGCGGTGAGGTCTCAGGACGCTCAAGAACGGCCTGTCTTTATGAAAATCGTCTCAAATCAAATTTTCAATCACGAATTACATAAAGTGATGTGTAGCAACAAATAACGGAATAATGTTCATGTAAATTATTCGAAAAACTACGTGTGACTACGTATTTTTTCTTTAGTAGAGCAAAGCGCAACCGATCCGGAGAATATCGCTGGGTGTACGTAAAAATACTTAGAAGTAGGAATAGATCTTGCCAGTCCTTTGGATATGAAGATCGAGAATGGATGAGTGATGCACATATTAGATCAGAAGCGGGCAATCACGCCGTTAATTGCGCACGCAATTGCGGCGGCGTTCGTACTCTTAGGTAGTACCGGACTGGTCTCCATTTCTTTTGCCCAGACCACTATCGTTCAAAGCGGCACGACGACATTTACCTCTGTGTCGAAGGATATATCGATTGCGTCGGTTGACCTGACGAAATCGTTTCTGGTATTCAGTTACACGGTAGACAACGCAGGCCCCTCACAATTTCTGGTCAGAGGCGATCTTACATCGCCTACGAATATTCATTTCGAGCGCGTTGGGTCGTCTGGTTCGCCGACCGTAACCCTTGCCTGGTATGTTGCCGAGTTTTCTTCCGGGGTTACCGTCCAAAGAGGCAACGACCCTCATAACTCCGCAACCGTAAATATTCCGATATCCGCAGTCGTTCTCTCGAAATCCTTTCCGCTCGTCTCGTGGCAAAACACGGGTTCGATCTGGGGGACGGACGACGGTCTGAGAGCAAGATTGACCAGCGCGACGAACCTTGAGTTGGATGCGGTCAGTCGCATCTCAGGTAACGTGAACTGGCAGGTTGTTGAATTCGACGGGACTCTCGTTCAACGGGGTCAGCATACACTTGGAACGGGTGACGTTAGCGCTACGGTCGCCATAACGGCGGTTGACCTGACCAAGGCCTTCGTGATCGTGACGAATACAAACGGCGGTAACGGCTTTCCAGACGATCTGGGCATTCAGGCAGAGTTTTCAGCAGCGAATGCTCTGACCTTTACGCGAGGCTCTACCGGACCCGCAGTCGAAATCAACTGGGTCGTCGTCGAGTTTACGAGCGATGAGCTGGTGCAATCAGGTAGCACGATATTCGCTCCAGGCGAAACCGTTCGCAATATCCCCATATCCTCGATTGATCTTACGAAATCCGTTGCCTTCCTGTCCCAGTATCAGCGGGGCGGGCAGGGGACTGTGTCCTCGCCCGACAATCCGGGCCACGTTTGGTTTGCGGCAGATCTTACAAGTAATACGAATCTGCAACTTACCAGGGCACTTGGAAGCGGTGGAAGCTCGGCGGAGGTTGAATGGTTTATCGTTGAGTTTTCTGGACTGAGTGATATTACAGCCCCGTTCGCCCCCGCAATTATCCAGCCCACTTCTCCAACAGGTGACTCGACACCCCTCATCACGGGAACGGCGAGCGAAGACGGTGGCACGATCACGCTTACGTCCGACATTGATGGAGTACTCGCACCGACGGCCAGTGTTACGGGTGGCTCCTGGTCAATTCAGTTGACGAGCGCTCTCAGCAAGACAACTCACTTCCTGACCGCTACCCATACCGATGCGTCCGGGAACGTATCGCCTGTGTCCGGTTCAGTAACGATTGTGGTCATAGATCCGCCCCCCGCGGTTGCATCGGATTTTCAGCGCGGCACCACGACTTTTACCTCTACGTCGACCGACGTATCGATCGCTTCGGTTGATCTGACGAAGTCGTTTCTGGTATTCAGTTACACGGTAGACAACGAAGGTCCCTCGCAATTTCTGGTCAGAGGCGATCTTACGTCGCCTACGAATATTCATTTCGAACGCGTAGGGTCGTCTGGCTCGCCGACCGTAACCCTTGCCTGGTATGTTGCCGAGTTTTCTTCCGGGGTTACCGTCCAAAGAGGCAACAATCCTCATAACTCCGCAACGGTCAATATCCCCATTTCCCCAGTCGATCTCTCTGAATCATTCCCTCTTGTCTCGTGGCAAAACACGGGTTCAATCTGGGGAACAGACGATGGCCTGAGAGCACGGCTGACCAGCGCTGCGAATCTTGAGTTGGATGCGGTCAGTCGCATCTCAGGTAACGTGAACTGGCAGGTTGTTGAGTTCGACGGTGCTTCTGTTCAACGGGGACAGCATACACTTGGAACGGGTGACGTTAGCGCTACGGTCGCCATAACGGCGGTTGACCTGACCAAGGCCTTCGTGATCGTGACGAATACAAACGGCGGTAATGGCTTTCCGGATGATCTGGGGATTCAGGCAGAGTTTTCAGCCGCGAATGCACTGACGTTTACACGAGGTTCCACAGGTCCAGCGATTGAGATGAACTGGGTCGTCGTCGAGTTTACAAACGATGAGTCCGTGCAATCAGGCAGCACGACATTCGCTCCGGGCGAAACCGTCAGCGATGTCTCCATATCCTCGATTGATCTTACGAAATCCGTCGCTTTCCTGTCGCAGTATCAGCGAGGCGGGCAGGGGACCGTCTCCTCGCCGGACAATCCGGGTAACGTTTGGTTTGCAGCCGATCTGACGAGTTCTACGAATTTGCAGCTTACACGAGCCTTGGGAAGCGGTGGTAGCTCGGCTGAGGTTGAATGGTTTGTCGTTGAGTTTTCGGGACTGAGTGATATTACAGCACCGTTTGCACCCGCAATTATCCAGCCCACGTCCCCAACAGGCGACTCGACACCCCTCATCACGGGAACGGCAAGCGAAGACGGTGGCACGATCACACTCACGTCCGACGTTGATGGGTTACTGGCACCGACGGCCACGGTCAGTGGTGGTACCTGGTCAATTCAGCTTACCAGCACGCTAAGTGAAGCGACACACTCCATTACCGCCACGCACACGGATGCGTCCGGAAATACATCGTTCGCATCCAGTGCTAGCACACTGGTCATTGATTTAACGCCGCCAACTCCGGTTCTGGCTTCTTTAGAGAGTAGTCCTACGAACGCCGAACCCGTGCCGTTTTCGATCGACTTTGGTGAAACCATCGACAACGCCACCTTTGATCTCAGCGACGTGACCGTATCGAGCGGATCCGCACAGAACCTCGTCAACACGGGAGACGATCAGAACTTCACGTTCGAAGTTGCATCGCCCAACGATGGGGAGGCGCTCGCGGTGAGCATCGCCGCCAACGTGCTCACCGATGCCGGAGGGACGAACAATCTTGTTTCAAACACCGTCAATCTGGCTGTCGAT
>BTQE01000062.1:0-18056 GCA_036985715.1 Rhodothermia bacterium
TTTTCGAATTCCGCGACAATAAGCTGGGCGTTTTCTTCGAGTGCTCCGGACGATACGAGCGTAGCCGCGGGTCCGATGCCCATGGCGCGCATGACCATGAATGCGGCTGAAAAAAGTACCAGAATGGAAAAGGCTGCAATTCCTCCGAAAATGGCTCTTCGAAGCGACAAAAATGATGGACCGTCTTCGGTGTTTTCTTTGTATGCAGCAAATAGCGTAATGGGTAGCCCGATGACCATCAGGGCAATTCCCATTAGAAAGACCCAATCGGGGAGACCGAAACCGATCACTGTAGCATACACAACGCCTAACACAACAATCGAAACTCCCGCGAACACAGCGGCAACCCTGGCAAGCGATGGCGCTCTGGAATATGCTCCTGCTTCTTGCACATCCGTCGCAGACGCTGCTCGCATGAGCCCCGAGGAACTCTTGAAGGTCTCCAGCTCCTCGGCCAGATCCGTCGCGCTTTGATAGCGGTCCTCCGGTGCCTTAGCCAGACACTTCAGGACGATCTCCTCAAGGCCGTCAGGCAGGTGATCAGGAAGCGGATTGGGGTCCTGATTGATGATCGAATACAGAAGTGCTGCTTCATATCCCCCCTCGAACGGTCGCGAGCCCGAAAGCATTTCGTATAGGAGAATTCCCACCGACCAGATGTCTGCGCGATAATCGACGTGCTCACTGCGCGCCTGTTCAGGGCTCATGTAGACGGCCGTGCCTACCGTCGCCCCAGATTTCGTGAGACCCGCCGTCTCACTCAGTTTGGCCACACCGAAGTCAAGGATTTTGACCTCTCCTTTCTGGGTGACCATGATGTTGGCTGGCTTGATGTCGCGGTGAACGATTCCAGCCTCATGCGACGTCGCCAGGCCGAGTGCAATCTGATATCCGATCTTGATCGCATCATTGAGCGGCAGTGCGCCTTCATTAAGTAGGGATTTGAGCGTTCGGCCGTCATAGAAAGACATGACGATGAAAAGTTGCCCATCGTCATCTTCGCCGATGTCGTGGATCGTACAAATATTGGCGTGATCGAGCGCCGAGGCCGCCCGGGCCTCCTGAATAAAACGTTGCTTGGCGTTTTCGTCCGAACTGAGATGGGGAGGGAGAAACTTGAGCGCGACCATGCGACCGAGCTTTACGTCATGGGCCTTGTAGACGACGCCCATTCCGCCCGCGCCAAGCTGATCCTGAATTTCATATTGCCCTACTGTGCGTCCCTTCATTGAATTCACTGCGGGAGTTCTCTAAGAACCACTATAATACGAGTGTTCGTAACGTTTGGTCGAATGCTGGAGACGGGACGCTGTCAGACCTTGACACCTGCTACGGTGTGATATCCCACAACAGACACATCGTCACTCGAGTGTGTGCGCGCCTGATGACGGGGGTCGAGCGTCATCTTCCACTGATAGAGCGACGAAAGAAGAGGCCGAAGAATTGAAAACAGTTCGTTAAACTGTCCGGATTGCTCGTAGTCGTCCGCGAAATTCTTGTTATCCCATATCGTCACGGAAACGGCATCTCCACTCTCTTCGTCATGCGAGCCGATCAAAAAGGCTGCGCGACATCCAGGCACCTTCAGGATTTGCGGAGTCGTTACTTCATCGTACAGGCGTCTGAACTCGTCACAATTGGCCGGATCCACCTTTAACGAGAGGATTCGTACATACGGATGGTCACCAATTTTTTGCGTCGGATCGTCTTCCATGGTTCCCGCGACTACAGGCATGCCTTTAACGGTCGGTTTTTCCTTTACCGGCGCGTAATCCAGCGTCATATCATCGTTCAGGCGGATTTTCCACTCGGTAGAGTCTTCTGTAAAGGGATCGAGTTCACCGACCAGTTCGTCGTAGTAGCCGCTCTTCTCGTACGCTTCTGCGGCTTCTTGAGACGTCCAAACTGTGAATGAAATAAAATCCGACTCTGACTTGTCGCTTTGAATAAGATGCGCAAAGAGGCACCCATCGACTTCAAGCAGCGCTTTCGCAGATCTGAAATTGTAGAAACGCTCGAACGCCTGCTCGGAGTCCGCCTTGATCTTCAGTTGTACAAATCGCATGAACATGGCAGTACCTCACGGTGGGGTTACTGTGAGTATAATATTTCAACGGCTACTTCTCAATCCCAAATTCAAATACAAGTTAATCAGGGGATTCCTCCAACCGTTCACCGGTGACAATATGGTAGCCTTCGACCGATAAATCGTCACTGGTTTGCGTCGTGGATTGTTTTTTCGAGTCGAGGGACATTTTCCACTGATAGAGAGAGGATAGATATGGCTGTACTTGATTCACCAGATCGTCGAACGCGCCGCTAGCCTCGTAATATGCCGCGTTGGATTTCGAATCCCAGATAGTGACGGACAAAATTTCGTCGGAACTCTCCTGTCCGATCAAATATATGCCGCGACATCCGTCGAGAGACAGTACAGTCGGAGTTATCAGTTCATCGTAGACCTTTTGAAAGTCCTTAAATATACCCGTTTTTAAACGAGCTGAGAGAATTCGGACATACATATCCGATCCTATCTCCTCCGCCAAATCTGATTCATCCGTACCTGCGGCAATCGGCATCGCCTGAATCGTAGGCTTTTCTTTTACCGGTTTGTACTCGAGTGTATTATCGTCCGACAGTTGAATTTTCCACTCGGCCGTATCCTCGAGAAAAGGCTCGTTTTCCTTGATCAGTTCGTCGAAATGGCCACTCGTTTCGTAGGATTCGGCATCGGCATGTGTTTTCCAAATTGTGAATGACAGGAATTCACTCGGACTGGAATCACTTCGAATGAGGCGCGCAAAAATACAGCCCGTTTCGCCCAAAACTGCAGGCGCGATGCGAAATTCGTAGAAGCGTTCAAAGGCTTCTACGGAATCAGGATTGACCTTCAGTTGTACAAATCTCATGAACATGGCGGTACCTTTCGTGGGGTGGTACAGGCGCGTTCGCTATGTGGCTCCGGCGAATATGGTGAAGGATTGGTCTATGAGGTCGTGTGCACTTTCAACCCGAGGTTGAACGACATTTTCCGCGTATCACCCTATATCAACAAAAAAAGTCTAAGCGTCAACTGATTCGTAAAAAATCGAAGTCCTTTCCCGGAATACATACTGCCGGACCGTAATTGCAATCATTGGTTCTCCCTAACGGACTGATCAAGTAAACGGCCGATTCGGTCCCGGGCATAAGCGACCTGGGGTTGCAGTTCGCTGTCCGCATTTATCCAGATGTCGACGAATTTGGAATACGCTTCGATCGCTTCGTCTGTATTTCCGAGGCGGGAGTGGAGTTCACCGAGTCGGAAATAAGCGGGAGCCTTGTCAGGACCCGAGAAGAGTATATAATTGGGGATTGTCACATCGGTAAAGCTCGTGAATGTATCGACTGCGGCTTTCAGGCTGTCCATTTGTTCCAGGATCTGTCCCTCTCGATAGAGAAAGCACGCTCTGCACTTGTCGATCGTGCGTACTCGGCGCATTGTTTCGAGTCCTGCCGCGAGCTGGCCGCGGGCAAAAAGGATTTCGGCCTCGGCAATATGTCTTGAGACGTCACCGTTCCTGATCCCTTCCGGCACGACTTCGTGATATTCCTCGAGTAATTCTTCAGCGCGTTCAACATCACCCAGTCGAGCAAGAATTACAATTAATACAGAGTAAGGCCTTGCATACGGGTGAAGAGATTCGAGAGGAATCGCGTCTAAACCATCTTCCACGATTTGTAGTGCCTGTTCGGAATCGCCCCGAAGATCCAGTACGATTCGCGCCTTTAGAGCGTATTCTTTCAAAGCAAATGCCGGAACGCCCCGTTCGATGTTCGCTGCAATGGTTCCTGTTGCCTCATCTTCCCACTCTTTTAGCTCACCTCGGAAGCTCTTGTAGACGGCTCGAAACCTTGAGTCCCACCACTTCCATGCCAGGTCACTGCTGAACGCCGAGCCTCTGATGAGCGTGTCGGCGCCGTCATATTGATCCTGCACCATGGCGGCTGTGAATTTATGAAACGTACCTGCAGGGTGATTGGGATGGATTTGTACAAACTCTGCAATCACGTCGTTGAGCTCATCCCACTTCTTTTGCGCCGACAGTGCTGCAATCAGCTTCTGGAAATAAACATCTCGATTTCCAATCGTCAGCAGCCGGCGACCGTTTTGTTCTGCTCTCTCAAATTCCCAGTTGGTCAAATAATCGATCGCGACATTATTGATGGCGGCGGTTTCATCTGGGAATTGTTCGATCAGATTTTCGTACGCGTCGACTCGTTTTTCGCGGTCGACTTCTACCTCGGCATAGTAATACGCCGTTGCGAGACCTCGCTCCCTTGCCGGTAATCGATCGCGAAGCCGATACGCATTCGCAGCTGCTTCAATCTGAAGCTCAAGGGAGGCACCGGAATTAGCGTAGACTACCGCCAATTTCCGGTACGCCATCGCAAACGTGGAGTCACGTTCTACGGCCTGATTCAGTAATTCAAGTGACCTGCGAAAATTTCCAGCGTCCGTAGCGGCAACACCCTGAGAATACAATCTCAGCGCGTCGAGCGAACTGGTCGTGACACGATCCAGGTCGTCTGCTGAGCGAATCGATTTGATGGACTCACCGATTCGCTCTCTGAGATCCGCGGAAAGGCGATCCATTGCCGAAATTATTTCGCCGTCGTCTTTAGCGGATTCGCGGAGCGCAACCAATTCGGAGCCGTCATGAGCAGCAAGCAACCGCGCAGAAAGAACATACCCCGACCCCAGTTGACTGATTTCACCCGCAACAACCGCTTCGGCACCCTCGCGCGCAGCAATCTCCATAGCTGTGTTCAGGTCTATTTTGGCGTCCGCCTCAAGATTCATCCGGCTGAGAACAGACACAATGTGAGATCCGTCCATGACACTTATCGCTGCCGATTGAGACAAGTCGATCCTGAGCAGTTCCGATACGGATTCCGATAGACCTGGATCGCTCGTGCTGTTTTCGAACTCCGCTACAATGAGCTTGGCGTTGTCCTCCAGCATGCCCGCTGACTGAAGCGTTGCCGCGGGGCCAATCCCCATGATCCGCATGATCATGAAACCTGCGGTGACGAGCGACAGCCCCGAGATCGAAATCACCCCCCCCCAAACGGCTCGTTTGAAAGTTAGCCACGAAGGACCACTCGAGTTTCGTTCGCTGTGAGCTGCAAATAGAAGGATGGGCAGTCCGAGCACCATGAGGGCTACGCTGGCCTGAAAGACCCAATCGGGAAGGCCGAATCCCATCATTACGGCGTACACAAAACCAAGGACGAGTGCGGCGATCAGCGTATAGGCACCAGCGATCTTGCCCGGCGACGGAGCCTTTGTGGGCGAGGTCGATGCAATGGTCGCTGCAGCCGCATGCCGTGCACCGGAGGGACTTAGGAAGGAGTCAAGGGCGCTTGTTAGTTCTGAACATAACTGATACCGGTCGTCTGCTTGTTTGCTCAGGCATTTCGAGACGATGTCCGCAAGGCCCTCGGGGAGGGTTGCCTTTATTGGCCCCGGCTCCTCGTTCATGATCGCGTAAACAAACGCAGCCTCATACGTACCGCCGAACGGCCGTTCGCCGGCAAGCATCTCGTAAAGCAAGATGCCAATCGACCAGATATCCGCGCGCGTGTCTACTTTTTCACCGCGGGCCTGTTCGGGGCTCATATAAGCCGCTGTTCCAATAGTCGAACCAACTTTCGTGAGATCAGCCGACTCGCTCAGTTTCGCGACCCCGAAGTCGAGGATCTTCACCTCGCCGCGGTTGGTGAGCATGATATTCGCGGGTTTTATATCGCGGTGAACGATCCCCGCCTCATGCGCACGCGAGAGCCCGGCTGCAATCTGGTGCGCGATCAAAACGGCCTCGCTCGGCTCTACGCTTCGTTCGTCCAGAATGTACTTGAGAGTCTGGCCTTCGTAAAAGGCCATGGCAATAAATATTTGCCCATCCTCTGCCTCGCCCACCTCGTAGATGGTGCAAATATTTGCATGGTCGAGCGCAGACGCCGCCCGTGCCTCCTGCATGAACCGCTCCTTGGCGCTCTCGTCCGCGTTCAGGTGAGGCGGGAGAAACTTGAGCGCGACCGTGCGATGCAGGCGCGTGTCCAGGGCCTTGTAAACAATGCCCATGCCACCTTTTCCGAGCTGTTCCTGGATTTCGTATTGCTCGACCGTCTGTCCGATCATTGCGGCTCTCTCAGGGATTGGTCTAGCAGATGTTCGATTTGATCGCGCGCGTATTGAACCCGGGGTTGCAATTCGTCGTCTGCTTCTTTCCAGAGGTTGACAAAATTGGTGTAAGCCTCGATTGCGCTTTCCGTATTTCCGAGACGCGAGTGAAGCTCGCCGAGGCGCGAGAGGACAAGAGGGATCTTGGGAGCAAGATACCAGAATGAACCACTCATCGAGTAATCGGCGAATTCCTCCAGGAGCTGTACTGCCGCCTCAAGACTGTCCAGTCGTTCCAGCACCATGGCTTGCCTGTCATAAAAACAGATATGACATCGGTCTACGGACTGACTCAGTTGCATGGTCTCTAGTGCCTCGACAAGTAGGCCCTCCGCCAGGAGAATTTCGGCGTCTGCCTGGAAACGACCGAGATTTCCTTTTCTCAATCGCCCAGGTACCAGGCGTTCGTACTCATCACGAAGTGCTCGCGCTCGCTCCACTTCACCCATTTTGGCATGCAGGGATATGAGTTTGACGTACGGCCGAGCTTCTACACTCAGTGAGTCCAGAGGTACCCTTACTAGAGCGTCCTCCATTATTCGACGCGCCCCGTCGAGATCACCAAGGAGGTCAATTCGAATGTGAGCGTCATCTAGCGACCAATTAAGCACTGTGGAAAGGACGCCACGTTCCTCAGTCAGCGCGTTCGCCTTGAGAACCTGAGCTTCAACCGCCCTCAGCTGGCCTCGATAAATGTGGTAATCGGCTCGATTACCTGCGTCTTCGATTTGCCAAAATGGGTCATTGTTGAAGGACGCTGCGCCGATGAGTGTATCGGCGTCCTGGTAGTTGCCTCGCGCTACGGCAAGTTTAAACGCCATGCTCGCCTGAGACGGGTGTGTCGGATTGGATTCAATGAATCGAGCCATGTACACATCAGCTTCATCCCATTTCTTCTGCGCGGAAAGAGAATTTAGCAGGTTAAGGTAAAAGACGCTTCGGTCGCTGAGCTCTATGGCGTGCCGAAGATTTCGCTCGGCTTTCGCAAATTCTCCACGTACGAGGTACTCAAGCGAGACATTATTAAGAGCCGGCGTATCGTCCGGGTAGTTTTCGAGAATGGCCTCATACGCTGCAACACTCTGGTCCCGATCGCGATCTACAACAGAATAATAGTAGGCTGTCGAGAGTCCTTTTTCTCTTTCCGGGAGCCGATTTCTGAGCTGATACGCTTTGGTGGCTGCAGCAATCGCGAATTCCGGCGAAGCATCCGAATTCCCGTAGACCACGGCGAGTTTTCGATACGCCATCGCAAACGATGAGTCGAGTTCGACCGCCTGACTCAACAGTTCGATCGATCGATCGTGATGGCCACCATCTTCCGCAGCAACACCCTGCGAATACAGCCGAAGAGCATCAAGTGAACTCGTGGTAACCCGATCGAGGTCTTCATTCGCTCGAATCGTCTTGATTGATTCCCCGATCTGTTCTCGAACGTTACCCGAGAGCCTGTCTATCGCCGATATGATTCTGGTATCATCATCTGCGGTCATACGGAAAGCCTCAAGCTCTGACCCGTCTATGGCCGAAAGAAGGCGGGCCGAGATAGAAAATCCTGCACCGATCTGCCGGATCTCACCGGCGATGACGGCCTCGGCGCCTTCGCGGGCCGCTATCTCCATCGCCGTGTTCAGGTCGATTGGCGTGTCCGGTGACAGATTCATTCGGCTAAGTACAGCGACGATATCGGAACCATCCATGAGACTGATCGCACCCGACTGAGATAGATCGATCTTCAAGAGTTCGGTTACAGATGAACCCAGCGTTTCGTCCTGGGTCTGGTTGTCGAATTCTGCAACCAGAAGTTTGGCGTTCTCTTCGAGAATCCCGGCTGACTGAAGCGTTGCCGCGGGACCAATTCCCATGACCCGCATGATCATGAACCCGGCGGTGACGAGCGACAGCCCCGAGATCGAAATCACACCACCCCAGACGGCGCGTTTGAACGTCAGCCACGAAGGACCACTCGAGTTTCGTTCACTATGAGCCGCAAATAGAAGAACGGGGAGGCCTAGCAACATGAGAGCTACGCTCGCCTGGAACACCCAGTCGGGTAGGCCAAAACCCATCATTACGGCGTAAATAAAACCGAGGACCAACGCCGCAATCAGTGTATAAGCGCCGGTGATCCTGCCAGGCGATGGAACCTGGGCTGGCAAGGACGAAGCGATCGTGGTGGCAGCCGCATGCCGAGCACCAGACGGACTCAGGAAGGGGTCGAGAGCGACTGTGAGATCGGCGCAATGCTGATACCTTTCGTCGGCCTGCTTCTTCAGACATTTCGAAACGATGTCCGCCAAACCGTCGGGTAGAGTCGCCTTGATAGGCCCCGGCTCCTCGTTCATGATCGCATAAATGAAAGCTGCCTCGTACGTACCGCCGAACGGCCGTTCACCCGCAAGCATTTCATACAGCAGCACGCCAATCGACCAGATATCCGCGCGCGTGTCTACTTTTTCACCGCGGGCCTGTTCGGGGCTCATATAAGCCGCTGTTCCAATAGTCGAACCAACTTTCGTGAGATCAGCCGACTCGCTCAGTTTCGCGACCCCGAAGTCGAGGATCTTCACCTCGCCGCGGTTGGTGAGCATGATGTTGGCCGGTTTTATATCGCGGTGCACGATCTCGGCCTCATGCGCACGCGAGAGCCCGGCTGCAATCTGGTGCGCGATCAAAACGGCCTCGCTCGGCTCTACGCTTCGTTCGTCCAGAATGTACTTGAGAGTCTGACCTTCGTAAAAGGCCATGGCGATGAAGATCTGTCCATCCTCCGCTTCACCAACTTCATAAATCGTGCAAATATTTGCATGGTCGAGCGCAGACGCCGCCCGTGCCTCCTGCATGAAGCGCTCCTTCGCGCTCTCGTCCGCATTCAGGTGCGGTGGAAGAAACTTGAGCGCGACCGTGCGATGCAGGCGCGTATCCAGGGCTTTGTAAACAATGCCCATGCCGCCAGAGCCTAGTTGCTCCTGGATTTCATACTGGCCGACAGTGCGCCCGATCATTCTCGAATTGGTTCTGGAATCGAAATCGTGGGTATCTTAACAGTATAGCAGTTCAGACGGTGGTTCTCAACGAAAAAGTGCCACCTAACGGGCCGGGCCGGTACAAAAAAGGGGCGTCGGTCTCAGATCAACACCCCTTAAACTGTGATGGGAAATCCTACGAATTCATGGACGTCGCCGCGTCTTCGACCGTGTCGTAATCTTCGAAAACAGGGCCCAACAAACGTGTAAGGAGAAAAAGATTTTTGATCCTCTCCTTCATGCACGCAAGCTTAACGTCGCCGTCCACTTTTCGCATGGTCGTCAAAGCGCCAATGAGCGTTCCGATTCCTGACGAATCCATGAAATCCGCCTTTGAAAGATCAATCACGATTTTTGTCTTCCCTGCATCCTTCAGTTCTTCCAATTTTTCCTTGAAGGCTGCACCTTCGATGCTGCCTAGAAATTTTCCGGTCAGTTCAAAAACGATGGCGTTATAACTTTCTCGCGTCTTGAAGGGCATGGCTGATTACGTGTTCTTCAGTTTTTGGAATCAAGAACACTACCGCCTTTCAGACTAATAAGCAATAGGTAAGTTGACGTTTTTGAACGTCTAGGAAGGTATTGTTACTTCACACGGCGGACTACAAGCATCGTAATATCATCATTCTGTGGGAATCCAGCGGCGTGCTTGGTAACCGCTTCTCCCACCGTCGAGATGATATCGTCGGCCGAGGCGCCTCCCAATGTTTTGAGGAGCTCTTCCAATCGTTCTTCCTCGAATTGCTCTTTGTTTGCGTTCATCGCTTCGGTGACGCCGTCAGAAAAGACAAACAGCATGTCTCCTGGTCCAAACGTTGTATCGGCCTCGCTGTATTTCTGGGTTCCCAAAAATCCAAGTACCAAACCACCCAGCGTCAGCGTCTCCAACGTGCCATCTGCTCGCAAGATATACGGCCGATTATGCCCCGCGTTCGCATAGGTGAATTTGTGTCCAACGGGTTCGAGAACACCGTAAAAGAGTGTCACGAAGGTACCACGGCGAACACTTTGAGTCAGCAGATGATTGGATCTTTCAAGAGTCTCATGAACAGCAACATTGAATTGAGCCTGACCGCGTAGCGTCGCCTGAACGTTCGACATCATGAGCGCGGCAGGAAGTCCCTTTCCGGACACGTCTCCGAGCACCAGGGCTATCTTTCCTTCATCGATCGGGATATAGTCGAAGTAGTCGCCGCCAACACTTTGAGCCGGAATACTGATTCCAGCCAGATCGTAATGTTCGATAGGGGGGGCCTTGGCTGGAAGCAGGTTTGTTTGAATCTCGTATGCGAAGTTCAACTCCTGCTGGACTACTGCCAGCTTTTTCTCTTCCTCGACAAGGCGCGCATTTTCGACGACCTGACCTGATTGACCAGCGAGAATAGACAATAGTCGCTGATCCTCGGTCGAGAAGCTGTCTCCCCGCTTCTTGTTATACAGCGTGAGTATCCCAATGAGACGCGAATGGACCAGCATGGGAACGACCAGAATGGATGTAACCGATTCAGGCCAGGCGACACCCTGGAAACGTGAATCGTTTTTCGGGTCATTTATAACGAGAGGCTTGCGATTCAGATGCATCCATCCCAGGAGGTTCTGATCCGGACTGTAGGCCTCTCGATCGCTCGAGCTGGCCATGGTCCTGACCAGGGTTTTCGTCGGATCTCCTTCTTCTTCGCCCACCAGTGAGATCACTCCCTGTTCAGCCCGAATCGCCTTTATGGAACGGCGGATGATCGTCTGTATAAGATCCTCCATCCCACGAGAAGCTCCAATGGCCGCCGAGAGCTCGTTTAAGATCGAGAGCTCATCAACAGCTCGTCGTAGCTGAAGGTTTTCGCGCTGTAGAGTTTCAAGTTGGGCGGACGGGTCGGCCATCGACGGGACAAATGAATAATGGAAAAGCTACACAATGTACTCAATTCGAACGATCATACCATCGATCGACGCGCACGAATAGCCAATCTTCGTAGTTCTACGATTCGGTCAAACCGCACGTAAAAGGATACGATACGCAAACGGTCCGGATCTACCGGAAGCTCAACGCGTTTTGAAATGTTCCTCTCCCGTGCGACCTGGAATCCACCCACCCTCTAATTCATTTTCGATGCGAGTTCTAGCAAGACTTAACAGGTTTTACTGGAAGTACAAGCGACTCTTTATTCCGGGTCTATTGGCGGCAGTAGTCTCGGCGTCGTTCGCAATCGTCGTTCCGATGGTCGTACGGATGTCGGTAGACAGCATCCCTCGATTCGTGACGCTCTACAAATCATTTCAGGGGACTCCCGTAGCCGATGCGCTTTATGCGGAATTTTTCGTTTCGTTACTCTTTTTCGGAATTGTTATCATCGTGCTGTCTCTCTTGAGTGGTGTTTTTTCTTTTCTCATGAGACAAACGGTTGTCGTTGCATCGAGGCATATTGAGTATGATCTGAGAAACCAACTCTACGATCATTTACAGAATCTATCGCACGACTTCTATCTGCGACATGCCACCGGTGATCTGATTACGCACGCTACCAGCGACATCGAACAGATTCGCCGATACATCGGACCAGCCGTCATGTACACCGCCCGCGCTGTCGTAATTATTATCACGGCGATGACGGCCATGTTCATTATTTCCCCCCAGCTAACCTGGTACGCTTTAATACCGATGCCAATTCTCGCGGTCTCGGTCTTCTTTGTTGCTCATATGGTGCACTCGAGAAGCGATGCGCTCCAGCAACAATATTCAGTTCTTACAAGTCGCGTGCAGGAAGCGTTTGCAGGTATTCGCGTTCTCAAGGCCTATGTTCGAGAAGAAATGGAGGCGGCTGCATTTGAAGATGAGAGTCGTGTTTACCGTGACCGAAGTCTGGATCTGGCTCGAGTTGAAGCGGCCTGGCGACCCATTTTCCTGATTCTTGTTGGCTCTGCGTCGATTATCGTCGTGTGGATCGGGGGGAAGCTGGTGATGGAAGGTGCCGTTACGATTGGAAACATCGCTGAGTACATAATCTACGTGGCACTTATGACCTGGCCGGTTGCTGCCATGGGGTTTGTGATCTCGATGGTTCAACGAGCGGCCACGTCAATGGATCGACTTTGCAAAATCCTCGATGTAGAACCCTCGATCGTCGATGGCGACCAAACCGACACAACTATCGATAGGATTACAGGAGCGATTCGATTCGAAAACGTCACCTACCGGTATGAGACGGACGGCGCGATAGTATTAAAGAACGTCGATTTTGACGTTCGTGCTGGAACGACGTTAGCAATCGTAGGGCGCACAGGAGCCGGGAAAACAACTCTCGTCGAGATGATTCCCAGGCTTCTTGACCCCTCAGAAGGCACCATTCTGATCGACGGCTTCGACGTAAGGACAATCCCTGTCGATGTGCTGCGTGGGAGTATTGGATACGTTCCGCAGGAGGTCTTCCTTTTTTCTGACTCCATTGCAGACAACATTGCCTTTGGAAACATGGATGCGGATTCAGCAGCAATTGAGACTGCGGCCCGAGAGGCCGACCTGCTGGATAACATACAAGATTTTCCAGACGGGTTTGAGACGTTCGTTGGAGAACGAGGCATTACTCTCTCGGGAGGACAGAAACAACGAACTTCAATCTCTCGCGCTCTGATTCGCAATCCAAATATTTTAATCCTGGACGATGCGCTCTCCGCCGTGGATGTAAATACGGAGCGCACCATTCTTCAGCATCTCCGCCGGCATTTTGGAAAGCGAACGATAATAATTGTCAGCCACCGAATCTCCGCTGTTCAGGACGCCGATCACATACTTGTGCTGGATGATGGCGAGGTCGCTGAAGCCGGAACGCACGATCTGCTCTTGAGCATGAACGGAATCTACGCCTCGTTGCACAGGAAGCAGTTACTCGAAGCGGAACTGGAGGCGATTGAATGAGCAAGATTGAATGAGCAAGGGGGCATCAACAGAGAAGAAAGGTATCGACGGTCAATTGCTCCGCCGGATTATCACCTACCTGCTTCCCTATAAGGGGTGGGTAGCGCTGGCATTTGTGTTTGTGATGACGGCAGCGTTTCTGGGCCCGCTGAAACCGAAGCTCGTTCAAATTACGGTCGATCGCGACATACTTACTGGAGATTTGGAAGGATTGCAGCAGATGATCATGCTGCTGTTCGGCATATTGGTCATTGAGGGGGTGCTCGCGTTTGTCAATGCGTACCTGACCCAGTGGATCGGACAGCGCGCCATCTATGATTTGCGAACGAAGGTGTATCGGCACATCCAACGCCAGCCACTTCGATTCTTTGATCGCACTCCGGTCGGGAAACTCATTACGCGAACGACGAGCGACGTCGAATCACTTAGCCAGGTTTTGTCGGCAGGTGTTGTGACCATCATGGGAGATCTGTTCAAGCTGATCTTCATCTCTTACTTCATGTTTACGCTCAGTTGGGTCCTCGCGGTCGTGACACTTGCTGTGATGCCGCTCATGCTGATCGCAACGTTCTGGTTCAAGAAGAAAGTCCGGGAGCAGTATCGGGAAACCAGAAAACAGGTCGCGAGACTCAATTCGTTTCTTCAGGAGCACGTGACCGGAATGAGGATCGTCCAGATCTTCAGTCGAGAGCGAGAGGAGATGCGCAGATTTACTGAAATCAACGACCTCCATCGCCAGGCACATATCAAAACTATTTTCTATTTCGCCCTCTTCTGGCCGATCATTGACATCGTCGCTACGACGGCCCTGGGGTTGATCATCTGGTTTGGCGGATTGAACGCGATGTCTGGTACGCTAACCCTGGGAGTACTGATTGCTTTCATTCAATACGCTCGTCAGTTCTTCGAGCCGATTCGCAATCTTTCGGACCAGTTCAATACACTACAGAGTGCAATGGCTGGCGCCGAGCGAATTTTTGACCTGCTCGATTTCGATGAATCATTGAAGGAGTCCGAGGATCCGGTGAGGCTGGAAAAATTATTCGGACGCATTGAATTTCAAAATGTCTGGTTCAGTTACAATCCCGATGCAGATCCGGAGGATGAGGAGGCCGAGTGGGTACTTAAAGACGTGTCGTTTTCCATTGATCCGGGTCAATCTCTAGCGATCGTCGGAGCTACCGGGGCTGGGAAAACGACGATTATCAGTCTTCTTCTTCGCTTTTACGATGTTCAGAGTGGCACTATCCTGGTCGATGGGACGGATGTGAAGGATTTATTGCTGACGGATCTCAGAAACCAGATAGGGCTGGTGCTACAAGATGTTTTTCTGTTCTCTGGATCCGTGGAACACAATATCACGCTGGACAATTCGGAGATCACGAGCAAGCAGGTTATAGCTGCGGCTGAAGCGATCGGTGCCGCCGGTTTCATCAACCGACTGCCGCGGCGGTACGGGCACGAAGTGAGGGAGAGGGGGATGTCGCTCTCTCACGGCCAAAGACAGTTGCTTTCGTTTGCCCGGGCACTGGTGTACGATCCGGCAATTCTTGTACTGGATGAGGCCACATCGAGCGTGGACACGGAGACGGAAGAAGTCATTCAGAGGGCCCTGGAGAAGTTGATGGAGGGGCGAACGACGGTTGCGATTGCGCACCGTCTGTCAACGGTTCAGCATGCGAATCAGATACTGGTCATGCACCGGGGCGAGGTTCGCGAAAGAGGCAGCCATCAGCAGCTTCTCGCCCAGGACGGACTGTATCGCCGACTGTACGAATTACAGTATCGCGAGCAGGAGCAGTCGGTTTCGGCTTGATTCGGGGGTAGGAGAAAAAAAGTGGACACGTACTGAAACTTTCTATATATTAATCGTATATCGACGATATAGATTTTTTTGCACTTACCTATTCTCCTTCTCAATCACATTCTTATTCGATTTTGAGATGGCATATCCTAGAAGTGAAGAGTTTATCGAGCGCCAGAAGGATTTGGCTGAATCGGCGAGAGCACTTGGCCACCCGGGCAGACTTGCCATATTAGAGGTATTGGCGCATCGAAATACCTGTAACTGCGGTGAGCTGGTGGATGAGCTTCCGCTGGCGCAGGCCACGGTTTCTCAACACCTCAAAGTGTTGAAAAGTGCCGGATTGATCCAGGGTACGATTGAGGGTCCGCGCACCTGTTACTGTATCGACTGGGATGCGGTCGTGAGGGTGAGGGATGCTTTCGAGGAGTGGTTTTCGGAGATCGGTGACGCAGCACAGTGCTGCCAAGAAGTGCAGCCATGAAACGCTGCCAAGAAGTGCAGCTAACAAACAATAATCATTTGCGAAAAGAGAAGAATCATGAAAGAAGAAATCAAAGCTGATGGGTGCTGCGGCCAAGCGAAGACAGTCGATGACGGCTCGGAACGAAAAGAGCAAGAAATTCTCGTCGATCTGACGGACGGCGATCAGGTAAAGGACCTTGTAAAACGACGCTACAGTCACGCCGCCACCCAGGGCACAGCATGCGGGTGTGATCACGGTACCGAAAGTAATGAAACCGAATTTTCGTTTGTCGGAAAGAAATATGAAGATCGCGGTGGATACGTTGCAGAAGCGGACCTTGGGCTTGGCTGTGGCGTGCCAACTGATCTGGCAGACATTAAGCCGGGAGACACGGTTCTCGACCTCGGGTCCGGCGCAGGCATTGACGTGTTTATCGCACGCAGGGAAGTCGGTGAGAACGGCGGTGTTATCGGTGTGGACTTTACACCAGAAATGGTTCTCAAAGCCAAAGAAAATGCCACGAAACTCGGCTTTGACAATGTCAATTTTTTGGAAGGCGATATCGAAAACCTTCCGGTTGATGCAGAGTCCGTTGATGTCGTCATCAGCAATTGTGTTTTGAACCTGGTGCCCCATAAAAAGGAAGCCTTTTCCGAGATGTACCGAGTGCTAAGAAAGGGTGGACACTTTACCGTCTCCGACATCATCATCGAGGGAGATCTCCCGGATGGGTTAAGAGAATCTGCTGCGCTCTATGCCGGCTGTGTATCGGGTGCCGTCGACCGTCAGGGCTTTTTGCAACTCCTGCAAGAGGCGGGATTCGAGGATGTCAGCGTTGTGCGAGAGCGCGAGATAGACATTGCGGATGATATCCTATTGCAAATGGCAACAGAGCGAGAAGTAACCGCTTTCAAGGCTTCTGGAGGAATTTCGAGCGTGACCGTGACCGGTTTCCGACGGAACTAATACAACCACATGTCGAACGTGCGGCGGTATTTCTGAGTTAGAGGGTGAGTATCTCCCAGAAGCGTAAACAGGGCGACACCCATCTTTCTGGCTCCGTCATCATCCACGTACCGATTTGTTTTCAATACTTCGATAATCGAGACCAGCGCCCCATCCAGGTCGCCGTCGTCCAGAGCTTTTGAAGCGTTCAGATATTCCTCTCGCCCTTCTTCAACCGCATGCATTGCCGGATCCTGGTGCTTGGATTTGAACTCGACGAGGAGCTCTATGGCTTCTCCTATGGCCATGAAACGAGAATCACCTGAAACCAACCTGGCAAGCTCGGCCGCCCGATCAGGGTCCTGAAAAACGAGTAATCGCGCGAGTAGGCCTGCAGCAGAGAGATCCTTCGGGTTCTCTTCTAATAGTGATTCGAGAATTTCGACGGCCTGTTCATTCTGTCCCTTCGAAATGCATTCTTCTGCCTGAACAAGCAGCGCTTTCGCCTCGCTCGGAATGGCTTCCTCGAGCCATTTCCGAACCGCGACCTCGGGAAGAGCTCCAGTAAATTCATTCACTACAATTCCGTCGACGAACAGCTTGACGGCCGGAATTCCTCGTATTCCATACTGCGTAGAGAGTTCAGGATACTTATCCGTGTCGACTTTGGCGAGTTTCCAGTATCCCGTCTGCTCGGCTTCGAGTTTTTCGAGAACGGGGCCCAGAATTCGGCACGGACCACACCACGCAGCCCAGAAATCCACGAGAATGGGGATTTTGGAACTAGCTTCAATCACGTCTTCTTGAAAGTTTTGAACCTCAATACTCATTGCGAACGTAGCTTATGGCTAGCTTTTGGAAGATGCTTGGCGCTGCCTTAATCGGCGAGTTATTTCATTTATTGAACTTTTCTATTATGATTACACCGGGAATACGGACTGGATTCCTGTTCACAGCTTCTTTGATGTTGCTTTTTTTGACTGGCTGTGGCCCTCAACGCCAAGAGAATCCATACGATGCGGCCAGCGATTCTCTTCGATACGATGGAGAGACGCATATCAGAAATATCAAGCAGCTGACATTCGGGGGAAACAACGCCGAGGCATATTTTAGCTTCGACGATGAGTATCTCATCTTCCAGAGCGACTGGGAAGCCATAAATGGCCAGGGATGCGATCAGATCTTTATAATGGATCCCGATTCGGTCCGTCAAGGAGATTTAGGTGAGTATCAGCTTGCTTCGACGGGACTTGGCCGAACAACCTGTTCATTCTTCATGCCCGGAAATGAGAAGGTGATTTATGCTTCTACGCACAAGTCATCTCGGGAATGCCCTCCACGAGTGATGTTTGGTCAGGGGAGGTACGTCTGGCCGATTTACGAGTCGTACGATATTTATATGGCCAACAAGGACGGGAGCGAAGTAGAACTCTTTATTGGCGGATCCGGATACGATGCTGAAGCGACGATTTCCCCCGATGGGAAGTACATCGTTTTCACGTCGACCCGATCTGGAGATCTGGAACTATGGCGATACGAAATCGAAACGACAGAGCTGCTTCAGCTAACGGATCTTTTGGGTTATGACGGGGGCGCGTTCTTTTCGCGGGACTCCCGGCAGATCGTTTGGCGGGCGAGTCGGCCCACCGGAGAAAAAGGCGAGATGTATAAATCTCTTT
>BTQE01000063.1:0-17540 GCA_036985715.1 Rhodothermia bacterium
GTCTCGCTGAATAACCACCCCGTCCACCTCTATTTCGGGAGCCCACATGAGCAGGTCGTAGTGGGTCGGTGCCACCACTTCACCGCCGAGAGTAAGGCTGGTGCCGATGCCAATATGAATTGTACCCATCACGCCTTCATCGTCCAGCATGGTACCGTTGAGACTCGCATTTGGATTGAGCCCTATACCCAACTCGGCCACGTTGAAACAATCGCGATCATGATGAGAATCGAGATCGGCCTTCAAGGCGCTGGCCTGATCGCCTCCCTCCATTTTCGTGATATAGCCGTCCTCAATGAGGCAGGTGATCGGTTCATCGAGTACTCCGATTCCCAGATAAGGTACGCTGGCATCGGCTATCAGACGGCCTTGAGCCGAACCCGTGATCGGTACGACGTTGACCTCGATATCGGGTACCGGAGCCAATTGACCGGGCTCGGGAATATTGGTCAACACGTTCGCCCTGCGGCCTTCGATTGAGAATGTCAGATCGGTACCCTTCGGCGACTTCAACCTTACCCTGTTACCCCATGTGAAGGCGTCGCCGATGCGCTTGCATACTTTAGCCTGTGCGACAAAGTCTGTCTGCAGCAGCGCCGGGCTTTCGAGCAGGGCCTCCGTATAAGCCGTCATTAGAATAGCGTGCGTGCCGCTATCCAGTGCAGCCCGCATCGCACGGGTATGCGTAATCGAATAGCGCACGGGCGAAAAGAGAACCGTCGCTTCTTTCATGGCAGCGGCCATCGCGGCAGGAGGCTCCTGTCCGTCTCGTTGCCGCATTGGCATGATACACGTGACCACCTCAGCCCTGGTCTCTCGGGCTGCATCAATGATGTGCCCCGCGATACCCTGCATCGTGTAATCCGTTACAACAATGAGCTTATCCTCAGCGGTAACACGTCCGTTGACTTCGACAAGTTTTCGGGCTCCCTGCTTCAGAAGTTCGTTCTTCACTTCTCATGTAGTCGGGCGTGATGAAAAGTATTTGTCATAATACTGGCTGAAGACGATCGACGTAAAACCGTCGCTGGTGCAATTGGTAGCAGTTCGGAACATATCGGGCAGTCCGCTGGATAGCGCGACCCACGTTGTGACCAGCTCGCCGGCAAGCGGCTCTTCGAGCCCAACCATGCCTGCAAACAACGTAGCACTCCAGAGGGCGGTGCCGATTCCCGCCGGTAGCCCAGGGGCTGCAATAGTGAACAGCACGATGGCCGGCCAGGCCGCGAGCAAGAGCACCCAACTTGTCTCAATTCCGAAGATATAAGACAGCACGAAAGGAGCATAGGCAACATATGCCAGCGCACTGGCATCGAGGTTGATTACGGCACCGAAGGGGATGATAAAATCTGCAGCTTCGTCCCTTACGCCGTATTTCTTTGCATAGGCCAGATTCACGGGCAGCGTTACCAGCGAGGAACTGGTCCCGGCAGCAAATACAGCGACCGGAAAATAGTAGGTCTTGAGGACCTTTGTGAGTGGTTGCCGTCCAACGCCCTTAAGCACAACGAAGAGGTAGAAAAGCCACCAAAAAAGGCACAACAGGACCGTATACAGCGTCATCGTCAAGTAATAAGCCATGCCCAGCCGAGCACCGAAACGCACGCCGATAGAAATACCAAGGAAAAAAATTATCGGAACCAGTACGTAGCTCAGCTTGGGCCCACTCCGGCCAATCCGAGCTTCGACACGTGCCAGAAATGCAAAGAGCGGTTCTATCTTGACGGCGACGATCCCGGTAAAAACGGCTCCTATGATCGCCAAAAGAGGAAGCGACGCGCCACCCTGATTGCCGAGCGTAGACAGCATCAATTGAACTTCTGCCCATGCTCCTTCCGACGAACTGGAAAAAGGAATATCGAACAAAAGCGCGGATACTGTCAGCCCGAATAAGCCGGCAAGAATCGAACTGAGGAGATACCATCCCAATACGGCCCCTCCAAATTTGCCGGCCCGCCCTCGTCGTACAAGCTTCGCGACAGCGGGACTCAAGGCGGCAAAAATCAAAATCGGGACCAGTTTGATGAACGCCTGAATGAACCAGGTCGTCGCCTGGGCCAGCGGGGCCAGTGTCTGGGGAAACACTCCCCCCAGGAGAATGCCGATACTGAGGGCAAGGAGCGTCCAGACGTATCCTGGCATAGCTCGGACTCGTTCCCCTAGTGTCGCCATGAAAAGCTTGTGTCTGCTCGAAGAGAAATCCCGGTTGTCACTGCCATCATGATCCAGTTGCGTACACCGTACACTTTTTGATGCCAATTGTCGGGTAAAGGTAGTATTCGAATGAGAAAGCGACCTTAACCCATGTAGGGTATTCCCCTATTTCATTTTGTGGGTGATTCCACTACAATGTAGGATACCCAGACCTTCCCGCGCTCACGCATAAAACCGACCACTAGGAGGCGACTCGTTATGTATTCCAGGTATCCGCTCATCTCAACTACAGCATTTGTGTTCCTTGCCTTGGCTGTCCTCGGTGGATGTACGGGTGAATCGCCTCCCGACACGAGCGAGACTGCCGCGGAAAGTTCTGTGGAAAGAGGGAAATACCTCGTTGAGGCCGTCATGGGGTGCCCGGCTTGCCATACAGGCGAAGATCAAACTGGCACGCCCGCATTCTCAGAAAGGTACGCTGGTGGGTTGGAAGTAATGGATGCATTTGGTCTGTGGCGGAGCCTGAATATTACTCAAGACATCGAAACAGGAATTGGCGGTTGGACCGACGAAGAAATTATCGTCGCGATTCGAGAAGGACTTCGGCCAAACGGCGAACGTCTTTTTCCCATTATGCCGTACCCGCTCTACAATCGACTGTCGGACGTAGACGCACAGTCCATTGTTGATTACTTGAGAACGATTCCGGCCGTCGCGAAGATTGTCGAGCGGGCCACTGATCTCACGCTCCCTCGGACCATTCCTCCGCCGCCTACCGGTGAGGGCCCCCCGGAAGGCGACCGCGTAAAACTGGGTGAGTATATCACCTCACTTATGGCGTGTGTCGATTGCCATACCCCTTTGAAAGCAGAAGGTGGCTATAACGAGGATAGAAAGTTCGCCGGGGGCTTCCCGATGCCCACTCCGCCCGCTCTCGGAACGGGCACAATTTGGTCGTCCAACATCACTCCCGATGAAGAAACGGGAATCGCTCACTATTCCGAAGAGCAGATTATTGCCGCCATAACGTCCATGCAGAAGGCCGATGGATCCCCGATACGCGGACCGATGAAGTTCTATCGTCAGGGCTGGTCACGGGTTACGCAGGATGACCTCCAATCTGTCGCGGCGTTTCTAAAGAGTTTGCCACCGATCGAAAACCGTGTTCCTGAAGCAACGTTCAAACCTCATCCACGACCTGCTGAATAGTCGATAAAAGGGTGATGCGTTTTGCCAATCACTTGATGCGCATCATTTTCTGAGTGGTCGTACGTCCACCGACGTCGAGATGGTACAGGTATAGACCGCTGGCGAGGTCCGGTGCGGAGAACCGCGCCTCATGGGTTCCGGCAGGTAGGAAGCGGTCTACGAGAGTAGCGACCTCGCGGCCCAGCGTATCGTACACTTTGAGAATGACTCGGCCGCTGGTCGGAAGCGCATATCTCAGCGTCGCCTGGTTTCGAAAAGGATTAGGAAAGGCATCCACAAAAACGGGGACGACTGGCAATTCCGCCGTGTCCGATTCAATGTTGACCACTGCCGCAATTGCCGGAGCTCCGAATTCGTACACGCCCAAGTCTACCGTAAAAAGATCGCCGAGGCCATTGAATACGCGCTGGTTTCCGTCGAAATCTATCGGGACACCCTCGTCCGCGCCTAATACACCGTCCTCATCCAGGTCCAGTACATCGAATAAAAGAGCCTGGTTAATTCCAGCATCAATGGCAGGCGAGGTCAACGTCAATCGAAAATTGTCGTCGGTGGTTCCGATTACATCGTCTGTTCCGTCCGGGTCAACGAATAAGGGATCCGAATCAATGTTGCCACCTCCGTCTACGGCGCTTTGAGGGACACCGCCTTGAACGATAGTAGACAATACGAGCGGACTGGCTCCAGGAAAACCGCCGCTAAAGACTTCGTCGTCCAGACCATCCGCGGTATTGCCCCATAAAATGGAGTTCACAATTCTAGGATCACTGTTGATGTTAAAAATGGCGCCGCCATCGCGCGCTGTTGTATTGCCGTAGAAAACATTGTTCGTTAGAAACGGGGTCTCACGAAAATTGCCCATTCCGCCGCCGCCACGTAAGGCCGGATCAAGCGTTCGGTTACCTGAGAAAATGGCGTTCATTACAGACGCAGGGCTTTCATCATTGTACATTCCACCGCCTGCAACGGTGGCAACATTGTTCGCAAAAAAGGCATTAACAACATACGTATTGTCAAGAAGGTTATAGACACCTCCACCCCACTCTGCTGTGTTGTCGATGAACGTCACGCCGATCATCTGTGCAGCGCCCCGGTTGTTCATCAATCCTCCCCCCAGCTCAACGCTGTGATTGTTCTCGAAGAGGACGTTTCGCATTTCTGCTTGACATAGAATACTGTTCATTCCACCACCATCTGAGGTGGCCGAGTTATTTACGAAGTCGACGTTGTTCAGAGTCGGATCAGAAAATATGCACCCCATTCCCCCTCCGAAATGGGCGGTATTGGCCATAAAAATCAAGTTGCGCAGCATCGGTGATGAGAATTCGTTCTGGGCTCCTATTAACCAGAGCCCGCCACCCGAGTCGTCAGGATTGGGTAGCGGAGGGTCGGCGTTTCCACCGGTTATGGTAAATCCGTCGACCGTAGTCGTTTCATCTACGGGTCCCAGATCTGTTTCTCCCATGACTATGACGTGCCAGCTGTTGTCGGCTCGGGTCGGTTCAGTCCGGTCGATGTTATCGTTGTCGTCGCCGAGTAAATCGCCGGAAAGAATGGTCGGATAGGCATTCCAGTCACGCTGGTCTCGAGTAGATTCTGTACCACTGAATCCACCAAAGAGTCGGACCCCGTTCAGGATTCGAAACGGCGTATTCCTTTCAGGGTTTGTTACGTTCAGCGGATCAACCGGCACCGTCGGCTTATAAATTCCTTCCGCGGCCCAAATCTCGTCCCCGTACAGCGCCATCTGCAGGGCACTCTGTAAATCGGTGAATGCATTGACCCATGAATCGCCCGTATTAGCTCCCGTAGCGTTAGTGTTTACGTAAAAAACGGGTTGGGCTTGAGCTGCGATTGCGCTCAAGAGAAATACGATGAAAGTGGCGCAGAAGCGATGATACATGGGCAGGGATCAACCAAACAGATTTCAACGGCTCTTAGTGTACTGCACTACCCGAATCGATCAAAGGTGAACCGCCTTTCTGCCCTATTCCATTCTTCAATCATCCCGCGTAAGAGGATTCACCTATCCAGCGATTGAACGCTCTTAAATCGCTGACCGGACAGACGAAACAGAAGCCCGAAAACCACACATCTTGTGCGAAAATGTCCGTGTCCAACTGCGAATTAGAGGATCGTGAAAGCCCGTAAGCTTGGGGTCAGTGACTCAGTCGTCCAGGCTCCGAGCCCAATTCTGGATCATCACCAGTTCAGGCTCTCCGGGAGCACGCGTTTGAACTCGCGTGCCTAGCCTTCCGGATGTTTGGCCAAACGTATATGGCCAGGTATGCGCCTCTTGTCCAGGTGATCTAGGAATGTGGAATAATTTCTCAGGGGCTCCAAATGGGCTACTCGCATTCGGATCGAACGAGACGCGCATTAACGTGTCGGCCAGCGTCACATAATAGAGTGCTCTACCATTAGGGTGCCACTGAGCCTGGTATGCGCCTGTCGACGTCACGGTCCAAAACTTCTCGTTCGGATTAGGAAAAGAGCGTACATAGACGTTCCACTGACCGGAGATATCCGATTGATACGAGAGAAAATTGCCACTCGGATGGAAATCCGGAGTGGATTCGTTGAGCTGTGTCTGTACAAAAATTTGTGCCTCACCGCCTGTATATGAGCCATCCTGCTCACGCGTCAACGAAATAAATTCGACGTCACGACCGGTTGCAGGTGTGATCCGGTAGTAGGCGATCCACTTCTCATCGGGGGATAAACGACCCGCCCATTGTGTCGATGGCCCTCCGGCAAGTAATTGCCGCTCACCAATTCCGGATGCGTCCAGCACGTATATGTCCCCTTCTCCGGTCTCAAAGGACCAAAGCAGAATGTGCTGACCGTCTGCAAACCAGTCTCCGGGGCGTTGAACCATTCCTTTATCTCCCGTCAACGGAACCGACGCACCTCTCGTATCCTGAATCCAGGCCTCCTTTTCCAATACCTCCATCACGGCGACGCGTTCTTCATCGGGCGAAACACTAGGATCCATTAGACTTTCAGCCGGACGGCCAAAAAATTGAACAGGAGTCCCTTCATCGTCAACCCAGGCAAATTGGTAAAGCGGCGGTGGGAGCACGAGACTATAAAGAAGAGTCCCTTCATTCGAGACGCTTGGCAATTGAGCTCCATTTGGCAAAACGCGAACCGGATTCCCTGAGACTGATTTCGACGATGCAGAAAACTTAGCCGACCAGATTCCTCGGTTCTCGAATAGCAACTGGCCCGTCCTGCTCACCACTATACCGTCTCCGGTATTCCCCGCTCCGCCGAGCGTGTAGACGATTCGATCATTTCCTCTCATAACGTGAACGACATGACGTAACTGATTCGTGTCGACAATAATGGCGATGACATCGTCCGTACCGGGGATGGAGGAAATGCCCCGATAGCTGAAAAAGCCGGAATCCGGTGCACTATATAAGTGGGTCTCACCCCCTCCTCCAGGCACCTCAACCAGTTGACCCAGACCGGTTCCAGTCGCGGTCGAGACGACGATACTTCCACTCACCAGCCAAGTCGCGGCGTTGATATATCCGTCCGTAATCTGACTGAGCTCCTGAAGATTGCTTCCGTTCTGATCGACCTTCCAAAGAGTAAGTCCTTTAAAGAAACCGAGCTCAGAGCCGTCCTGAGACCAAAACGGATGATGTGCTCCAGTCGAGTTGTTGACCAGGCGAGGAGTGATCGACGACAGCTCGCGAATCCAGAGCGTATCTCGCTGTACGTACGCATATCGATCGCCTATAGGCGAGATGACCGAATAGGATCCGTCTTCAAGCGCCGTGCTCCAGGCCAAGATTTCGTTATCACTGGGTCGAAGGAAATACATCGTCAGCAGGCCGAAAGCGAACGCGAGCGTTGCAACAACAGGCCAGAGCCAGGATTTCTCTGTCGCGGACGTCGAGGCAGTCGTTTGATCGGGAGCCGGGGCTCTGGTTCCACTTGCCTTCGAAACGCGTGAAAATCCAGAAGACTTCAGGTCAAGTGTAGTCAGGTCAACCAACAAGTCTGATGCGTTTTGATAGCGTTCGCTTTCAGATTTCGCCAACAGCTTGGAAACAATCCAATCGAGGGCCATTGGGACGTCGGCGCGGAGCGCAGTCAGTGGCTCAGGGTCTTCATTTAATATCGAATACACCGCCGCCTGTTCGTACTCGCTGGCAAAAGGCAGTCGGCCGGAGACCATCTCGTAAAGCAGCACTCCCAACGACCAGAGATCAGAACGGCTATCGACCTCATCCCCCCTCGCCTGCTCGGGGCTCATATATGCGACGGTACCGAGCGTTGAGCCAAGCTGCGTAAGTTTAGTCGACTGCGAAGTTTTAGCTAGCCCGAAGTCGAGAACTTTTGCAAGTCCCTTTTTCGTGATCATCACGTTCCCGCTCTTCACGTCTCGGTGCACAATGTTCTTCTCGTGGGCAGCTTCCAGGGCCGTCGCAACCTGGACGGCGAATTGGCGAGCCTCTTCGAGCTTCAGCGGTCCTTGCGTAATTCGCTCAGTGAGCGTTTCGCCGTCGATGAATTCCATCGCGATAAACGGCTGAACTTCACCGCCAGCAGACGTGGCTTCTTCGATCGCGTATACAGTCGCAATGTTCGCATGCTGGAGCTGGGCAGCAGCCTGTGCCTCGCGGAAGAATCGCGCTTTGTCTTCGTCGTTTCCGAGCGCAGCCGCGGGAAGGACTTTTACTGCGACAGTCCGGCTGAGCTTCGTGTCTTCGGCCTTATAGACAATCCCCATCCCGCCGCGGCCGATTTCGGAGATGATTTTGTAATGGGAAAGGGTCGTGCCGACCATTAGAAATCGGGGGAATCATTTAACAGGACCGCAATAAAAGAAGAAAGACGCCGAATAAGCAAGCGAGATCTTCGGTAAACCGGATCCATCACCCAACTACTCCAACGCGAATGCGACTACGGAATCGCCAATAGTGGTGCCGAGGTCTCCGTGACCACCGGTTGCGATCACGAGGATTGTACGAAACTCCCGACATCGTCTGTGAATCTCGGACTTGCATGAACTGCAACAGCATATCCACCAACTACCAGGTATCTGACTTCATTTGAGGTTAGAAATGCGAAAAACTCTTCGAAGTCGCGGGACGTCTCCATCTGGTGCGCCATTGTTGCCAAGTTTGTGGGCGGATGACCGCAATTCTTCAAGAACCGCCAGTTTGAAGGACGGAGGCTGAGCCCTCCAGTACGCCCTCTCGTCTTCGTATTGGGAACGATCGTGCGGATCGTAAATACGGACTTTTTTGTCTTCGGCCATGCGAGTTAGACGCTTCGTATATCCCGTACGATTCTTCTGAGCTCAGATCGCTCTGACTCAGTTCGCCTCTGCCATCATACCGTCATAGACAATGCCGACCCATGTGTCGGGCGGGAGGAAACCGCCTCCCCACGTGGCGTCTAAACTCTCGGTCGGCTTTGCGGCGATGACCTCATCGCGGCTTTTTCCAGCGTCCACCTGCTCCTGAATCAAATCGTGCGCAGTAACAAGCATCTCGTAATACCGCTCCAAGTCCACTCCGCTTGCGAGCACCCCGTGGCCGGGTATGATTTTCGTTTCTTCGTTCGTGACTTCCAGTATTCGGGCTGTTGCCGCAATCATGCCGCCGAGTGACCCACCTGTCGATGTATCGATAAACGGATACATCCCGTTGAAAAAGACGTCACCGGCATGGATCACGTTCGATTTCTTGAAGTGAATGACTGAATCGCCATCCGTGTGGGCTGGATCTACGTGAAAAACGTGAATTTCGTCTCCATTCCAGAAAAATGTCACCGATTCCGTAAACGTGACGACCGGTAGAGCGCCCTCTGGTGACGCTGGTGTCGTACTGTTGAACGCGGCCAGGAAATGGTCGACAGTCATCTGCTTCCTCACGTTTTCGTGGGCCACGATGATCGCACCTGCCTCGCCCAGGCTTTCATTCCCTCCAGTATGATCGCCGTGCCAATGTGTGTTGACCACGAACTGAACTTTCTGGTCAGTCTGCTTTTTGATCGCTAACAATATTTTCTCGGTTAACGGCGCGAACTGATCGTCAATGAGGAACGCACCCTCATCTCCAACCGATAGGCCCAGATTCCCTCCAGAACCTGTGAGCATATAAATGCCGTCTGCGACCGGAGTGGTCTGAATTTCAACGTCGTCAAAGTTTTGCTGAGCGAACGCAGTCCCTGTCGGGAAAGCGAATAACATGATGCAAAAAAGCTGGAACTGAATTCTTCTCGTGGGTCTCATTGGTCCTCCTGGTGGCACTTCGTGGGCAAATCACACCTATTCCGAGCATGAAATAGGCGAACTCGATTCGAACGGTCGTCCGTCGCTCTGGGTTGTTTAAACTCAAGAGTAAGCACATTTCCGGGTATGAGCAAACTCGGTCGTCCGAGAGAAAGACAGGGGAACCCATACGATACCGCCGCCTTTCATCGAGGCTTTGGATTCCGACTGATTAATCCCGACACATCACTACGGCCAACCGATCCATATCGGACGACGTTGCTCGATATCATGCCAGTAGTCGAGCGAATCGAGAAAGAAAAAGCGCGGATATGAATGGTTGCGCGCCGTTGAACGTCTGATCGTGGCTCAACCACTTAATCCCAACCCTCGTCCAGAGACGGCTTTGCGGTTGCTTTTACGGTGTCGGCCGTCTCAGCGTAACTCTATTCATTCGGTGCCGTAGCAGACAGCTTTCATCCGAACATTCAGGCGTAGCAGTGGATTACCAGACAGTTCTTGAGAAGGCGATTCTAGAATACGCGGCCTCCGCAACGGCCCATCCAAAAACGAAAACCAACGGAAGCGCCAAGATTCCCGGATTCATGAACGATCATGTCTGGGCAATGGCCACAGAGCTTCAGAAAAAGGGTTTCGTGCTTGTCTCGAATCCCGACGGGGACAAGGGTGTCAACATCTCTGATATTCAAGAGGCCGGGAAATACAGGTTGCAGGAGATCACGGAATTAGAGCAGCAACTCGCCGCTGAGGAGAAAGCGAAACGAGACGAGGCTATCGCTCAGGCTAGCCATCGCAAGTGGTGGAAGCGCGCCTTTGGTCGCGGGAATTCTACTGCGAGGAGCTGATTTCGAACGGCCGGACTTTCTATCGACGAGGACTAGAGGAAAATGGAACCAGTACGGTACTCTACTCCAATTCAGCAGGAAGGTTAATGATGAAATGAAGATCTACGGTTTGGGCCGTAGAATCAGAGACCGCCGCAGGGGTCTCGGATGAAGCCATCGTGGGTAGAATGAACCGTTTACCATCGGGAAAAATGTCGAATAGATCGATTCCCGCAACCGGCCAGTTCAGCTCCAATTCGGGCGCACCCGAGACTGCGAATACCGGATCAGTCTGAACCGGAATGCTATGCACCGTTCCATTGGTCGCCACCGAGTACAGCTTGGACATGTCAGGAGCCCATTTCGGGAGCGACATGCCGCTCTCCCAGGCCGTAACCGGGGCGCTATTTACATCTTCAAGTGACAGGACCAGGATACGACCGCGTTCCTCGTATGCCAGATAGCGAGAATCCGGTGATATGTTTGGATGCCGGGGATTAGACGTCTCGGAGTACATCTCGAAAGTTCTTCCGTCGCGGAAGAAAACTTTCATTCCTGTTTGCGTTTCGAGCTGCGCTTCGGCACCAGCGCTTATCGTAACCTTCACTGCACCGTCCTGCGAAATAACGAAATCAGCCAGGGTGGGATTGAGCTCTCTGGTGGGAAGTTGGTTTACTCCGCCTCGTCCGTTTGCCGCGATAGACATCAGTTCGTCATTTCGGTCCCGGCGAACGTAGTGCACCGAATCTCCATCGGCTGTCCATGCCGGGTAGTCATTGTTTCCTCCTCTGGTCAGAAGCCGGCGAGTGCTGCTTTCCAGGTCGAGGATCCAGATATCGGTTAATGGTTCTCCGTCGCTGGCCGTTTCCACGACAACCGCTGCCTGTTTACCATCAGGACTGACCACCAGATTACGATATCTATCCGGTGGAATATCCAGTGTTTCGGCTGTGCTGGCTCCTCCGCCCATTTTTCGAAAAATGATGGGTACTACGGGCTCCAAATTGACTCGAAGACCTAGGTCTATCCCCGCATGTACAAGGGTGCCATCATCAGAGATGCTCACTCCTTCCGCACGGGCATTTTCCACAATCGACTGAATAGGCCCTGTCTGGGAAAGCGACTTCAGATCGAACGGCAACGCCATGACGTTTTGATCCAATTCAAAAATCAAATAACCCGGCCTCAGATACTGGGCTCGATATCCCGGAAGATTCAAATATTTCAGATTCTGCCCAGATTCAATATCCCAGAATCCAATCCGCGAGTCCATATCCCGAAATTCCGCTGTCGCCATGACTGTTTTCCCATCCGGAAGCGCGAATGGAAAGTCGTGATCGTATTCACCAGCGAGCGTGTCAAGAGTGGTCACCCGCAATAGTTCAGACGTGGTCAGGGATACGCGAAAAATGGACTGCAATTCCTCGTAGATCACCCAGTCGTCGTTCATCCACATCGCACGCGGACCTCCCTCCTGTGTATCCACAACCTGAACGACAGATCCATTGTCCAGCGACAGACGCGAGATGCTTGTCGATCCGGTAATAAGGAGGGATTCACCGTCAGGAGAAAATTCGATATGCGTCGCGATACCCGCCTGCCGGAAAGCACTCACCCGTCCAGTCCGCAGATCAATGATTCGCACCATTTCGGCAGCGATGGCGACGGCGTCACCACGGGGCGAAATATCAACGCTGACCACAGATCCTTCCAGAGGAAGGGAATAAGTCATGTGTTTTGGCGAAATCTCGACCTGAGTGGCCTTGCCACCCGGCCAGAACAACCAGAGAAGACCAACGATCAGGGCCCCTGCGATCGACCATGCGGGTCGCGGTATGACCTGCGTTCGCGCCTGCACCGCCTCCGGTGCTTCCGTGGTTGACGCGGGCCCCGCCGACACGAGTACCCCTTCCGCGGAGCGTGAGGATGCGCTCATTCGGGATAGCCCGGTCGCTTTCAGGTCAACGGTCCGTAGATCCACCAGGAGGTCCGATACGTTTTGATAGCGATCAGATGCTTTCTTCGCGAGTAGCTTTGAAACGATCCACTCGAGGCCCATCGGAACGGCCGTTCGAAGCGCCGTCAGCGGCTCCGGATCTTCGTTTAGAATGGAATAAATGGCCGCCTGTTCGTATTCGCTTGCGAACGGGAGACGGCCCGAAATCATTTCATATAACAACACACCCAGCGACCAGATGTCGGAACGGCGATCAACTTCTTCTCCCCTCGCCTGCTCCGGACTCATGTAGGCGATTGTGCCAAGAGTAGCCCCGAGCTGCGTCAGCTTCGTCGATTGCGCTGTCTTCGCCAATCCAAAATCCAGCACCTTGGCAACTCCTTTTGACGTGAGCATTACGTTGCCGCTTTTGACGTCGCGATGAACGATGTTCTTCTCGTGCGCAGCTTCAAGTGCCTCGGCTACCTGAGTGGTGATCCGAACGGCCTCGTCGAGCTTCAGGGGTCCAGCGGAGATCCGCTCGGTAAGCGTTTCCCCTTCGATATACTCCATCGCGATGAACGGACGATCCTCGCCGTCCATCTGCGCCTCTTCGATTGCGAAAACGGTCGCAATGTTGGCATGGTGAAGCTGAGCCGCTGCCTGGGCCTCTCGGAAGAATCGGGCCTTTTCGTCCTCATTACCCAGCGCCGCCACCGGCAACACCTTGATGGCCACGGTGCGATTGAGCTTGGTGTCTTCGGCCTTATAGACGATACCCATCCCTCCTCGGCCGATCTCGCCCTGGATTTTATAATGTGATAAGGTATTGCCTACCATACTGATTCAGAGTAAAACAAGGGAAAAACGTGCTGGCTATCATGGTCCGGATGTCGGGGCCGGAAGATCCGAAGGTTCGCGACCCAGGCGAAGCAGCAGCTCATCTCGACGGGCGCGCGCTTGATCGACGACCGGTTGCAATTCTGCGTCTGCTCCCGACCAAATTTTCATCACGCGTTCATAACGCCCGACAGCCGCTTCCAACTTGCCTTCGAGTTCGTAAATCTCCGCCTGGCGGATCACTGCCGGAACCACGAACTGAGGAGTCCCCGTCCATCTAGTGTACTCCAGATATTTAACAGCGTCGTCATAACGCCCTAATTCCTTTAGGATCTCGGCGATAAAAAAGAACGTGGTTGAACGTCCTGGAATCGTGGCAAAGCGCTCAGCCCAGTCAAAGCCTGTATTCACACTGTAAAAGTGATCCAGGGCGCCCGCCATATCCCCGGCAGCCCAGGAAACGAGACCCTTCAATTCGTGTCCAAGAGACGCCACAATGGGGCCTTCGGATTTCCACTTCTGATCAAATGTTTGCGCGGACTCTTCCAGCGCCTCGAGATCTCCGGTTCGCCAACTGATCAGACCGAGTAAATAATCTCTTACGGACTCGTGCCAGGTGAAATATATACCCACGTATTCTTCGGGATCACCTGCATCCCAGTTTTCCACCAGGTCGGTCAATTCATCAAGGCTTACGGAGCAGCACTCAAAACCCGGTAAAATCGCCTCGAAAACGCGCTGAACAAGCTGATGAGTTCGCAGCTCTTTCGATGGATTGTCATCGAAGAATTGATCTTCGCTTCGTAATTGACCGGCTGCTGATCTGTAAACTGGAACCGTGAGTACCGGCGAGCCCGCCTGCTGTGAAAAATCGAATTTGTTCGCCTGCAGATAATTGATCAGTGTAGCGGCTATATCAAGATTATCAGTTGACGCCGCGAACTCCGCATTATAATACACCGACTTCAGGTCCGGATCAGAGTCCAGATAGGCGCGTGGATCATCTTCGGCAGCACTCAGGAATTCAAGGATGTCGCGATAGTACGTCGAATCGCCTTCGGCGACGGATGCGAGTGAATCGAGAAGAGTCACGCCGCCGTAATGCAAGGCACTATGGGCCAGGTGATACTCGTACTCGTCGTTTTCCGGATCCAGCTCAATGATTCGCGTGAAGAGATCCCATGATTCCCGTTCAGGGTCACCGTCCTTGAGAAACCATGGGCTGTAATGTAGAAGCGTTTCTGCGAGTCCAGCAAGGGCTCTGAGGTCGTTCGGATACTCTCTGACCATTCTCCGAAGGATTCGCTCAGCATCATAGGGCTTAGCCGAAAAAAACATGTGCGCTCCTTCGATAAGCATTCGAAGGCTCCCCTCCAGTCGATCTACGTACTTGTATGCTTCGAAGATCGCCTGCTTACTGGCCACAAAATCCGGGACCCATCCGTAGGCCTCCGACTTGACAAACCAGGCAAGTGCGAAAGTAGAATCCGCTGCGATCGCCATATTCGCCAACTCAATGGCCAAGTCCCAGTCGCTGTTTCGAAGAGCCGCTTCGGCCAGGAGATAGTTTTTCAAGGCGCTAACCGACGTCGTCGTTTCCGAGGCCAAAGTGGGTAACTCCGTGTCCGGATTCTCCAACTGTCCACCTATAAGCTGTCGGGCGAGCGCGTCTACCGCAGGCATAAAGGTGTCATCACCCGTATACGAGGATTGTCCTCCAGCCAGGCTTGCCCCGTTCACACCATATAGAGTCGCCTCCAGTTGCCGCTCCGGGCCGGCCTGAACTACCGTCCCAATGACGTATCGATTGGCACCAAGCTCTGACGCGATGGTTTTTCCGCCCTCAGGATCGATCACTAAATTCGGATGGCGTTCGATGTATCCGCGAACACGATTCACGTCTATACTTCGAATCGGGCCTGCACCATCCAGCATTCCACTCAGAAGGGTCACCATGCCATCCCGGAGGTAGGCGATACTTTCGTCTCCTTGAACAGTGAACGGCAGTACCGCGACATGATCGAATGTTTCTGTCGTCTCAGAAGGCGTATTTTTCCCCATTGGAACGAAAAGCCAGATCAGTACCGCAATGACCAAAATCCCGCCTGCAACGGCAGCAAGTCGATTAGGAATCAGAGGAGGGGCCTCGGACGCTGTTGTATGGACCGCCGATCGAACCCGAGAGTCGGCCCATGGCTCGAGGGCGGAGAGCACGTCATTGGCGGACTGGTATCTGTCTTTTGAGGATTTGGCGAGGAGCTTCGATACGACGTCGGCTAATTCTTCAGGTACCGAATCGGGAAGCGGTTGCTGAGTCTCATTCAGGACAGAATAGAAGACAGCCTGCTCATATTCACCGCCAAATGGTTTTTCTCCCGAGAGCATTTCATAGAGAAGAACCCCAAGAGACCAGAGGTCAGCTCGAGCATCCACGGGCTCTCCCCGGGCCTGTTCGGGGCTCATGTACGCAGTCGTTCCAACCGTCGACCCCTCCTTCGTCAGGTCCGCTCCTCCAGCCAACTTGGCAACGCCGAAGTCCAGGATTTTCACCCGCCCTTCGGCCGTCACCATAATGTTTGCCGGCTTGATATCGCGGTGGACCATTCTGGCAGAGTGCGCCTTCCTGAGACCATCCGCGATCTGTGCCCCAATCGAAGCCGCTTGCTCCGGCGCCATGGCGCCCGACTGTAATTCGTACTTAAGCGTTTGGCCATCGTAAAAAGCCATCGCAATGAAAAGGCGGCCATCATCGGTTTCCCCGATGTCATAAATCGTACAGATATTTGGATGATCCAGACCAGAGGCAGCTTTCGCTTCCTGTACAAAACGGGCCTTGGCTTCGGGGTCAGTCGATAGCCGAGGCGGAAGGAATTTGAGAGCAACGTCTCGATCGAGCTTGGTATCTACGGCGCGATACACGATCCCCATGCCGCCCTCGCCGAGCTGCTCTTCAATACGATACTGGGAAACGGTCTGGCCGATCATGGATTCTTGGATTCTGGGCTCGTAAATAACGGGATTCCGCTCTGAGTTGCAAGAGGATTGCCTTATAGCGTGCTGGAACCAAGCACCCCATCTCTGGTTTTCGCCATTCCCCAGACAACCACTCTTATCTCCAATCCTCACGAAGAGCCATGAAAAAGGTTCGTCTCGCCACGCTTGGCATTATTCTCGCACTGGGCGCCCTGATATGGGTGGCCTGGACGCCAATCGGAGATCCACCTGAAGTGGGCGATCCCGCCCCTGAATTCACGCTGGTCTCTAACGAAGGAACTGAAGTCAACCTGACCGACTATCGCGACCAGTGGATTGTGCTCTATTTCTACCCGAGAGATTTCACGCGAGGCTGTACGATCCAGGCAAGAAATTTCCAGAGAGACCTGGAGAAGTACGAAGAAATCAACGCGGTCATTCTCGGTGTCAGTGTGGACAGCGCCGAGAGCCATAAGGATTTCTGTGCCAAAGAAGGTTTGACCTTTAAACTTCTCTCCGATTCAGAGGCCATTGTTTCCGAAGAGTATGGCTCGCTTCGTGGAGTCGGTGAAGTGAAGATGTCAGCAAGAAACACCTTCGTCATCGACCCCGAAGGAGTCGTTGCGAAGGTGTATATCGGAGTAAATCCGAATCCGCACTCGACAGAAGTGTTGGCGGATCTTGCTGAACTGCAACAGTCTGACGACTAGGCGAACAGACCTTCCAAGCGGTTGAGGCAACTCGCCCATCCCATGTCGTGTCCGTCCCGGGCCTCGTCGTTCGGGAAGAGTTCGTGTGTGATAACCACCTCGGTGGTCTCACCCATTTCATTGAACTCGACGGTCACGAGTGTATCGCCCATCCGGTTGTCTTCTTCTTTCCAGTCCCATGTGTAAACAAGCCGCGACGGGCGTTTGACTTCCCTATATGTGCCAAATGCGGTATGCGTCTTGTTCTCCGGGGAATTCATCAGAAGCAGGTATTCGCCTCCTTCGCGCAAATCAACGTCCGACTGCTCGATCGATATCCCTTCGGGTGCCGACCATTGGCATATCTTGTCTGGATTCGTCCAGGCGTCGAACACCTCTTCCCGGCTTCCATTAATGATCCTGGATAACTTCAGTGATGATGTGGTTTCTACACTCATTTCTTTGATTCCTCCTTTTAGGTCTTTTTCTTTTCAGTCTTCTTTTCTTTCTTCTTTTCATTGAAATAGCTGGCCAGAAGATCGAGCTGACCCTCCCAAAACTTGCGGTAATACTCAACCCATTCCGCGGCATCGCGCATCGGAGCCGCGTCCAATTCACATCGGCTGATCCTTCCATCCACGGTTCGCCGGACGAGTCCT
>BTQE01000064.1:0-17485 GCA_036985715.1 Rhodothermia bacterium
GTTCTTGCCATTTCCGCAGTGTCCAATGAGGTACGTGCGAAATCCTTCAAGAAAGGAGACCGTTAGTTGGTCGAAGTCAAGGCGCGCCCGTCCAGTCGTGCGCCGCGCGTATTCGCGCAGCTTGTTTAGAGCCACTCTATATACCTCGAATGTTGCCCACTGCCGCCTTTTTCGATACGCGTCGAGCTGCGACTCGTAGTAGTCAAGAAAATCTCCTGCATTGCCTTCAGTTTCCGCCACAAGGGCTGCTTTAATCCTGTGAGGAGAAATGGATGCATCCTCAAAAAGCGCATCCTGGAGAGCTGCTCTGGCCTTTTGGAGGACTTCTGTTAGGCGAAGGTTTAGCCGGATATGATCTGGATGCGATTTCCGAATCTCGCCGCGTTTAGCGTTCCAATCTTTATCTTTGATTCGCACCGGCAGCGCTACGGTGGCACGCTGGTTTTTATGGCGAATCACTAGGTAGAGTGGAAGCGTTCCGTCGGGTGCTTTCTTTGCGCTCCACGCGACAATGCGTACGCTGGCCATGAGTGATAATCCGTCGTGAATAGGTGACGGATAAGGTGACGGTTTTTACCATGATTTGCAAAAGGTCTGGGCTGGGTTCGGAGTGAAAAGTGCTCATTTTAGCCAATAAGAGTTGAAATCCGGCGATAACCCAGTGAGACCTGGGTCACCTATTATATCCGGCATCTCCACAGTAGAAAACGCTCTGATTTACGTGTTACGTAGAGTCAGGGCGTTTTTTATTTCAACGAGTGGCGGGAATGCTGGTGTTTTGATCAGTGCCGAAACCCGTCAAGCTTCGCCACCTATCTGCCCCACCTTCCAGATCCCGTCATGGAAAAGAATTATTCTGTTGTTCTGACTGTCGTACAGGTCCGACTGGACTCGCGGTTTCACGCTGCTTCGTAGACTTGTGTTTTCTCCTGTTTAGGTCGAATATTAACGTTTCCATTCGATTCCTATCATTTTCAGGAGAACACCGATGCGATACCCTTATGCCGTCGCCACCTTCCTCTTGCTCTTCGCAAGTCTTTCGACCGCTTCAGCGCAGGACACGAGACTTTTACGCAATCCTGCGATTAGCGCCGACCACATTGCGTTCGTGTATGCGGCAGACATCTGGGTCACGGGTCGCAATGGAGGTGAAGCCCGAAGGCTCACCACATTCGAAGGTGCAGAAACTGAACCTCATTTTTCACCTGACGGTCAGTGGGTGGCTTTCTCTGGTCAATACGATGGCAATACAGACGTCTATGTTGTAAGTGTTAACGGAGGTGAGCCCGAGCGCTTAACGTGGCACCCCTCTGGAGACGTGGTATTCGGCTGGACGAAGGACGGCCGATATGTTGTCTTCTCTTCATCTAGGGTAGCCATGCCTGTTCCAGCGATCCCCAAATTCTGGAAGGTCGACCTGAATGGCAACTTCCCTGAAGCGCTGCCGATCCCGCGAGCCTACCGGGGCGACTTCTCACCCGATGGAAAACGAATGGCGTATCAAAAGATTCGCCCGTGGGAGTCCGAATTTCGTAACTACAGGGGCGGTCAGAACGACGCCATCAGAATCATCGATCTTGAGACACTGGACGAGGAAACTTTGCCGTGGGACGGTGCCAACGACAACTCTCCTGTATGGATAGGTAACAGCATCTTTTTTCTTTCGGACAGGGATTATGCCATGAATATCTGGGAATACGATCTCTCGTCGCAGGAGGTGTTTCAGCGTACATTCTTCTTTGAATTTGATTCCAAGAATCTCGAAGCCGGAGACGGCACCTTGATTTTCGAAAACGGCGGTTATTTGTACACGATCGAAGCCGCCGATGGAGAAGCCCGGAAAGTATCGATCACCGTACGCGGCGATTTCTCCTGGGCCCGACCGCACTGGGAAACGGTTTCGAGTTCGATTGTCTCACAATCACTGTCTCCCTCCGGCAAGCGGGCTCTGTTCGAGGCCAGGGGTGAGATTTTTACTGTCCCGGCCGAAAAGGGTGAAATTCGAAATCTTTCTAAAGATTCTGGATCTGCGGATCGGGCACCAGCATGGTCACCAGATGGGAAATACATCAGCTGGTTCTCGGATGCATCGGGAGAATACAAGTTGATTATCACCGATCAGTTTGGACAGAACAGACAAACGATCGGCCTCCAGAATCCGACGATGTACTACACGCCGAGTTGGTCGCCTGATTCAAAGCTTATCTCGTTCGCGGACGCTGACCGCAATCTTTGGGTGATCGAGGTCGAGTCTGGCGATGCCACCAAGATCGACGATGAGGGTTTCGCACATCCAGACCGTACGATTTATCCGGAGTGGTCACCCGATTCAAAATGGATCGCCTATACAAAACGTTTGACCAACGAGTACAACGCGATTTTCGTCTACTCTGTTGAAGAAGAAATGTCGTATCAGCTTACCGATGGTATGTCGGACAATATCTCGCCGGCCTGGGACGCGGGTGGAAAGTATTTGTACTTCCTCGGCAGTACAGACTTCGGATTGAACGTGGGTTGGCTAGATATGACTTCCTATAATATTCCTCTCAATCGCTCGATTTATCTGGCGGTGTTGTCCAAAGACGAACCGTCGCCATTCCCGCCGGAGAGCGATGATGAAGAGATATCGGAAGACGAATCAGAATCGGGTGGAGATGAAGAGGATGAAGATAACGAGGAGGACGAAGAAGAAGATGAAGAAGAGATCGTGGTCACGATCGACTTCGAGGGTATGGATCAGCGCATTATCGCCCTTGGTGTTCCCGCACGGAATTATGTCCGGCTGGAAGCGGGGGCTGAGGGCAGCCTCTTCTATACTGAAAGTGTTCAAAATGAGCCCGGCCTTCTTCTTAATCGCTACAAAATATCCGATCGCGAAGCAAAGCCCTTCCTGACCGGCGTGCTTGGATTTGAGATCTCAAGCGACGGCAACAAATTGTTGTACTCGTCACCTGGAAACAAGTGGGGGATTGTCGATGCAGACGGAAGCCCGAACTTAGGTGACGAGCAACTCAACCTGGCCGATATGCGCATGGAAGTTGATCCACCTGCGGAATGGCGCCAAATATTTCGCGAAGCCTGGCGCTATCAGCGCGACTTCTTCTACGTTGATAATGTGCACGGCGCCGACATGGACTGGCTGTATAAGACGTATGGAGCTTGGCTTGATTACGTGCGCCACCGATCGGACCTCACATATGTGCTGGATATTCTGGGCGGAGAAATCTCAGTCGGCCATTCGTTCACCGGTGGCGGAGATCTACCAACGATAGCATCGGTACCGGTTGGATTACTCGGTTCAGATTTTTCGATAGAGAACGGTCGATACCGTATTGCGAAGATTTATTCGGGAGAGAACTGGAATCCGAACCTTCGCTCACCTCTAAGCGGTCCCGGCATAGATGCTTCCAACGGAGACTATATCATCTCCGTAAATGGTGTCGATCTGACGTCAGAAACGAACATATTTAGCCTTTTTGCCAGAACGACCGGTAAGCAGACCGTCTTGAAACTCAACGATCGGCCGTCGCAGGAAAAGGCTCGGGAAATTGTCGTAATTCCGGTTTCTTTTAGAGGTGAAGCCAATCTTCGTCAGCGAGACTGGATTGAAGGTAACCGGCGGAAAGTCGACGAAATGTCCAATGGCCAACTGGCCTACGTGTGGCTTCCGGATACCGGAATGGGAGGCTATACGAATTTCAACCGGTACTTCTTTGCTCAGAAGAACAAGAAAGGAGCCGTGATCGACGAGCGTTGGAACAGGGGTGGATCGATTGCCGATTATATCGTCGATCTGATGTCGCGGGAACTGATCGGTTATTTCAATAATCCGATCGGTGATAAACAGCCCTGGACGGCTCCCAACGCGGCCTTGTGGGGTCCAAAGGTGATGATCATCAATGACGCGGCGGGATCAGGCGGTGATATATTACCCTACATGTTTCGCTTCAAAAAGATTGGTCCGCTCATCGGGACGCGAACCTGGGGTGGACTTGTTGGAACCTGGGATGTGCCGCCGTTGATAGACGGAGGTCGAATAACCGCACCCCGTGGCGGCTTCTTCGACATTAACGGAGAGTGGAGCGTTGAGAATGAAGGCGTTGCACCCGACATCGAAGTGTTTCAGGATCCGAAACGGGTCAATGCTGGCCGTGATCCACAGCTTGAGGCAGCCGTAGCAGAGGCTCTGAGGCTTCTAGAAACCGAAAGAGTGACACTGCTTCCGCAGCCTCCGGATCCAATTCGGGTTAGGCGACCGAATCGATAGAGCGGACTTCTACATCGTTGAATTCGGTTGCGATGAGTCGTGCTTCTTTTCCCGACACTTGTATTTCAGGTGTGGGTCGTATATCGTCAGTGCAGCCGAATCAAGTTCTCCATCATCTAAACCATGTCCAGTACAGGTGCAGCCGAAAGATCCATCCAGAAGAGCTTTCTTCCGATCTTCAGGTTCCATTCTCAGTGGTACGTGGCTGGCATATCAGTTACCCGCTGTTCTTGCGATTTCTGATCTGGCATGCAAGGCCCAGCTCGCAGCCGCACCGCTCAAAGCGCTCAATAATGTAGAAGCGCTGGAGCTGGAAGCCATCGCTGCTCAGATTTTCCCAAGCGATGAAACTCCGGGTGCGCGCGAGGCTGGAATTATATATTTCATCGACCAGGCTATTCTGAATGGGATGCAGAAGGGCGAAGAAGAAATATTGCGCCAGGGTGTGCTTGATCTTCAACTTGGGGTCGGTGACATGTACCCGACTGTAGGACGGTTCTCTGCTCTCTCGAACGAACAACAGATCGAGTACCTGCGCTCCATCGAGAACACGAGATTTTTCAATCTGATGAGAAATCTTACCCTCACGGGGATGTTCGTGCATCCCAAATATGGAGGAAATCGAGACAAGATCGGTTGGAAACATCTCGGATTTGATGACAAGTATGCGTGGCAACCCCCGTTCGGCTATTACGATGAGCAGTACGTGAAGGAAGGGGGCGATGCCAAGTAAGCAGACAGGACCCCAATACCCCACCCGGGAAGAAGTGGACTTCGTGGTCGTCGGCTCCGGCGCCGCCGGAGGCATCATGGCGAAAGAGCTGTCAACGGCCGGGTTTTCCGTCGTCGTTCTGGAACAGGGTCCCAGGATGGATCCTTCCAAATTTGGACACGACGAATATGGGAACGATGAAGCAAATGGAATCGGAATGACGGGTGGGCACGATCCTCAGTCGTTCAAGGACTCTGAGGATTCTACATCCTATCAGCGAGATTCTCTCTTCTACTTGCGAACTGTCGGCGGTACGAGTGTTCACTTTACGGCCAACTTCTGGCGTTTTCACCCCATCGATTTCAATGAGCGGAGTGTTTTGGGTCCGATGTCCGGGACGGGGTTCGCGGACTGGCCCATCACGTACGACGAACTTGAGCCGTACTACACGAAAGTAGACTGGGAAGTGGGTGTTTCTGGCGGCCCCGGCGGCAACTCGCCTCCGAGATCCAGACCGTTTCCCATGCCGCCTCTTCCGGTAAAGTCCTCGGGTGTACTTTTTGAGAAAGGGTGCAAGTCTCTCGGTTGGTCGGTTCGCCCGGCCCCGATGGCCATTTGTTCGGAGCCGTACGATGGGCGACCGGCTTGCATCCACTGCGGATTCTGTGCCGGTTGGGGATGCGAAGTGAGCGCTAAATCATCGAGTCTCGTTGCCATGATTCCAAAAGCCGAGGCGACGGGACGTTGCGAGGTCAGGGCCCTCTCGACCGCGTCGCGCATCGGAACGGACCACACAGGCCGCTGCAAGGAAGTCCTCTATTTTGACCCAGAGGGCGTTCAGCAGGCCCAGCTGACGAAAGCCGTAGTGGTTTGCGGAAACGGCGCCGAAACGCCACGACTGCTCCTGATGTCGGATTCCAATCTCTTCCCCGATGGCCTGGCGAACTCGAGCGACAAGGTCGGGCGGTATCTAATGGGGAATGGGCAGGTGCACGCCTATGGCTATTATGAGCACCCGCTCAACGAGTTCAAGAGCGTCCAGGTCACGCGGATCAGCCAACAGTTTTACGAATCCGACCCCAAGCGCGGCTTTTACGGCGGTGGCGGAATGGATGCCCGTTTCCAGATGGGTCCTCTGGGTTTTGGGTTGGGTATGGGACTGCCACCCGGCTCCCCACGGTGGGGAGGTGAATACAAAAAGCTCACAGGCGACTATTATAATCACGTTATCGACGTGAACGGACATACGACGAACATTCCCATGGCCCGAAATCGCGTCCAGCTGGATCCCGAGCTCAAAGATCGATACGGACGCCCTGCGATGATGGTCACCATCGACGAGCACCCGGACGATTCAAAGGCAAAACAGTGGTTTTCGGATCGCGCCGAAGAAATTGTTGAGGCGTCGGGCGCGAAACAGGTCTGGTCCCAAACGCCAACACCATCGCGTAGTCGGGGACATTTGCTGGGTACGTGCCGAATGGGCAACGACCCGAATAAATCAGTGGTCGACCGGTTCAACCGGGCTCACGACGTGCCGAACCTTTTCCTCGCCGATGGAAGCAGCCTGGTCTCGTCCGGTCGTGGCCAACGCACGATGACCATCGAGGCCATCGCGTTTCGAGCTGCAGATCACATCATTCAGTTTGCCAGACGCGGAGAAATCTAGGCTCGGCCGCGTCGCGGGCTGGCGTTTTTGGTCCGAAACCGGAACGAGTCGTTGGGCGCGTTTTCCGGTAGTGACTTCGGATGTGTAATTAATTCCGTAACTGTCGCAGTTACATTTGGCAGCGGTAGATCCTCTATGGCTACCGTTCCAAACGCGCCGACAGTTCGTTGGTCGAGGCAGGGGCAGACGGCCACGTCAAGAGGTTGTGTTGACACCCGTTCCGATCAGCGTTCTCGTCGGCGTATGGAACAGGTTCAGTCTCGCCGCCGCAGATTACTTACGACCCAGATTACTCTCGACCAAGCTTTTTGACGCCCGTGATAAAAACGGCCGCCACAGCAAATCCGGAAAGAAGGATGAATTCGATCCACCAAATCTGAAGCCCCTCGAAGGCATCCCATAGGAAGAAAAGGATGATGGCACTTGCGACGAGACTCGACACACGTCCCCACTCATAGGGCACCGGGTAAACACGACGAACCAGCGCGAGTAGAAAAATGGCCATGACGGCAAAGCTGGCCGCCGTAGCCCATGCCGCCGCTACCATTCCGTATTGGGGTACGAAAAGAATGTTCAGAACGAGCGCCACCACACTTCCCGCAAGCGTGCACCAAACGAAGAATTTGGTCTTGTTTTGAATGTAAACACCCGCCGAGAAATGGTAATACCACCCCTGAAAAACGTATCCCAGTAGGGCAATGGGAATAATACTCAGTCCAATCCAATAGGACGGTGCGATCAAGAAACGGTTACCGGGAAGGGGTATCGAAACCAGCTCCTGGGCTAGAAACGCGACGGCCAGGTATACGACAAGGAGTGCGGCCGTAAACAGTGTGAACACGCGTGCGAACAGGTCTGACGCGTCTTCATCATCGGCATGCTGAAGGAAAAACGGCTGCCAGGCATAGCGAAACATCTGCACTACCAATGCCAGGATGATCGCGAGCTTGATCATCCCGCCGTAAGCGCCAACAATGAATTCCGCATAGATTGCGTGGCCCTCGGTCGCGGTCTTGTCGGCAAGAGCGGCAACAGCCGGGTTCGTCCCGTACAACTCCAGGATCCGATCACTGGGCATTCGCTCCAGAAAAAAAATGTTGAGTCGCTCCGAGAGCGCGTACCCCAAACCGCCCGGAACGAACGGAAGTCCAAAATGCAGTAATTCGCGAAATCGATACTGGCTGAACTGGAATCGAAAGTTCTGAGTAAATGACGGCGACAATAGAACCAACGAAGTCCCTGAGGCAATCAGATTTGCCAGGAAAATGGCCTCGATTCCCATGCCCATGCTCAGAATGAATACAAGGTTGAGGCCCACATTCACGACAATACCCACAATTCGAACCGTGGCAAAACGCCAGGGTCGATTCTGCAATCTTAGCTCCGCGTACGGGACTACCATGAGCGTATCCAGCATGAGGATTCCGGCCGCGTAGTTCAACAGAGTGAAGTAGCCAGGTTCAAGACCCAGAATTTCGCCAACCGGGGCCTTGAAAAAGTAGATGCTCGCAGAGAAAACACTGGCGGTAAGAAACAGTGACCAGATCGCGGTGCTGAACGTCTTTGTCTTCTCGTCCGTATCGGAAGCGTTGGCCGCGTATTTGAGATACGCTGCCTCCATTCCGTATTGATAAATAACGTTCAAAAAAACGAATGCGGCATAAACGACGATCACCGGCCCGTAGACGTCGGGCGCAAAGACGTTAGAATAGAAAGGAAAAAGGAGGAAGTTGATTAAGCGACCAAATACTGAAGAAACGCCGTAGACGGCCGTATCTGAAGCAAGCTTATTGATCCGCGGCCGAAAGCTCATGAGGCTGCGCTCGAGATGACTAGAATCCTGCTTTCAGTTGACATCGTGATAGGGCGCCGCAATCGCCAACCGTTTATGCCGGGTCCGTGTTCAGAAAGTATTCGATCGCCATCTGGTACCCCATCGGCCCCAGTCCTGAAATCATTCCGAGCGTGGCTCCGGCAGTGACCGAGTGGTGACGAAACGACTCTCGGGCAGCAATATTTGATAGATGAACTTCAATAACCGGCGTCTCGATTGCCGAGATCGCATCCCGGAGGGCTACGGATGTATGCGAATAGCCACCGGGATTGAAGACGATGCCGTCAAATCCGCCCTCGGCGCCACTATGCAACCGGTCAATCAGTTCTCCCTCGTGATTGCTCTGATAAAACGCCAGGTCGACCTGAGGGAAAGCCCCTTCCAGGTTTTCCTGAATGGTTGTCAACGACGTATTTCCATACGTCTCCGGTTCACGCTCGCCGAGCATATTCAAATTCGGGCCATTCAAAATGAGGAGCTTCATGGGAAGCGCGGGTAGTGGATGATCAAATGCACCGCAAGATACGTAACCTCATATCATTGCGAATCCGATTTGAAGAGAGGAACCTGATCGTTCAAAGAGACATATGGGGGTTTTGAATAGTTTCTGCAGCCCGCTAACAACCGATTCACCCAGTCCCGAATGAGTACGAAAGGACGCGTTCTTGTAGCTATGAGTGGAGGAGTAGACTCCTCTGTTGCCGCTGTTCTTCTGAAAGAACAGGGTTATGAGGTGGTTGGCATCACGATGAAAACATGGGACTACCGCGAGAGCGGCGGAAACACCGGAAAAGTCATTGGCTGTTGTACACTCGAGTCCATGAATGACGCCCGGGACGTGGGCATGAAATACGACTTCACCCACTTTATCATCGATATCCGTGAGGAGTTTGGCGACTGGGTGATCGACCGCTTCACGGAAGAGTACATGGCCGGGCGCACGCCCAACCCATGTGTTCTCTGCAATACGCATATCAAGTGGGCCGCACTCATGCGCCGGGCCGATGCGCTCGATTGTGAGTTTATTGCCACCGGGCACTATGCTCGCGTTCGTTGGGATGACGAACTCAACCGGTCCGTGTTGATGCGAGGACTGGATTTGAACAAGGACCAGAGCTATGCCCTCTGGGGGGTGTCCCAGGAGCATTTTGCAAGGACAATATTCCCCCTTGGCGACCTCGAAAAGCCTGAAATTCGGCGTCTGGCACATGAATTCGGACTCGAACGGGTTGCTGACAAGCCGGATTCGTATGAAATCTGCTTTGTCCCGGACGATGACTATCGCCGCTTTCTGCGCGATCGAGTAGCGGATATCGACGAGCGAGCCGGACCCGGGGAATTCGTATTCAGCGATGGTGCGGTCATTGGCACTCACGAAGGGTATCCGTTCTACACGATCGGTCAGCGACACGGATTGGGGCTCGCACTCGGATATCCAGCTTACGTCACGAAAATCGATCCGGAGACGAACACGGTCACGATCGGGCCGCGCGACGAACTACTTCAACAGTCGCTCATTGCGCGGGACTTCAATCCGATCAAGTACGAGGATCTGACGGAAGAGCGGCCGATTGTCGGCAAGATTCGATATAAAGACGCGGGAGCTCCAGGAATCGCCTGGCAGGACAAGGAGAATAGATTGCACGTTGCATTCAGCGATGCGCGAAGAGCCATCACTCCTGGTCAGGCGGTGGTTCTTTACGAGGGCGACGATGTGTTGGGCGGTGCCTGGATAGAATCCGTGATAGACACGGTGATAGATTCTGTGATCGAATCCGACGCAGATATGGTGTAATATCGCTTTCGGAATCAGGAAAACTCAAATAGACGTTCTGGAAGGGTATGACATGCCCTGTCAGGTGTCTTGATTACATTGTTCTGAACATCGCGCCGAACAACCGAATTTTGTGTAATGATTGATGGCCACATTTCGTCCAAATATTAATCCAGAAATTATTCAGTGGGCTCGGGAGTGGGCAAATATTCCATTGGATGAAGTCTCCATCAAGGTTCCCAGTTACGAATTATGGGAGCGAGGCGAAAAACTACCAACAATGAAACAGCTGGAAGCGCTGTCTAGGAGATTCCGTACGCCATTTGGATTTTTCTTCCTTCAAGAACCACCTGATGTCAGTCTTGACATTCCGGATTTCCGAACTCTAAGCGACGATCAGCAACGAAGACCAAGTCCAGATCTACTCGAGGTAGTGGAACAGATGCGGTCGAGACAGGAATGGTTGAGACAATTTCTGATTGATCAAGAGGCGCAAGAGCTAAGTTTTGTGGGCAGCGCACAGGACAGAAGACCTATAGAGGAAGTCGCGACAAATATTCGGGATGTCCTCGGCTTATCACTGATGTGGGCCAGTGAATTCGACTCCCAAGAGGATGCCCTGCGTAATCTTCGAGATTCAATAGAAGCGGCTCGAATCATGGTTGTATTCATGGGCTATGCTGGTCGGAATACCAGAAGAACTCTTGATGTTGAGGAATTCCGAGGTTTTGTCCTAAGTGACGATCTGGCGCCATTGATTTTTGTCAACGGCAGAGATGCCAAAGCTGCACAAATGTTTACCCTCGCACACGAATTAGCACATTTGTGGATTAATCAAGATGCGTTATTTGATTTACCGAAGCTCTTGTCTTCGCGATCCAACGAAGACGAGGTCTTTTGTAACCAAGTAGCAGCGGAATTCCTGGTTCCAACTTCTGAGTTTCTTCCTCAATGGAATCGTTATGAAAATGACGCTGATCCTTTCTTAAAGCTGTCACGCAGTTTCAAGGTTAGTCAGATTGTAGTTGCACGAAAAGCGCTCGACCTAGATCTCGTTTCCAGGAGTTGGTTTTTCGATTTTTATGACCAACGCATTGAACTATTCCAGCAGAAACGGTCTACTAATAAATCAACGGGCGGTGACTACTGGAATACTCAAGGAGTCAGAATTGGTAGGCTGTTTGGATCTGCTGTGGTACAGGCAGTGAAAGAAGGAAAGCCTCTATACACCGAGGCGTTCGAAATGGCAGGGCTTCGTTCCAACACGTTTGTTTCATACGCCGATCGAATCGGTGTCACGCTTTAGTCGTCCGGCTTCATGAAGTACGTTCTGGACTCTAGCGTATACATCCAAGCTCAGAATCAGTACTACGCTCGGGACATCGTGCCCGGATTTTGGGATACCCTTCTCACGCTTCACTCAGATGATGTGGTTGTGAGCATCGACAAAGTCTACGATGAAATCATGGCATATCACGATGTCACCGAACGGTTGGAGAGTGGACCATGTCGATTTGTCCAACAAGTATGTTTGCAACCACCAGTGCTTCCAAGGTCATCGACTTGTATGGGAGACTACTATCTTGGGTCTCGGCTCAACCGCTGTATCGATCATCAGCACTGACGGAGTTTGCCCGCGGTGCGGACGGATGGGTTATCTCCTGGGCCGAGGTCAATAATTGTGCAGTCGTATCAATGGAGGTGTCAGCTCCATTTTCACAGAAGCAAGCCAAAATGCCAGACATTTGTGCTGCTTACTCAGTTCCTCACATGGACACATACGGATTTCTTCGAGCTGAAAACGCTTCATTTCAATAGATAGTAGCGTGAGTATTTCGCGGTATGTCAAGCACATTATGCGGACTTGCAGAGCCCACTTAGGTTTGACTTAACGATTACTATCTCTCACCTTTGCGAGTGCTCACCACACACGAGGACTCGAAGAGTCCGACTGATGGAGCAGCCGAAGGCTGTGTAATAAATCCGCCAGTTGATTGAACTGCCCTTACTGGAATCGACAAATACACCGCCGAACCGCTACGACAACATCCGGCGTTTCTTCCGAATAATCGAAAACGCCATTTCCAGTCCCTGCTCGCTGTTCAGTCGTGGATCGACGTGGGAATGATAGGCTCGCCCAAGATCCTCATCCTGAAGTCCACCGGCTCCGCCTGTGCATTCGGTCACGTTTTCACCCGTGAGCTCAAGATGGACACCGCCGAGTGCCGAACCGTGTTCAGCATGGATATCAAATGAGAGCTCCATCTCGGCGAGAATATTCTCAAATCGGCGCGTTTTAATTCCGGACGAGAGGATTTCAGTGTTTCCATGCATCGGGTCGCAACTCCAAAGCAACTGTTTCCCGATTCCCTGGACGGCCAAAATGAGTGGGGGAAGCTGCGACTCTATGCGCTCAACACCCAACCGCGTGATGAGCGTCAGCCGACCCGGAATAGAATCCGGATCGAGAACGTTGATCAAAGTCTTTAAATCTGAAGGGGCCATTTCCGGGCCCACCTTAATCGCGATCGGATTCGCGAGGCCTCGCATGTATTCGACGTGCGCGCTTCCTTCAAATGCCGTTCGTGCGCCAATCCACGGGAAGTGGGTCGAAAGATTGTAGGCTCGTTTGTGGTGGACATCCTGCCTGGTCAGCGCCTCTTCGTAGGGGAGAAGTAAGGCTTCGTGACTCGTGAAAAACGCAACTCGATCCATATCGCCAATAGGATTGGGGGAAACGGCCTCCATAAACCGGATGGCATCCAGAATGGAATCGACAATTACCTGGTATTCCTGGCGCAGGTCATCGTGTTGGACGAACCCGAGATTCCAGTATTCCGGGTGGTGAAGATCGGCGAATCCGCCTTCTCCCAGCGCCCGAACGTGATTGAGCGTAACTCCCGAACGGCTGTATGCTTCAATCATCCGATTCGGATCGGGTATCCGATCTTCGGGCTCGAAGCCGGGTCGATTGATGATATCGCCCCGATAAGCGGGGAGTTTGGTTCCGTTCTTGGATTCGAGGGGTTCGGATCGAGGCTTGGCATATTGACCCGCGAACCGACCCACCCTCACAACGGGCAATCGAAGTCCATAGATGAGCACGAGGCTCATCTGAAGAAGCACCTTCAAGCGATTGGCTATAATGTCGGGACGGCATTCATCAAACCGTTCAGCACAATCGCCTCCCTGTAGGAGAAAGCGTTTTCCCGCGGCAGCCTCGGCCAGACGCGTACGCAAACGGTTTACTTCCCAAGACGTGACTAAGGGGGGAAGTTCAGCCAGCTGCCGAAGAACACTCTCAAGCTCACCTGAATCCGGGTATTCGGGCTGCTGTGTGGCCCGGAGATTTCTCCATGAATCTGGAGTCCACTCCCGGATGGACGATGTGTTGGCTTCGGATTTCAATGATTTCAGATGAAGCGCCTATTGGCTCTCTTTATACTGAATTTCGGCTCGTCGCCGGCGATCCCTAAAAGCAGCGCGGGTTTCCCTTAGCTGTCTTTCTGTTGCCTGAATGGCCCCATGAAGCGCATCTGGGATGGCAGACGAACGATGTCCGGCGACAATATTATCTGGCGTGTGATAAAGGACAATTTTTGCTTCGTACTCGTGAACAGACTTCTTTCCGGATAACTGCTTCAGAGAGACGAATGCACTTTTTATGTCATGATGCCCGCGCTTCCACTCTTTATAGTGATCACGGACTTTTTGATCGAGTTGATTTGAAATTCTGAGATTATCGAGGTGGAATTCAATCTCGCTTGCCATAAGCTCTAGAGCGTTTTGTGACGATGGGTGATTCGCGGACACTCGTACAGCACCTAAAGACCATATATATCTTCGTACTTGCTCCGGATATAATGGATCCAGCTTTCGACGGACAAACCTGTTCCGGTCGCGTCGGTTAGTATTTCGTTAGCAGATTTCTTCCTTCCATGACGATGAACATGGGTTCTCAGCCACCCAAGAAGAGCTTCAAAGCTCCCGGAGGAAATCTGCTCCGCGAGATTCGGTATGTCTGAGCTAGCCTGATCAAATAGCTGAGTCGACATCAGATTTCCCAACGCATACGTCGGAAAATATCCGATGGCCCCGAGTGACCAGTGAATATCCTGGAGAACTCCTTCGGCGTCGTTTGATGGACGAATTCCCAGGTACGCTTCGATCCGGTCGTTCCAAGCCTCAGGTAGGTCCGAAATACTGATATTACCCTTCAGCATTTCCGTTTCCACTTCAAACCGAACCATGATGTGGAGGTTGTAGGTAACCTCGTCGGCCTCCACGCGAATGAGGGAGTTCTCGACCCGATTGATGGCCCGGTAAAAGTTTTCTTCGGATACGCTGCCGAGGGCGTCGGGAAACGCATTCTGCGCTTTCGGATAATAATGCGACCAGAAACCCCTGCTTCGTCCGACAAGATTCTCCCACAGTCGTGATTGCGACTCATGCATTCCGAGGGACGTCCCATCCGCCAGTGGAGTCCGTTCGAGAGTCCGGTCAATTCCCTGTTCATACATGCCGTGCCCGGCTTCGTGGAGCGTTCCAAAGAATGCTGGATTGAAGAACGCCTCGTCGACCTGCGTAGTGAGCCGGACATCCGAGATCGAAAACGTGGTCGTGAATGGATGCGCGGACAGATCCTGGCGACCCGTTTTAAAATCGTAGCCAAAGTCCTTTATAACAGACAGGCCGAAATCCCACTGAGCGTCATGAGAGAAATGGCGGTGAAGCATGCTGTCGTCCGGGGCTTCCTCGGCCGTAAGCGCCTGAACGATGGGAACGAGCAGATCGCGGAGTTCTGCGAATACTGTCGCGACCTCAGCCGTTTTCATTCCCGGCTCAAATTCATCCAGCAGCGCGTCGTAGGGGTGTTCGTTGTAGCCGACGGCTTCCGCTTTGCGCAGATTCAGGGCAACGATTTTTTCGAGGTGCGGTGCAAACGCGCTGAAGGTATCTGACTCCCTTGCTGTCCGCCAGGCCTGCCTGGCAAGCGCAGCTGTCTCGGCTAGTTCTGCTACGAGATCTGCCGGAATGCGTGTAGCCCGGTCGAAGTCTCTTTGAGTGACGCGGCAGAGCGCTTCGTCGTCAGATCCTTTCTCAAGATGGGCCGCAGTCTTCTCAGAGACGAGCATTTCGTGCGCCAACCGTCTGAGGGTAGCGATCTGGTGGGCGCGTGCTTCCGCCGCGCCGCTCGGCATGTATGTTTCCTGATCCCACTCGAGGACCGCAGCCGTATGATTCAGGTCACAGATTTGGGCCAGATGATTTCGGAAATCAGTCATTAGATTGAAATTGGGTTCGCTACGAAAACGCGTTGGAAAGGTAGCTCACACGGTGTACGTGGCCTGGCCTGAGGCGTGCTATCAGCAATGAAAATATCGTGAGAACCGAGCCGCGAGAGAATCCGATACGGGTGGTTACAGTTGATTGCTGCTCGACGCGAGAGTAGTTTTCGCGCTTGCTTCTTGAAGCCGATCAAGAACCCGGGTTCCGAAATCCGTTTCTGAACGCCATTTTTAAGGCCAATGTAGCTCAGCTGGTAGAGCAGCTCACTCGTAATGAGCAGGTCAGCGGTTCGAGTCCGCTCATTGGCTCCGAGAGAATCGTCTCAAATGCCGTCATACAGCACTAACATGTACTGTATAGTTCCCCAACCGGGACAAAGACTTAATGCATCCTCTTGTCATGTGACACTACCTTACGACCACCATTTTTCGTGTCCAGCTTAAATCTCCAACCGACAGAGTATAAAAGTAAATACCGGCTGTTAATCCAGAAGCATCAAAACTGGACCAATACATACCCGATGAAAGCACTCGGTTTTCCATCGTTTCAACAAGCTCACCGAGTATGTTATATGCCTTCAACTCGACACGTCCAGTCTCTGCTATAGAATATGAAATCGTGGTGACTGAATTAAACGGGTTGGGATAGTTCTGTTCAAGAGCATACTCCAGAGGTACGTCGGCGAGGTCCTCGCTTGCAACGTTCGTGCAGCCAGTACTCTGAACGAGATGTACGTTTTGTAACCATGCTTGAAAGGAAGCGTCAAGCGACTCGCATAGACCGGTAGCGTAAAAAGCGAACCACCGCAATTTAGTGAGATCGGTAAGTTCATGTGGAAGCGTGCCAGAAAATCCATTTGTGTTTATCCAGAGTCGTTCCAAATTCGTGAGTTTCCCCAATTCGGGGGGAATAGGACCTGTAAAGTTATTTTCATCAAAAGACAGATGGCCAAGTGAAGTCAGATTCGAGAGTTCAATTGGTAATACACCTGACAGTTGGTTACGGCTGAGATGCATTTCCGTGATTCTCGGAAGATTACCCAAACTTGCAGGGACAGAGCCGCTAAGTTCGTTGTCCGTCAGGCTGAGCAAATAAATATTCTGGAGGTATCCCATTTCCTCAGGAATCTCATCCGTAAGCTGGTTACTGCCGAGCAGCAATTGTTCAAGGCTAATTAGATCACCAATTTCTTTCGGGATGGATCCTGATAGTCGATTGCTCTCAAGCCACAAGACTTCAAGATTTGCAAGTCTGCCTAACTCGGTTGGAATCTGGCCATCAAGTTTGTTTGATGACATATAGAGAATTCTCAGGTCACGAAGATATCCGAGAACCCTGGGGATACTTCCTTTCAAATTATTGTGATTGAGCCACAACTCAGTTACTCGATTTTCCTCGACCATGACTCCTTCCCATGTAGATACGGGCCCTGTCAGCCAGTTCGCGTTGTTATTCCAACTCGGTCCATCTGTAGTACGATACAACTTGACCAGAATCAGCGAATCTGGTCCCTGCACCTGCGCCTGTAACAGACCTGGTAGCGAAGCCACCGCCACCACCACAAAAACGGCACTTGTTAAACGTTGAATCATACCTACTCCTCTCAGCCGATAACAGCCTTGGTACTGATATGCTGGATAGAGATCGACATCATTTATAGTTTGTGTCATATGACCATAGGAGGTACCATCTTATAGAAATAGACGCCTGATGGTAAATCGGTGCCGTCGAAAGTAACCGCGTGCTCGCCCTCATCTTGAGGCTCACTTACTAACGCTTCTACCTCTCTTCCGAGGACATCAAGAACAACCAATCGTACGTAGGTTGGATGCGGGAGGCGATAGATTATCGTCGTTTGATCTGTGAACGGCTCAGGGAAGTTGTGACCGAGTGCTGCGGCTGGGTTAGGCTGAGGCGGGATCTGGATTTCAGGAAGAGAT
>BTQE01000065.1:0-17149 GCA_036985715.1 Rhodothermia bacterium
TTTGGCAGCGTGAAAGCCCACGTTGCCGAGCCCCTGAACCACGACTGTTTTCCCTGCCAGACCTGGTTCCAGCCCAAGGGCACTCATACGATCGGCATCATCGCAGGCCTCCCGGATTCCGTAAAACGTTCCGCGACCGGTTGCCTCGTTCCTCCCTCGGACACCGCCATGGCCTACCGGTTTTCCTGTCACACAGGCCAACGCATCGAGCTGATCAGACGACAGTGTCGTATAGGTGTCCAAGATCCACGCCATCTCGCGGGCGCTGGTTCCGTAGTCGGGAGCTGGCACATCAATTCCCGGGCCTATGAAATTCTTTCGGAGAAGCTCAAACGTATACCTCCGGGTGACGCGCTCAAGTTCGGTATCCGATAGCTCGCGACGATCAACCATCACGCCACCCTTCGCGCCACCAAAAGGCACATTTACGATGGCGCACTTATACGTCATGAGTGACGCTAGAGCCATGACCTCATCCTCATTGACAGCCATGGCAAACCGGATTCCGCCTTTTACAGGCAACTTGTGCTGACTGTGTTCGGCCCTCCAGGCCTTGATAACCTTTATCGAGCCGTCGTCTCTCACGAGAGGGAATTTCATGTGGTAGACGCTATTGCAGATTTTGATCTGCGACAGGAGTCCAGCCGGATGATCCGTATAGGCCGCAGCCTTTTCGAACATCCGATGGACTTGATCAAGAAAACTTACGGTGGACATTTTGGTTGTGGGCTACCTCTGGAGAACTGAGATTCAGTCCGGCAAGGCTACTATCTTCGTTACACAATTACAACAGATTCACGAGATGCGCTGTAATTCAAAACGTAAGACTCGGATCCCCCGTTAAGCAATTTTTCTGCATGTCTGTTACTCCTGATACTCGGATCGTCGCTCTCCTGGGAGATCCAGTTACTCATTCCCTTTCTCCGTTCATTCACAACACCGGATTTGAGGAGCTGAATCTGGATATGGTGTACCTGGCCTTTCGGGTAGAGAAGGCGTCTCTCGGAGATGCAATTAACGGGATAAAGACATTTCGATTTCAAGGAGCCAATGTGACTATCCCCCATAAACAGGATGTCATTTTCTTTCTGGACGAATTGACGGAGCGAGCCGAAGCAGTCGGAGCCGTCAACACCATCACCTGTGATTACTCAGGCTCAGCGTCAGAGCCGCGCCTGATCGGAGACAACACGGATGTATCGGGATTCGCGCGACCACTCGGCGAGTTCAAAGAGAAATTGAAAGATCAGGAAGCGCTTGTCTGGGGCAGCGGAGGCGCGGCTCGAGCTGTAACCTACGCGATGTTGAACGAGCTCGATCTAGCTCGAATCCATCTCGTGTGCCGGTCTGTGGAGAGCGGTGAAGCGCTCGTTCGACTTATCGATCCCTCGGGAAACCGGATCGAGGTCGTAAAATGGGATTATGCTGCGCTGTCGATGCAGCAAGCCACTCTTCTCGTCAATACGACACCGCTCGGAATGACTCCGGACATCGACGCCACGCCGTGTCTGCAACCGGAGTTGATCCACGATGGCCATATCGTCTACGACCTCGTATACAATCCATCACGTACGCTCCTTCTGAATCAGGCCTCAATAGTCGGTGCCTCCGCGGTCGGGGGCGTCGAAATGTTGCTCGGTCAAGCCGCAGAATCTTTCAAAGCATGGACAGGAGCTGAACTCCCGGAAGAGCGTGTTCGCGCCGCAATTCAGACCAAATCTCAGTCAAATTCTTAGGATGCGCGTCCGGCATCAATCCGTTCAGGCAGGCGTATCAGAGTTCAGACAGGAATTTTGCAGATGAAGATTGCTCTCGCACAAATAAATCCGATAGTCGGCGACGTTTCCGGAAACGCCAGAAAGATTCTCGAATCCTCACACCAAGCTGACGAGAAAGGCGCGGATCTCGTCGTATTTCCTGAAATGTGCGTTACCGGGTACCCCCCACTTGATCTGCTCGATAACCCTGCATTTATTGATTCGGCGTTCGCTGCCTTCCATTGGATTGCAGAAAATGGACCGTCAGGAATCGGCTTGCTTATCGGAGCGCCCGTTCGGAATCCGGACGCTTCGGGGAAAAAATTGTTGAATGAAGCCATTCTGCTGGAGAACGGGTGCGAGGTTCATCGAGTGAGCAAGACGTTGCTGCCGACCTACGACGTATTCGACGAAACCCGGTACTTCTCCGCAGCTACGGAAGTAAGTGTCTACGAATTCCGGGACCATCGGTTGGGCATCTCAATCTGTGAGGACATGTGGAATTGGGAAGGATTCACAGACAATCAGATGTATGCTGAGAATCCTCTTGATGATCTTGCCAGCGCCGGCGCTGATCTTTTCATCAATATCTCGGCCTCTCCGTTTTCGGAAGGGAAACACGATCAGCGAACCCGCTTACTTGAAACCATCTGTGCACGCTATCAAATCCCCTTCGTTCTGGTCAATCAGGTGGGAGCCAACACCGAGGTTTTGTTTGACGGGGATTCGCGGGTGCACGCGCCCGACGGTACAATACTCTGCTGCGCCCCGTCATTTGAAGAAGCGCTCCTCATCTGGGATACAGAGGACTCTAAGGGTTTTGAGGCAGCGGTACACGATCCGATCAATGATTTGCACGATGCGCTGGTCATGGGAATCCGTGACTATGTAACGAAGACAGGGGGTTTCAGGAAGGCGATTGTAGGACTCTCGGGGGGGATTGATTCGGCCGTAACGTGTGCTCTTGCCGTCGAATCGCTCGGGCCCGAACGCGTAATCGGCGTGACCCTGCCGTCGGCGATTTCATCGCCGGGTTCCGTAGAAGATTCACGGATGCTGGCCGAAAATCTACATATCGAGTTTCACAACATTTCCATCGAATCGGCCGTTGATGCATATTCTGAAATGCTGGGTCCTCTTTTTTCAGGATCACCCCGCGGGATTGCCGAAGAAAATATTCAGGCTCGCTCGCGTGGACTTACGCTGATGGCCATTTCTAATAAGTTTGGTCATCTGCTCCTGACGACGGGCAACAAAAGTGAGATCTCGATGGGCTATGCAACATTGTATGGCGACATGAGCGGTGGCCTTGCGGTTCTGTCCGATGTGTTCAAAACCCAGGTGTATCAGCTGGCGGAATCCATAAATAACCAAACCGGGCGCGATGTCATCCCAAAGAGCACGATTTCTAAGCCGCCCTCCGCTGAACTCTCGGAAAATCAGCACGACGACGACACCCTGCCTCCGTATCCGATCCTTGATGATATCCTCAGACGGTACGTCGAACAACGCGAGGACCTTCATTCCATTGTGGATTCGACGGGGTACGACGACGAGTTGGTGAGAGGCGTACTTCATGCGGTGGATCGGAGTGAATACAAACGACGCCAGGCTCCACCCGGTCTTCGGGTCAGCGGGAAAGCGTTCGGTATGGGGCGTCGGCTTCCCATTGTAATGAGATTCGACCGGGAGGACATCAAGCAGTTATTTATCGAAGCACCCGCGTCGCCTGCGTCGTAATATTGTACCGAATCCGGCACCTCGAAAGACACATTCGGAATGATTGACTACGTCTCGGGAAAGCTTTCTTCCAAGAAACCCACTGAAGCCGTCATTGACGTGAGTGGACTCGGCTATAAACTGCTTATTCCAACATCGACATATGAAAAGCTCCCGAAGGCAGGTGAGGACGTTCGGCTTCAGTGCCACCACTACGTGAGAGACGATGCCATCCTCCTCTTCGGTTTTGCTACGGATGAAGAGCGAAGTGTATTTAATCTACTTCTGGGAGTGTCCGGAATTGGACCTAAATTGGCTCTCGCAGCACTTTCGGCGCTGAGTCCCGAGGAGATCGGAACGCGAATTGTGGACGGAGATGCCGCTATGCTGACGCAGATCCCGGGGGTGGGACGAAAGACGGCCGAGCGTCTGATCGTAGAGCTCCGGGATCGCTTCGAAAAACTGGTGCTGACGGGGTCAAAAGGTGCCGAAAGTGGCAATGGGTCAACAGCGCGCTCCGATGCCATGGCGGCCCTCGAAGCCCTCGGCCTGTCCAGAGCCGGTGCTGACAAAAGCCTTCGTGGGGTCTTGAGTAAACACCCCGAAGCCGCATCTGCGGAAGAAATGATTAGGCTGGCTCTCCGCCAGTAGTCTCGGTGAACACTGCTTAATCCAGCAAGAGCCTTCAAATGTACTGCCTAAGCCGCGGCTTCAGCAGTCGTGTCGATCGGGGTCGGCCCACCATTCGATGCCGGCAACGATTCCACATGGATCGTCTGAGTTGGGAATGCGAATTCAATAGACTCACTCGCGAAATAGCGGTGGATAGCCAGATTGATCGACTGCTGCGTATCCATGTATTCGGCATACTGCGGGACGAGCATATAGAATACAACCTCGAAGGTGATGGCCGAATCTCCGAAAGCCTTCAGGTGTCCCCTGTCAAAACGAGCATTTTCTTCTGCTTCCACGATCTCTTTCAATCTCTCCGGAATGGCGGCCAACTTCTCATACGGAGTATCATAGGTCACGCCGACAGAAAACGTCCCCCGCCGCTCGTTTAGACTCTTGTAATTTCGCAGGCGACTGGATAGAAGATCCGAGTTTCCAAAGACAATCAGCTCTCCCGAAAGGCTGCGAACGCGGGTTGTTTTAATTCCAATGTGTTCCACTGTACCAGAATAATCTCCGACCACCACATAATCGCCGTACACGAAAGGCTTGTCCACCAGGATCGCGATGTATGCAAGTATATCTTGAAATACATCTTTCAGAGCCAATCCAACAGCTAAACTTCCAATTCCAAGGCCGGCGACCAGCGCGGTGATATTGACACCCAAATTATCCAGGGCCATCAGAATAATGATCGACCAAACGATCAAACGTCCGATCATCACCAGAACCTTGACCGCCGTGACATTGCTAACCCCATCTTCCGAATCTTTTTCGCTGAACCATTTAGCCCACTGTTCGATCAAGGATGAGGCCCAAATGCCAATCTGAAAAAGCAGAACGAGAAAAACAAGACGCAGAATAATGTCGACCGATGGTGCATCCTGAGTCAGGATTTCTGCCGAGAAATAGAGTCCGATAATCAGCAGGAAGAAACCTTTGGTTTGACGCAGCAATTCTGCGATGACGTCATCGATCTGGTTCTTAGTTCGTTCGGCCAGTTTCGAAAAGCGTCCAAAAAGAAGACGTCGAGCCAGGAAAAAAACGGCCGTGAATGCGAGCCACAGGCCGATCAACTTTATCCACTCCAATGCAGGCAGTCCAAGAAATTCCTGGCTTAGAAAACTCTGATCCATCGTGCTCTTTCCCGTTTGTGATCGATGAGGATATATTGGGATCGGAAAATACAGATCCTGTACTATTTACCCGAAAGAATAAACATTCGTCCCGACTGGAAACCGTTTACGACGCTCCACGCGGAAGTAATCAGAAAATCGACCACGCCGTCACCATTGACATCGCCCATCCCGGTGGTGTCGAATCCGAGTGTCTCTCCCGGGATTTTCCCTGTGTACGTTCGCATGAGCTCTCCCGTCTTACCCGAATGCAGATAGAGCTTCCCACCGGACGGTGCTGCTCCCGCATGCTGCCAGGCTCCAACGATCAGGTCATCGTGGCCATCTTTGTCGACGTCTCCAGCGTCGGAGATCCCTATTCCAAAACCATCACCAGCCGCTTCGCCTCCCAGAACCCGCAGGCGCTGACCGTCGGTACCGGAGTGCACATATATCCGTCCTGTTGATGCACCGAGAGAAGAATCGGCCCAGTCTGAGGCATACATGTCCGGAGTCCCGTCCGCATTTACATCTCCGATAATGGATAGAAACATACCACCCAGACTCACTCCTGAATTTTCGGGTTCGATTACAAAAAGTGGATCGCCAGAGAGATCATTGTACACGTAGGTCCTTCCGTTCGAATTCGGACCCGCGTTTGGCGCTCCGACCATGAAATAAGTGGTTCCGTCGACAGTTTGCCCGGCAACGGCCCTACCATAGGCATCGCCCGCTTTCTCCCCGGATAGACGCAGGAACTCCGAACCGTCTTTGCCGGAATATATGTGAGCCCGACCAGAATGCGACAGAGGGCCTCCCTTTATTGGCACTCCCCATATTTGAAAAGGTTCTCCCACGAGAATGTCTCCAAAGCCATCCCCGTTCGCATCACCGATTCCTTTCACGTGCGAACCGAATACGCCTGTGGAATCCGGTCCTGCGATTGAGAGAATTTCCCGGCCATCACTTCCCGAATAGACGAACACGTGGTTGTCGTAGGGGGCCGCTGCGATCACGTCGGGTATCCCGTCTCCATCAACATCTCCTGCAGATTCGACTCCCATTCCGAACTGGCTGTTCGCAACGGTTCCTGTTTTCGACCAGATCAAATCACCGGTTCGACCCGAATACACGTACACTTTTCCGGATCGCGGTGCACCTTCACTACGCGTGGGCGCTGAAGTCACCAAATCATTAATGCCATCCCCGTCCACATCACCAATATTTCTCGCGATCCAACCGAACTGATCTCGCCGGTGTTCGCCCCGCCACTCCTGCAGAATCGTACCCCCCTCCAAAAATGGATCCGACATCTCTTCCTCGGAAGGAAATAGAGATGAATAGCGGGAGTCGTCGCGAATATTATTGGCCGTGGGGAGCCCGTCGAAATTAGTCAGATTAACGGTATTCGACGTTTTCGCCTTGAGAAGCCATTCGAACGCGTCATCGCCATTTTCTACGAGGGCGAAGGCAATACCCAGGTTGTACATCGTAGTCGGATTCGAAGGATTCAGGTCGATGCTCTTCTGAAAGGCTTTGAGCGATGCCAGGTTGTCACCGTTTGTGCGGTGAGCCTGACCCAGGCCCGACCAGGCCCGGGCGAAATCAGGGTGGAGAGCGAGCAACGAATCAAGTATATGGATGGCTTCGTCAACGTGACCCTGTGCCACGTTTTGCATGGCTGTTTGAAAAGCGATCGTTCGGTCATCCTGTGCACTGGAACTCGGGGAAATGGTGAGTACAAAAACGCAAGCGACGATCCAGAGAGAGAATCTCATTAGTGATTCAGTCCTAATTGTGTTGGCGACGAATGGGACGCATTTCCAGAGGCGACAAAACGAACGTGAAAGCAAAAAGCTGAGTGTTCTCCCTTTTCGTTCCTCCCTTCAATATTTCATCCAACGCGGACAGGTGCTTTTTCACCTTGCTGAATTCCTCGTCGGTGAGCCATGCGACACGACGATTGGCCAATACGTTGATCTCCTCGCCTCGGGTTACAGCACCGGGTAAGCCAAATCCGATTTCATACTCCCTGGCGGCAGTACTAAGGAGTGATGCCGTTTCTTGTGACGACTTAGACTGAATCTTACCCTGATTTCTTGATCTACTATTCCCGAAGAGGGCATAGACGATCTCATCTCGCCTGCTCGACCGCCGGGTATCGTGCTTTTTGATCAGACTATTCTTCAGCAGGAGGCGAACGTGATAGTAGAGGGCATCGGCAGGACGACCCATGTCGGTAGCCAAGTCAGCCACGGAACTCGGGCCGCGCTCAGACAGGCGTTGCAGAATATCCCTGCGCACAGTCGATGAAAGGAGAACTCGTTTCTTGGCTTTGGCTTTTCGCGCCATGTTTTCTTTTCCAAATAGGATATAGTAGTTGAATATGAATCATTCTATTCAACAATATACTCGCGTCAGCCATGCTGTGATAGGTATTCTGATATCCCTCATCCAGCGGCACATGGTTACCTGATACCCGCAGCCCTGGCCGCCTCCTCTAGAGTTTTGAGTTGTTCATCGCTCAGATCCGTCGGTATCTCCACCTGAACGTGGACCAGCAGGTTTCCTGTGCCCTTTTCCGTTTTGATTCCTTGATCTCGAACCCGCAATACCTCGCCAGGCTGAACACCCGCTGGAAGTCGAAGCTTGATCTTCTTCCCATAAGGACTGTTCACACTCGGCTGAACGCCCAGAATCGCATCCATCGCCGAGATTGAAACTCGAGTATGGACATCATTTCCTATGCGTTCGAAGTCGTGATGTTCGTTTACTCGAAAAGTCACGTACAGGTCACCCGGCCTGCCATCCCGGCCTACCCGACCGCTCCCGGGCACACGCACTCGATACCCGTCGTGAACCCCTTTCGGAAAAGGAACCTGAATCTTTTTTCCATTGACCTCGATTCGCACCTTGCCACCTGTGAGCATGCGCTTGAAGGAAAGCCGAACGGTTCGCTTTGTGTCCGTTTTGGTACGTCCTCTTTTTTCGCGTGGCCCGGGGTCACGACCGCCAAAAAACTGTGAGAAAATGTCCCCGAATCCTCCAATCGGATTCTCTCCCGTAAAAGCCCCGCGCCCGCCGGGTTCATCTACCCGAACAAACGTGCCATCTGGCGCCTGATAAAATTGACCCCCATTACCTGACGTGAACATATTTTCGAAGCCTCCGCCGAAGGGATTCTTTCGCATGCGGTCATATTTCTTTCGATTGGCATCGTCGGAGATGATCTCATACGCCTCCTGTACCTCCTTAAACCGTTCTTCAGCTCCAGGCTTATCCTTATTGCGATCGGGGTGAAATTTTCTCGCCAGTTTCCGATACTCCTTCTTGATCTCGGCTTTGCTGGCGTCTTCTTTGACCCCTAAAACCTGGTAATAGTCTTTAAAAGCAGCCATTCGAAATCCTTAATTATCGCCGCTTTGGCCCGCATCCTAGTCAAATCGTCATGAGTGGCCCTACAAATCGGCATAAAACCCTGCAATTATTGCAGGATTGATCCTATTATTGCACGCGGTACTATTGTACACAATTCATGCCATCAGAGGAAGCCTCTTGCCATGTCCGACAAGCGATCCATCCAGAAGATTCTGATAGCCAACCGAGGTGAAATTGCGGTCCGCATCATTCGAACCAGTCATGAGATGGGTATGCGATCGGTTGCGGTTTATAGCGATGTAGACCGAACCGCCCCACACGTGAGAATGGCGGACGAGGCGTATCATGTTGGAGCTTCACCGTCCAGTGAGTCCTACCTCAGACAGGAGCGTCTCATCGCGATTGCAAAAGACTCCGGCTCGGATGCCATCCATCCAGGATACGGCTTTCTGGCTGAGAACGCCGACTTCGCAGAGAAGTGTGAAAAGGCAGAGATCCGTTTCATTGGTCCGCCGGCCGAGGCCATCCGAATGATGGGTGATAAAACGGCCGCTCGCGCTATGATGAGGGAGGCGGGAGTTCCGATGGCGCCCGGGACCGTTGATTCAATCGAGGACGCCGACGAGGCACTCATACTTGCAGACGAAATCGGGTTTCCGGTCTTGATCAAGGCGGCTGCTGGCGGTGGCGGCAAAGGAATGCGCATCGTGCACGATTCGGATTCCTTTCACGCTGCGTTCGAAGCTGCCGGCCGGGAAGCACTTTCTGCGTTCGGTGACAGCCGCGTTTTCATCGAGAAATACATTGTCGAGCCCCGCCATATTGAGTTTCAAATCATGGCTGATCAGCAGGGAAACATCGTTCATCTTTTCGAGCGGGAATGTTCCATCCAGCGGCGCCACCAGAAAGTGATTGAGGAAGCGCCTTCGCCCATTATGACACCTCAATTGCGCAAACAAATGGGTCAGGCAGCGATCGATGCAGCCCGGTCCTGTGGATATGTGGGAGCCGGAACGGTCGAATTTCTGGTAGACGCGGATGGCAAGTTCTATTTCATGGAGATGAATACTCGTCTTCAGGTTGAACATGCGGTCACTGAGTGGATTACCGGTCTGGACCTGGTTCGAATACAAATTCTAATTGCAGAGGGATGCGTGCTGCCCTGGAAACAGGAAGATTTATCGATCCACGGGCATTCCATTGAGTGCAGGATTTATGCAGAAGATCCATCGAATAATTTCTTGCCGGGTCCAGGTCTATTGGTCCGGCATCAAACTCCGGATGGATTCGGGGTCCGCGTAGATTCCGGAGTTGAGCAGGGCGACGAAGTGAGTACACACTACGATCCCATGATCTCGAAAGTGACTTCCTGGGGAGCAGATCGGTCAAAGGCCATCGAACGGATGAGACGTGCACTTCGTGAGTACGAGATCGCTGGCGTCCCCACGACGATTTCGTTCTGTCTGTTCGTACTGGAGCACGAATCGTTTCGGTCAGGGATTTTTTCGACTCACTTTGTGGACCAACATTTCAACGGAAGACCAAAGCACGATCACGATCCGGGGTTCGAAGAAATACTGGCGAAAGCGGCTGTATCGATCTGGTCCCCGGGGTCGTCTCTTTCGGAGGCCTCCCGGAATGGTTCAGAGCCAACCGTCAATAACGGATTCAGTAGTTGGCGAAAAAACCGGGGCCGACCAAGGCGGCTTCCCAGGTCTGACTGAATTTCAGCCCGACCTAGATCCACGTCTGTTTCAGTTCCATCCCCTGACTGACCAGCCAGTCTACAACGCATCGGACCGCTTCCTTGACCCCCCGCGTGCCGAGTGGATCCCCGAATTTTTGAAGCCCAACATAGATGCCGTCGGATTTTTCCCACGCCTGAATGATAACTTCCTGTCGAAGATCCGATTCTTCGACAAGAACCTTGAAAAGCAGTCCATCCCCGGCCAGTTCTCTGAAGGCGTCGAGGACGACAACCTGCCCTCCCTCGAACGAGTGAACGAGCTTGGAAAACTCACCGATGGAGTTGAGATCACCCGATAAGACCGCGTGCTGCATATCTGCTAATTGAACGAGACCAGGTCGTAAAATCGACTCTCCGCTCTTCCAGAACAAGGTGTAGTAGATGGGTTTCTTCTGTTCCTGCCACTTCACGGCATATTTGGTGAGAAGCGTATCTTTTGGCGCTTTTCCTTCTTCAACATCGAAAACGCCAGATCGAATTGCTTCTCGCTGCGCGAATTCGAAGTATTCTGCGTGATCGGTAGTCAACGCGATCGAACCACCATCTTCAAGCCGCGTGGAGACCAGTTCGAAGAAGGACGACTGCAGAAGACGATTTCCCCAGTGCTTCTCTCGCGGCCAGGGATCTGGAAAATTTACGAATACCTTCTTAAGTGTCCTGGGAGCAATGGTGTCTCTAACAATGAATCGAGCGTCTCCATGAAACAGTCGGACGTTCGAGACTCGTTCTCGCTTCATGCGTCGATAGGCCCGCCACATGGAACCCATCGACATTTCCACGCCCAGAATATTCCAGGATTGGTTTTCCTGCCCAAGACGAACCAGATAATTCCCGTCACCAAATCCGATTTCCAGTACGAGCGGTCCGGAGCGCTGAAAAAGCGAGGCGGTGTCGAGTGGAAAAGTCAGATCACTGGGCCTGATGATCATCCAAACGTCCAATCTTGATCACGTGCTTCGAATCGCGGGGTCTCGCGGCCAGCCTAGTTCTCCCACCTGTCTTCAGGCAGATAGGCATTTTCGACAGGAGGAGCGTCGCGACTGCCGTCAAACAGCCAGGACACAATCCACCAACGGGTTCCATCATGAGCGAGTTGAACACTATTCACGCCTCGGCCTCCGACCGGGCCGTCCTCCTCATTTCTCCACTCATACGTACTCCAGACGTGAACATTATTCCCGTGCTTATGCACTTCGCGACTAATTTCATACTCGAAAAAACCGGTTTCAGAAGTCCCATCCCCAGGACCATGAAAATCTGCCAACGTCATAACGGTGACCTCGGGATTTCCGTCTGAATTTGTACGAATGATGACAACCTGAGCATCCGGATGGTGTAACGACCGATCCCGTGCCCACTGTTTGGGCTGCCCCGCTGGAGCCGAAACCACTTCGTAATACGCCTTCATGATGCCGTCAATGCTCGTTACATCTTCTGCTCGAGGCAAATCCTGCGCAAAAACCGGAGTTGCGGATACGAACGCCATCAACAGGATAAGTGGGGTGCGAGTCATATCAAGAATTCAGATGAAAACGAAAGATGTACCGAACCAAGAAATTAATCTTCGTCGATCGTCGCACGTTGTCCCAGCTCCCGGTCTACGAGGAAGAGACCCTCTCCAGTATCGCCAGCGAGTTTCAGGCTTTGAATAATCTCTTCAGCGGCTTCTTCTTCCTCAACCTGCTCATCAATAAACCAGTGGAGCAGCGTTTGAAGAGGGTACTCCCTCTCTGAAACCGCGAGATCGTACAGTTCATGAATCAACCTGGTTACTCTTTGCTCGTGCGCGAGCGTTGTTTCAAACGCTTCGACAGCCGTTTTGAAAGTAACTTTCGGCGCAGTAAGCGGCTTGAGCAGTGGATTCCCTCCTCTCCGGATAAGAAAGTCGAAAAATTTCGTGGCGTGATTCGTTTCTTCCTGCCATTGCATGCGCATCCACTGAGCTGCGCCACGCAGATTCAGTTCTTCAAAGCGGGCCGACATCGCTAAATATTCGTACCCTGCCTGAAATTCAACCTGGATCTGCTCGTTAACGGCAGCTTCTACTTTAGAATTCATGACGTATCCTGAGTGGGTTCTTCCAAAATCGTTTGTGCCAAACAGTGCGAGTGAGACCGATTCAACCCCTTTGTTTCGTGGATGTTTTCATCACACTCGGGAATGAAATTGAGAGAATCTAAGCGAATCAAAGCAGCCGTGAGGGGGTACCATACCCCTATTCGCTGCGATTTCACTGCTTGTCATCTTTCCTATTCGATCCCACCGTTACTATAGATTCTCATACTGATAGAAACGGCAAGCGTTATGGCAGGACCATCCCGGATACTGTGGGCGGACGATGAAATTGATCTGCTTCGACCCCACATTCTTTTCCTGGAGTCGAAAGGATATGAGGTCGTCAGCGTGTCGAATGGCGAGGATGCCGTTCAGCAGGTACGTGACAGCTCGTTTGAGGTCGTTCTGTTGGACGAACAGATGCCGGGAATGGGCGGACTTGAAGCCCTTTCAGAAATCAGGGACATTGCTCCTGATTTGCCGGTCGTGATGGTCACGAAGAGCGAAGAAGAACGCCTGATGGACCAGGCGCTCGGAGGACAGATCGCGGACTATCTCACGAAGCCTGTAAATCCCAGCCAGGTTCTTCTTACGTGCAAGCGCATCCTGGACCGTTCCAGAATTCGAAGCGAGCGCGTATCCCAGGAATATTTGCAGTCTTTTTCAGAGTTTTCCAGACGACTCCTGGAACCGCTTTCCCATACCGAGTGGGTCGAGGTTTATCAGACTCTCGTCCGGTACGACGCAGAGTTGACCGGAGACGAAGGGGTTCGACAGGTGTTGGAAGATCAGTACCATGAGGCTAATCGAACCTTTTCAAATTTCGTAGAGGAGAGCTATCCATCTTGGATTCGATCACGGACAAGCGCCCCGGACGCGCACAGACCAGTTTTGTCTCACGAGATCGTTCCAACGTTTGTAGAGCCTCTTTTACGAAAGGGAAAGCCGGTCGTTTTCTTCGTGATCGATTGTATGAGGTACGATCAGTGGCTCGAATTCGAGGGGCTGCTGTCTCCTTTGTTCGGGATGGAGAAGGCATTCCATTACTCCATTCTGCCTACGGCAACTCCTTATTCCAGAAACGCGATTTTCAGCGGTCTTCTTCCGCAAGATCTCGCCGATCGATATTCGAGAATCTGGGCAGACGGTGAGGACGACGAACACAGTCGAAACAGAAACGAAGAAGAATTTCTGAAGGATCAGTTAAGCATCCGAAACGGAACGGTGCGAATTCGCTATCAAAAACTGATCTCAACGCAGGATGGAAGAGAGTTCGCCAACAACGTTAATGACCTCCTTCAAGCCGACTTGAGCGCGGTAGTCGTCAATTTTGTCGACATTCTGGCCCATAGCCGATCAGATTCTGCTGTCCTCAAAGAACTGGCTCCAGACGAGCGGGCCTATCGCGCGCTGACTCGGACCTGGTTTGAGCACTCGTGGCTTTACAGCGCTTTTGTACAGCTTGCCGAAACGGACTGCACGGTGGTTGTCACGACGGATCACGGCGCCATCCGAAGTCTGCACGCTACGAAGGTCGTCGGGGACCGGGAAACATCTACCGCTCTCCGTTACAAATATGGACGAAACCTCCGCTGCGATGAACGCCATGCCATTCTCGTCAAGGATCCGCATGACTACGGATTGCCTCGCGACCACATGAACATGAATTACCTCATCGCCAAGGAAGATTATTACTTCGTCTATCCAACGAATTACAACAAGTACGTGAACAAGTACAAAGACACAATGCAGCACGGGGGTATTTCAATGGAAGAGATGATTCTTCCGGTCGTGACGATGCGGCCCAAATAATTGCTGTCCTCCTACACGACAGATGATCGATTCGGCCCTCGATAAATTCCCTGCGGAGACGAACTCCGCGCAGCAGACCCGCGATCTAGGCGAACTTCTTGGCCGAGCATTGCCACCTGGTCAGGTCGTCGCCGTCTTTGGCGAATTGGGCACCGGGAAAACGCAGCTTGTGAAAGGGATTTGCCGGGGGCTCGGTATTCAGGAGTCGGTTGTCACCAGCCCGACATTTACGATTATTAACGAGTATGACGGTGACCCACGCGTCTTCCATCTGGACCTCTACCGCATAAAATCGTTCGAAGAGGCTCTCGGTCTGGGTATCGACGAATATCTGGATTCTGAAGAAATCTGTCTGATTGAATGGCCAGAGCAGGTCGAATCACTTTTGCCGGACGACACGATCGGGATCCGATTGATTCATCGGGATGGAGATCGGCGAATGATCGAGTGTAGTGTGCCAAATGCCTAAACCTGTTGACTGGTCGGCTAAGATATTTTAAGAAGTGCCAAGAACACCGGCTGAAAAATTTCTTCTGAAGCTCCCCAGGTTTGCATTGGTCGGGAATGACGCCTACCAACCCGGGTTGACGCGTATTTCGAATCTTCTTGGAAAGGTCGGCAACCCGCAGCACGCTTTTCCGAGTATCCATATAGCCGGTACGAACGGAAAGGGATCGACGGCCTCGATGATCGCAGCGATCGCAACATCTTCAGGATTGAAAACCGGGCTTCATACATCACCACACTTGATTGAGCTCTCTGAACGCATGCGCGTCAATGGAGTACCGGCCCCCGCGGAGTGGCTTTCCAGTACCGTCGATAGAATTGCAGACGAGACACCGCGGATGGACGCGAGTTTTTTCGAAGCCACCTTCGCCCTGAGTCTTCTGTATTTCCAGAAAATGGAGGTGGACCTGGCCGTTGTGGAGGTGGGGTTGGGGGGGCGACTTGATGCGACCAATATCTTGATGCCATTGCTTTCTGTCATTACACAAATCGGCTTGGATCACCAGGAGATTCTCGGAGACACGGTTGAAAAGATTTCTATGGAGAAGGCGGGTATCATCAAACCGGAGACGCCCGTGCTCACGAGCGTTTCAGATGAGTCGGTCCTGGCGTGCATCCAGGATGTGGCTACCGAGCGTTCCGCTCCGCTGCATACTCTGCGAGAGGAAGTCGATATTCAACCCGGCACCGACGGGTCCTTGACGCTGAATACCCCGATCGGGGTGTATGAAAATCTATATCTGGAATTGAGGGGAGCGCATCAACAGCCTAATGCCGCCTTGGCCGTTCGGGCCATCGAACTCATACCGAATCTCGTTGAGATATCGAAAGATTCTGTCAATGATGGACTTGGACGCGTTTCCAGCCTGTCGGGCATTCGAGCTCGAAACGAACTGATCTGGAGCGAACCCCTGATTGTCGCGGATGTGGCTCACAACTCGGAAGCCATGCTTGCAACACTCAGCGCCGTAGAAGATGAGCATGGTCCGGTGGATCACGTTTTCATGGGTCTCATGCTGGACAAAGATGTCTCGGACTTCGCCCGTGTCCTTGGATCGAAAAAAATCCCGGTCTCTACATTGGTTGTCGACAGCGAACGAGCTTTCGACCCTGAAATGCTGGGTTCCATTCTCCAGGGGTTGGGCGCCCGGTTCGTCGGGTCAGAAATGGATGTGTTTATTGCCCTGGACGAATACGTGCAATCGGCCTCCAGTGACGCAAAAGCCCTAGTCCTGGGATCGCACCTTGTGGCAGCTGAGGCTCTGAAATGGGCTGATGCACTAAAATCGGGCAGTTAGGGGTCATTCCGCGTTGCGACAGCCGAACGTACCCGATAGCGCGCGTCGAGTATCACTCATCCTTCATCACTTTTTTGATTGCCCGAAAAACGAAAGTGGTTTTTTCTCGTATTAGTGGTATCTTTATACCACCAATGCACGCTACGCGACCGCGTGGTGTGTCCTGAGAGCCCCCTTCCCTTTCTAGGGCTCATTTTTATTTCAGGGGTATCCGAACCCGTTCCTAACACACGCTCGACTATACCTTCTGCTTGATTAACCTTGGGCAATATGCCCGGACCGTGGTTTGATTCCCCCTGATTTGCCGTAAAACCCGAACCGATTCGGTAGCAAGCGGCCCGTTTTATACTGATAAACAAACGATACTATTTCGATTCTCGAATGAAAATTGCAGATCTACAGGGGAAAAAGCTTGAAGAGCTCAAGAACATAGCTCGCGATATGAACCTGCACGGCTATTCCACCATGCGTAAGCAGGATATCATATATCTGATCCTCGAAGCCAAAGCCGAAGCCGTCGCAGGAAATGGCGGCGGCGCCAGAGGCAGACGCCCAAGTCTCCCTCCAGCCGCGCCCCCAGAAACGAACGACCGCAGCCGCGGGAACGGTGAATCGTCCCGAGATGACTCTCGATCCAGCCCCTTCAACGAGAGGGATGAGACTGACACTCGCTCATCTGAACCAGCTTCGGCTGAAAACGCCCCACCGGGTACATCAGAGCAAGACGACCAGGATGGATCAAGAAATCGTGGCGATCGAATTGATCGCGGCGACCGCGACCAGAACCGCGATAAACGTGACAACCGACGAGGTCGGGGTGGCGGACGCGGTTCAGGGCGTGACGAAGGTCGCGACTCGGAACGAGACTCCAGGCGCGACGAAGGTCGCGACTCGGAACGAGACTCCAGGCGCGACGAAGGTCGCGACTCGGAACGAGACTCCAGGCGCGACGAAGGTCGCGATTCCAAGCGCGACGAAGGTCGCGATTCCAAGCGCGACGAAGGTCGCGATTCCAAGCGCGACGAAGGTCGCGATTCCAAGCGCGACGAAGGTCGCGATTCCAAGCGCGACGAAGGTCGCGATTCCAAG
>BTQE01000066.1:0-16838 GCA_036985715.1 Rhodothermia bacterium
GAAAATTGATACGCCCCTTGTTGGAGGGGTCTGGATCTCATTCCTTGTGATATTTTTTATCGCGTCGTATACCTTCCTTTTTTCTTCTGGTGCACCCGCGGGAAGGACCGGCGCACCTAGAGTGGGTGAGCCTCAGGAGCCGACATGTGTCGACGGCTGTCATGCCTCTTTTTCGTTGAACAGCGGGGAAGGATCTGTCACGATCTTGGCGCCAGCGGGGTACTCGCCCGGAGAAGTATTCGATGTCACGGTAATGGTATCAGACCCCAATGCCGTCCTGTTCGGCTTTGAGATCACTGCGAAAGATGCTTCGGCTGAACACGTCGGTTTGTGGGACGTCTCGGACAACGCTGTAGAGTTTGCTGGAGGTTCGACCGAGTATGTTACGCACAACGATGCGCCATCCGGATCAGGCTCATTTTCCTGGACCATTCCATGGAAGGCTCCTGGTTCTGACGCCGGGGACGTGACATTCTATGCCGCCGGCAACGGTGCCGATGGAGACGGTCGATTTCTCGGAGATCGTATATACACGACCTCGCTTACGATTTCACCCGGTGGACCCACGGCCACCGAAGACGCGGACGCGACTGTCGACTTCGCAATTGACAGCGTATTTCCGAACCCATTCGCAGATCGGGCTACGATCGTATTCACTCTTGACCGCGCCGAAGAAGTATCGCTGGAATTGTTCGATGCGCTGGGACGGAAGTTGGGTTCAGAAATCCTAGGTTTGCAACCGCCGGGACTGCACGAATGGGTGATCAGTGGAGACCGTTTGCCTACCGGCGTACTCTTCTATCGCCTCCGTGCAGGGAGTCAAGCACGATCTGGTCTACTGATTCTCGCGAGATAGGTGAGAGATCATCTCGTTATTCTGACTCAGCGTCGGATAGTCCCCTGAGCGTATCGTAATAAGCTTCAATCTGCTCGGGAGTCTGCCGATAGGATGAATCCTGTAAGACGTCGGCGATCGAATTGGTGAATTCCGCAGCGGCAACAAAGTCTCTAACCTCGAGATAATAACTCCTCACGATATCTAAAAACCGAACGGCTTGTTCCAGATCGCGCGAGTTTCTCGGATTGGTAATGGAGTGGAGAAGCAGCGGTTCGGCTCGCTTCAGCACTTCTACTCCTTTTTGGTGTTCACCAAGCGCCCTGTAGGCTTCAGCCGTGAATATAAACGAGCGTTCGTCTCCAGGGATAGTTTCGAAGGGCACCTGTTCCATGAACCAGTCAAGCAGGGAGAGACCCTCTTCGATCTGACCGGCCTGGGCCATCGATTGCACGGTATGGGAAAAGATATTCCTGTAATTGTCGACCATACGACGAATATTCTCGTCGAAATAAACATCGGGATCATTCAGACCCCTGAATCGAAATTGTCGTAGACGATCCGGCGTAATAGACAGGACAACGCGACCCAGGGGTTCATCGTGTTCGATGGGTACGACTCGATAGGTCTGCCCTTCGAGCTGAAAATAATTCTCAAGATCGAGCTGGCCGGAAGGTGCTACCGTGACTGCGAAATAGATGGGTCGTTTCCAGCCCTGCTGGGCGTTGGTCATCAATATGTTGAGCGCCACCTGATCGGCGCCGTACAGCAGATTAATTACCTCAGGTTCCGTCTGATAGGGGCGGCCGTCAAGCTGCCATCTCATCGGGCTCTGTATTTTGCTCGAATCCTCGAGTTGAATTCGCACTTCACCTGGTTCGAAAAGCTGGTCTTTGTTTACGGGTAGTTCCATGATCGATGGAGGCCACCCGATGATGGCGAGTTGATCAATCTGAGTGTCGCTCATCGTAATCGGCAGGGGACTGGAATCCCGTGACCATTGATTCTGGAGCTGACGGACGTACCAGGGTGTGTTTAGCAGCGACAAATTCGCGACGCGTACGTCTTGGCGGAGCCCCTCAACCTCCTGCATGTACCAAAGCGGGAACGTATCGTTGTCTCCATTGGTGAATACGATCGCGTCGTCGTCCAGAGAGATGAGCATGTTGTAGGCATAATCTCCCGCAACGTATCGACCGGAGCGATCGTGGTCGCGATAATTGACGACCAACATCAGAAGCGGGACGAGTGAAAAGACGATCGCTGCAGTCCCGACATTCACATATGGAAGCAGGATCTGACGCTCAAATTTCTCCTTTACAACTTCAGAAATCAGCTGAATGAGACCCGTGGCACCAATTCCGATCCAGATACTGAAAGCAAAAAAGCTGGCCACGTACGAGTAGTCTCTCTCTCTCGGTTGGAGCGGCGTCTGATTCAGATACAAGATGATTCCGATACCGGTTATGATGAACAGGACCAAAACCGCAAAAGCCCGCCGCCAATCTTTCAGAAAATGAAAAGCGACACCGATCAAACCAAGCAATAAAGGCAGACCGTAGAACAAATTTTGCCCGGCTCGTTCGCTTGGCGTCTGGAAAAAGTACGGAGCTCTCTCATCACTGGTTAACCCCGTAATCGCCGGAGCATCCTGTTCATCACTGGCACGACCCACAAAATTCCAAAGGAAATAACGGACATACATTTGTCCGACCTGATACTGCCAAAAATATTCCGCATCTGAGGCGTAATTGCCGTAGTACCGAACGTGCGTGGGATCAGGCGAATACCTTCGAGGAAACCAGACGTCCCGATCTGAATCAATCTTACCGGTGCGGTTATCGTACGTGGGACCTTTGAGTAAGGGAGTGTCCCCGTACTGTTCCCTTTTCAAATAAGAGATGATGGCTTCAACGTTCTCCGGGTCGTTCTCGTCGATGGGTGGATCCGCCGCGCTGCGGATAAATATGACAGCGTATGTTGAATACCCGACGAGCACCATCGTGGCACATAAAAGAATCAGATTCAGGGCCTGGAGTCTCTTTTTATTCGTATAGTAAATGGCGAAGCTCAGACCTCCAATGAAGAGAAAGAGAGAGAATACCGGGGAACCACTCTCACCGATCACTTCCGGAAGCCACTGCACGATTCCTGGATAAATGACAAGGAACGCGGCCGACGACACAATTCCTGCTGCCACCAAGCCAAGTACTCGCTGCCTTGTCGTCCATTCCTGCTTGTCGAATTCTACGAAAAAAATAATCAGGGCAATAAAGAAAATGGCTAATAGGTTTAGAAGATGGATTCCGATAGCCAGGCCGAACAGATAGGCAATGAGAATCAAGTAGCGATTTGCCGCTAGTCCGAACGGGTGCTGGCCGCCTTTCAGTTGCGCTTCCTCCTTTGCGGCTTGCTCTCTCCAGCGGAGAATCAACCAGATTACGGCCGAAGTGAAGAGCATGGACATCGCATAGACTTCAGCTTCAACGGCATTGAACCAGAAGGAGTCAGATACGGCAAACGTAATGGCTCCAATGACTCCCCCGGACAACGCGGTGAACCGATCATTACTGGACCACGAGGCTGGATCTCCCTGCCAATCCGATATCAGACGAACGATGATGAGATGCAGTAGAAGAATCGTAAAGGCGCTCGACAGTACCGAAACAAGGTTTATGGACAACGCCACATACGGGACTGGGACAAACATGGAAAAAAGACGCCCGATCAGCATGTAGAACGGAGCTCCCGGAGGGTGGGAGACCTGGAGTCTGTTGGCTATCGCTATGAACTCACCTGCATCCCAGAACGACGTGGCGGGTGCCACTGTCAGGAGGTATAGTACCAGCGCAAACAGAAAGACGGCGCCAGCTACAATTTTATCGGTACGTTTCCAGTTCATCGTGCGTGATTCGACGTGGTTCCAGATAGGGGCCCCAAACACGGGTGCCTCCGGGCCGACTCGCGCTATGAACGCGACCGTGTCCTCTTTGATTCAGTCCTCAGAGGTGGGTTGAAGATCATCCGCTGATTGCGGAGCTGCGTATCCAATTCCGGCTAGAACAACGACAATTTCGCCCTTAACGCGATCCTTTCCCGAGGCCCATTCCTTCAATTCTGTTAGGGAACCCCGATGGTAAGATTCGAATTTCTTGGAAATCTCCCGACAGACGACTGCCTGTCGCTTCGGCCCGAAGACGCGCTCCATCTGCTGAAGGAGTTTGTACAAACGATGCGGCGATTCGAAAAAAATCATCGTTCGATCTTCATTCGCCAGCGCCCGAAGCTTTTTTAGCCGCCCCTTTTTGTTAGGAAGGAATCCTTCGAACACGAAACGATCGGCGGGGAGACCACTCGCAGTCAGCGCTGGAATGACGGCGCTGGGGCCCGGCAATGATTCGATGCGAATTCCCGCTGCGACGCCCGCCCTGACCAGGAGAAATCCAGGGTCTGAAATTCCCGGAGTCCCGGCGTCTGTGATCAGGGCAATCGAGGTACCCATATTCAGTTTCTTAATGAGTACGGGCGTCTTTCTATGTTCGTTGTGAAGATGGAAGCTCGTTTTTGGGGTCGTGATACCGTAGTGGGAGAAGAGGACAGAAGAGGTTCGCGTGTCTTCGCAGGCGATCAGGTCGACCTCTTTTAGAATAGTGACCGCCCGAAACGTCATATCAGATAGATTACCAATGGGTGTTGGTACCAGAAACAGCGTTCCTCTATCAGTCATTTGAGATCACTTTCAGGCGTCCACCACTTATGCAGCCGTATCGGTCGACCGGATCTTGCGAGTGCGGGGTTTTCGAAGACGAAGATTCCTCCATTCGAAGGTCATGTAGGCACCGAGTCCAAGACCCAGCAGTCCGGTTACGATGTTACCCGCCCACATCCCCACCCATGGATCCAGGAGATCCCGGTCGGCTAGCTTTTCTCCATTTACCAGCGTTACCCAATAGAAGATAAAAATACCGACGGCGGCAGCGGCGGCCACTCCCAGGCCTCCACGACGAATAATCAGTCCGAGTGGTGCACCGATCAGTATGAAAATCAGACAGGCCAGGGCGATAGAGTCTTTTTTGTGAAGCTCGACACGGTATCTATCTGCCGAATCGGACAGGAAATCGATATCACTTCGTATTCCTTCGATACGGGATTGGGTCGTGCGCGCATTCTGTAGTGCAACGGTGAGTACTTCTTCCTTTTTCGATTTATTCCCGGACTCTCGTGTTGGCATCCTTGCTGCATCCGGAACGAGGCCCGGATAGGAAGCGCGATTTCCAGAGCCACTGAATACAGACTGACCGGTCCCTAGCCCGGCTGTCAATTCGCTCAAAATCTGTCTTTCAACAGAGATATTGATCTCCAACGAGTCCACGAGTCGAGCCATGATACTGGATCGCATTGTTCGATCGCCTCTTCTTCTCGACGACCGATCAGATCGTTCGAAGGACAGATCTTCAATCGATAACTGAAGCCGATGTCTCTCAAATGTCATGCGTTCGTAGCGGTCGATCGACCCGCTTCCCGGCGGTTGTCTTCGGTGTATTTCACCGTCAAACAGTTCAAGATCGATCGCTGTCCCATTCTCAACCGATTCGATCCGGCCACGACGCGCTGAAATTTCAGAGCGGTATTTCGCCCCATCGGTATAATCATAGATGGTGACATCTCGAAGCTCATTGGGATTATCCTGCGGTATGTCTCGAACCAGGATGTTGTACTGATCAATGCCGTCATAAAACACGCCCGGCTTGAGGTCGAATCCTGGCTTGGTCGCACGGATATCCATCCAGAGTGCAGATGCCCTGAAATTAGCTTCCGGGAGAATCTCGTTGTTGAAATACAGCATGAAGCCAGCCACAACGACGCCCACGAGCAGTACCGGCCAAACGATTTGCGGGAATGAAACGCCCGACGATTTCATCACTGCGTAGGCATTCGTATCCACGAGTTTGCTGAACGTCATCAGCGTGGCAATCAGGATGGACATCGGTACAGCCAAAACCAGCATGTAGGCTAGATTGAAGGTGACCAATTCGATGAAGATCAGCGGTGGAAGCCCTTTCCCTACCAGATCAGGTAGGTACTTGATGAGGAACTGCATGACCAGCAGAAACATCAGCAGCGTCAGTGCGGCCAGGATCGGACCCGGCAACATCCGAAGAATCATGCGGTGAAATTTACTCATTCGTCACGAATCCTGGGTCCACAGAACGGCCGGTCTTCAACCAGCCCCTGGTAAAGGTACTGCTTCAATTTGAGGAGTACCTATCTTGCACACCAGTGAAGGGCTCTCAAAACTGGATTCAATTCGACATATCACGGTGCATGGCTCTCAAATCGTTCACGTTCAACCCGTTTTCAACCAATTGCTTCCTTGTGGAGAGCGAGGGAGAGGCTGTAATTGTGGACCCTGCCTGTATGACGGAGGCGGAGATCAGTGCTGTAGTGGACTACGTCTCTGAAAATGGATTGGTGATAAAAAATCTGCTGCTGACCCACGGGCATATCGATCATATTTTTGGGTGTAATGCGCTGTCGGACGTGTATGGACTGGATTGGCGTATTCACGTCGACGATGTACCACTTCTGGAAAACGCCCCTTTGCAGGCCAAGATGATCGGCCTCCCGCTCGAAACTCCGAATCCACCCGGAGCCGCACTTGCAGACGGAGATCAGGTTTCCTTCGGGACCGTGAATTTGGATGTCGTCCACACACCCGGTCATTCTCCCGGCTCTGTTTCTTTCATCAATCAAGAAGAGAAATATGTGATCGTGGGTGACGTCTTGTTCCGCGGATCGATTGGGAGAACGGATTTATGGCAGGGGTCATTGCCGGTGTTGATGCAGTCCATCTTTCAGAAAATCGTGCCCCTTGGAAACGCCTTTACCGTCTACTCCGGTCATGGTCCTGAGACCACCATTGGCGACGAAATCGAAACCAATCCGTTTCTGACCGGATCGAATGACTTCGGGCTCTAAGAACGAACGGAAAAGAATTCGTTCAGTCGATCGTCAATTATAAGCTCGATCCGGCGTTCTGGACGGACAATACTTGCGCTGCCACGTTGTTTATCACGCGTTCATAGTAAGCTTCGTATATAGGTACGATCAAACTGGTCTCGAATGTCTCGACCGCTCTTAGACGCGCTGCCTGTGACATACGTACACGAAGTTCTTCGTCCTCAATGAGGAGCCGAGTTTTTTCGGCAAAAGAGTCAATATCGCCGAGTGGGCAAAGCAAACCCGTCTCCCCGTCGGTGATCAACTCGGGAAGTCCACCGATATCGGACGCAACAACGGGAACGCCACATGACATGGCTTCGAGAGCTGCGAGGCCAAACGTTTCAGAGCCAGAGGGCATCAAAAAAATGTCTGCGATGGAGAGCAATTCCTCTACTGGCTCCTGCTTTCCAAGGAAACGGATATCGTCAATAACGCCCAACTCTCTTGCCAGGTGTTCGGTAGGCGCACGATCTGGACCATCTCCTACAAGAAAGAGCTTTACGCTGTATCCCTCCTGTAGTAGCTGGCTAAATATTTCAACCACGTCTGTGGCACGTTTGACGGGCCTGAAATTCGAAACATGCACGAGCAACGTCTCTCCGTTAGGACAGATCGCTCGCTTGAAGTGATCCTTCATCAGGGGCCGGAAACGTGACGTGTCGATGAAGTTGGGAATGACTTCTATTCCAGCAGTAATGTCGCAGTTGCTGAGCGTTTCCTTTTTCAGGAACTCGGAAACCGCCGTGACCCCATCTGACTGATTGATCGAGTAGTTCACCACGGGGGTAAACGAAGGATCACGTCCCACGATCGTTATATCCGTTCCGTGAAGCGTAGTTACGATCGGAATATTTATGCCCGAGTCTGCAAGAATTTGTTTTGCCAGCACAGCGCTGGTCGCGTGCGGGATCGCGTAGTGCATGTGAAGGATATCCAATTCCTCATGCTTGACGACGTCGACCAGTTTGGACGTTAAATTAAGCGTATAAGGTGGGTATTCGAACAGAGGATAGGCGTTAACTTCAACCTCGTGGAAAAGGACATTCTCCTGGATGTGTCCGAGGCGAAAGGGAATGGAATACGCAATAAAGTGAACCGAATGACCGCGCAAGGCAAGGGCTTTTCCCAATTCCGTGGCAACGACACCACTTCCACCATATACGGGGTAACAGGTTATTCCAATCTTCATTTCAGTTGGTCCGTCATCGTGTGTTCGTCTCAACTCATGATTCCGTCTCAGGTTGCAGATGCAGACACGTATTGAGCCATTTTGAGATCAAACAGGATTGATTTCATTTGCAGCGGTCTAAATCCGATACATATAGAAAACACGAACACCATGTGTAGACTCTCAACTTCGTTTGTTACTCTTTTTTTCCTGGTTTTTCTGCTTGCGGGTACGCAGCGTTCGCGTGCTCAAATCGGAGTCGCGGTAGGTCTGAACTACGAAAGCGTAAGCGACCTGGATGTGGGCAACTTCACGGCTACGTATGAGGCTGCGGGTGGATATCACGCCGGACTTTTCTACGACCTGTCGCTTGGATCCGTCGGTCTGAGGCTCGGCGCCTTCTACAGAGACCTGGGTGATATTGAATCGGAGAGCGATCTGAACATCGCAGAGGAAGTAGAAAACTTCGATTTAACGATGCTCGATTTTCCAGTCGATATCCGACTGAATCTGACGACAACTCCGCTGATTCACCCCTATTTACTCTTTGGCCCGGTGTTCAGCGTACCGTCGTCAGGTGTCGATTTTATCGACAAGAACTTGGAATCGCTTTTAGTAACAGGAAATATAGGAATTGGGCTGGCGCTCAATATCGCAGGCATCAGTCTGTTTCCGGAATTTCGATATGCAATCGGAATTACAAGACTTCTTAAGGACCGAATCGAAATCGGTGGGGTTGAGGTCAAAACGGAGGTGCAGCGCGTGAACAGTGCCATGCTGCGCATTGGAGTCATCCTCTAGAAGTCGGAATCATTATAAAAGGGCACCCCGCTTGGCGAAGTGCTCTTTCCTTGATCCAGTGATAGCGCGCTACGAGATTCCTTCGTAAAAACGGAATCGACGCTGATCTATCTCCATGACGGAGGTTATATCGAGGGGCGCGTCTGCACCGATCCAAGGCGGCTGCCCACGATCGACCATGGAACGTTCGCTGTAAAAGTGCCTCGTCTCCCGAGAGAAGGGACGATAATCGTCATTCAAGTGACGGATGTAGTATGCAATCTGAAGCGCCCGCTGCCAACCGTTTACGCGCGAATTATGATTGAGCGATTCGTAAAACGCTCGATCGTCGGATCCGGAACGAAACGCACTAAACTGGAAAGGGTCGAGTACCACACTCTGATAGGTTCGCTTTCCACGGAAACCCGTATCAACCCGATTTCGGATAACCCATGCTACTAGAATTTGCTCGTCCGGTCGTTTTGTCTCAGAAAAGATGGCACGAGCAAGCCAGAGGGTTTCGCTATCGATCATTCCCAACGGTAGCTGGGTAATAGAAGCAGACCGGCTCAGAGATTTTGCGAGGGTGTTCAACGGATGAACGTCTGTAGATACGACATCCATATCCTGTACCAGTCTCGTTGGAGCTGGCGCCTGAACACGATCCATCCGGAATGCGGATACGAATACGAAGAAAAAAACGAATGCGCCGGAGATGCGCAACGTGTTTGACGTCTTGATCATGATTTGTCTCAGTAGATTCATGATACCGATTCAAAAACTGGATCAGGCTTACAGGCCCGAACGGCCGCAACCAACGATACATGAGGTGCGAAGTTTCAGATATAAAACGCCATGTAAATATTTGAAATATAACAACTTACGCCGTGTATCCTGAATATTCACATCCGGTTCAACGTGACTTCATTTCACCTTCATACCCTCACAACAGCCTGGATCACCGGTACTTCAAAGACGGTACCACTTTCAACGAATCCAGAAATTCTCGGGTGATTATTTATCCCGGCAGACCCACCGATTCTAAGATCTCAATTGAAGTACAGTAATGGAAGGCGTTTGGTGAGATGTTGATAAAAATAGTTTCAGATGCCAACATTCCCTTCGTCGAAGAAATGTTTTCTTCGTTCGGAGTGTTGGATCTCATTCCAGGACACGAAATCACACCTTCGACGCTAATTGATGTTGACGCACTTATTGTACGTAGTGTTACGTTCGTCGATGAATCGTTGCTGGCCGGCTCCGCAGTTCGGTTTGTAGGATCCGCCACGGCCGGAATCGACCACATCGATTATGAGTTTTTAAATCAGCGCGGCATCGGGTGGGCGCATGCGCCCGGGTGCAATGCGGAGTCGGTTGTTGAATGGGTTCTGGCCGCACTTTTCTACCTGTCACAGTTGAACGGTACTCCCGTCCTCGAATCGACTCTCGGTATTGTCGGATGCGGAGAAATTGGAAGTCGGCTCGCGAAGAGAGCCACAGCTCTGGGTTTGCATGTACTGGCCAACGATCCACCTCGAGCCCGCCTAGCAGCTGAGGAAGATGAGCGGAGTCAATTTGTCTCGTTGAATACGCTACTGGAACAGAGCGATATCGTTTCGCTCCACGTGCCATGGCTAGCTGATGGACCTGACGCCACCGAGAACCTGATTGGAGGTTCGGAACTGGAACGGATGAAAAATGGAGCCTGGGTTCTTAACACATCTCGAGGTGGTGTTGTGGATGAAGCGGCCCTGATCGATTCAATAAGGGAGGGCAAGGTGGGTGCTTCGGCAGTGGATGTCTGGAACGGGGAACCGAGACCCAATCAGAATTTGCAGGACCTGGTTGATATCTGTTCTCCTCACATCGCAGGTTATTCTCGAGATGCCAAGCGAAACTGCATACAAATGATCGCTGATCGTGTCGCAAGTTTTTTTTCGACTCCGGGTTGGAAAACCGATCGCGAAGCGTCGATCCCGATACGCCTGAAGATGCCAGAGACCGACCCAAGAACAAGTCCTGAAACGTTCATCCACAGAATCGTTGAGCAAATGTATCGAATTGAGGATGATGTGGTTAGGATGAGGTTGCTGCCCGTCCATGACAGTCGAGCCCGCGAAACCGCTTTCCGGCGACAGCGGTGGGAGTATCCACCGCGACACACGTTTGCTCGATATCAACTTTCGTCGGCCGGACTCACGGAAGAGTGGCAAGTGCGACTGGAGGAAGGCCTTCAGATCGAGTTGGTCGATTAGGTCTCGACTAACGATCGGCCACTGAAAATGGGCTAGAATGACTGGTTCTTTCGAAACGCTCTATCCAGGGTCGTAGCCGTACGATTTCAAAAAAGCGTTGCGATTTCTCCAGTCTGTTCGAACCTTTACAAAGAGTTTTAAGAAGACGGGTTCGCCGAGGAAATCTTCGATATCGATCCGGGCCACACTTCCGATTCGCTTGAGTGCCGCACCCTTTCTGCCGATTAGAATGCCCTTTTGAGATTCTCTTTCGATGACAATGTCGGCATGAATAAGTGTCTTGTCTTGTTTTCTCTCTTCAAAAGAGACGACGTTGACCTGGCATGAATAAGGAATCTCTTGTCGAAATTGCTGGAAAATCTTCTCGCGAATAATTTCTGCGACAAAGAATCGCTCGGGGTGTTCGCTGACCACGTCTTTGGGATAAAGAGGAGGACCTGATGGTAGACGATCAACGACCGCATTTACGAGTCTATCCAAATTCTTTTCTTTTAGGGCTGAAATAGGGATGACTTCTTCAAATTCGGCTTCCTCGGCGTAGGATTGGACCAGTGGAAACAGCTGATCCTGGCTAACGAGGTCCAATTTATTGACGGCCAGTATCGTCGGTTTTCCGGCTAGTATTTCCAGCGTATGGGTATCGATTTTTTCTCGCGTTGCGTCGACGATAAATACCAATATATCTGCATCCTGAGCCGCTCCGGATACACTCTTCATCATGGCTCGCTGTAAGCCGTACTTCGGCTGAATGACACCCGGTGTGTCCAGGAGGATTAGTTGAAAGTCGTCCTCAGAAAGAATACCAAGAACGCGGTACCTCGTCGTTTGAGGTTTGCGGGTGACAATCGAAATTTTTTGACCAAGAAGGGCATTGATCAGCGTACTCTTCCCGACGTTGGGCTTACCGATCAGAGCCGCGTAACCACTTCGATGGGCATCATTCATATTCAGGTCCGCAAAATCAGATAGAAGAGGAGGTCACACGAGCGAGAAAAATTAGCATTCGTCCACCTTTACAACGGATAGCATCTCTTTTACAGCGCCGGCGGTTCCCACAAAGATGCTTCTCGCAATGACGGCGAAACCGATTGATACTTCGCGAACGTGCGGAACCCGCTCCAAAAACAACGGTAAGTTTTCATAGTCGAGCCCATGTCCAGCGTGCACGTGTAGACCATTTTCGTGGGCCCGATTGGCAGCAGCCGCCAGAGCATCGAGAACGGAACCCCGGGCTTCCCGTCCTTTGGCGTTCGCATAGTCCCCGGTATGGAGTTCAATAGCGTTCGCTCCTGATTCCGCTGCAGCGTCCATCTGATCAAGAGACGGGTCGAGAAATAGTGCGACTTCCCCAATACCGGAGTCGTACAGTCTCTTCACGGTATTCATAACCCGTTCGATTTGACTCACGACATCAAGGCCTCCTTCGGTCGTGACTTCCTCTCGCCGCTCGGGAACCAGCGTTGCCAAATGCGGCTCCGTTCTACAACATATTGTGACGATTTCCGGAGCAAGGGAAAGCTCAAAGTCGAGTTTAGTGTGGGTCTCAATTTTCAAGTTCTCGACATCCTGATTCGAAATATGTCGCCGATCTTCACGCAGATGGAACACGATTCCATCCGCTCCCGCCTTTTCGCATTCTAGCGCGACCTTAACAGGATCCGGAAACGACTCTCTTCGCGCATTTCGTAGCGTCGCGACATGGTCGATATTTATCAACAAATTCGGCAACTAAACATCGGTTTGGAAAGCAACTCTGAAACGGGTTCGTAGTCCTCTCGAAAGAGGGGAAATGAATCCTGAAGAACCCAATTCTCCCATGAATGTTTTGTGCAGCGCGTACCGTAGTTTAAATGCTCGAAATTGCTTTTAGCCCGGAGCGCGGTTATTTTCGGGGCCGATGTAAAATTGCGCATCGACCCACCAGGTCTCAGTTAGTAAAACCTTCCCAACGAATCACGAAATGGCGTTTATCAGCCGCGGAATGCAGTCGGCCATCCAGGTCGTTCTAGCCATTCTAATCATCGTTCTTGCCTACTTTCTTTACGACTCGATTGTAACTCCATTCGCCGTCGTGAAACGTCAAAAGGAAGTCACCGAGGAGACCAGGGCGCGCATGGACCAGGTTCGTCAGGCGTTGATCCTGTACGAACGTCGAAACGGAAGATTTGTCACATCGCTGGATTCATTGGTGATGTGGTTTCGTGCAGATTCTGCTCTTGCAGCGAGCACCGATAGTCTGTTCGGCGTTGGTTTTCAAGTCGATTCACTTCCATATTCTCCTCGAACGGGCAACCGATTTGAACTGGCTACAAACGATACATCGAGGACGAGTACATATTTGCTCTCTGATCCCGACTCCGACGATTTTATCGGCTCATTGGACGGCGACATCACGCATTTGAACGCTGCTAGCTGGGAGTAGATTGCTCGACGGGGGTTCGTAGCGGGTACAGGCTTCGTGCCCAACAATCATCGGAGAAGATGTATGCAAGCATCTGCGACGGCTGGTATAGAATTCTCGGGGACAACCATGCGGTATTCCGAGGTAGAGCAGTACGGCGCGCAGCATCGACTTCTAAGACTTGGTGATTGTGACTTCGAATTTGACGTGTCCGAGGTTCTTTTTGAGCTCGGCACGCAAAAGTATCTGGATGTCGTCACGGATGCGCTGTCGGAGATTTTTCTCGGGACGACGGCAACCCGAATTCGGATAGCGATTCATCCTCAGGCAGCGAGAGTATTACAGTCGCTGAGATTTTCTGGAGCGAATGAAGAATCGATCCGGGAAAATGTGGCTTTCGAGTCCGCCCTTATGCACGATGAAGTCTGGGTTGAGGAAGACAGACACGTCATGCAAGGTCGACCGCTGAGCCCAACGTCAGATTCTGCGCACGCGCCGGATATGGAGTCTCTTCTCGTATCTGAGATATCCGGCCCCGTTAAAAAGCGTTTGCACGAGGTGACTTCAAGAATACCCGACGCATCACCTGACATTATTTCTTCTACGGAAGCCTTGCTGGCCGTCGTCCGTGAAACGGCCTCTAAAAACGATTTCGATGGCTATCAGCTTTCCGTTGGACTCTATCCTTCATATGCGGAGTTCATGGTTACACGAGGTAGTGAATGGATTTCGTCTCAGATCAGATCGGAAACCGAAAGTGGGGATGTCGCCTATTTTGCGCTCCATTTCCTGGAGCTTTCGGGTGTAGTGCGGGAAGACGATGTTCGTGTTCGTGTCTACGGGTCGGGGGCGAGTCGTGAACAACAGGAGACTCTCACTTCAATTTTCTTCGAGAATATCTCCGTTCTGAATCCCATTTCTATTGTCGACCTGGAAACAGATCAATTCGACAGTGAATTTCAGTTTGAATCGTTTGTGATCTGTCTTGGGGCAGCGTTGTAATTAGGCGATGGGGTTCTAGCATTTTCGGGTTCAAAAACTTGGCCAGCATACGAATTATATCAGGCGAATTCAGACGGATGAGGCTGACGGTTCCCAAGGGGAATTTGATCCGGCCAACCAGTAATCGGGTACGAGAGGCCATGTTCAATGTTATCGCTTCGAGAATGGATCTTGACGGCGCCCGCGTTCTGGATATGTTTTCGGGTACCGGTGCATTAGGACTGGAGGCCGTAAGCCGCGGAGCGGAAGCGGTCACCTTTGTCGATTCTCATCCACTTGTTTTGGCGTGTGCCAGGGACAACGCAGAATCTCTGGATGTATCAGATCGATGTACCTTTCTTCGTATGGATGTGCGAACGTTTTTAGAACAGCACAATCGAAATCGCTTTGATCTTATATTGGCAGATCCACCGTATGGCCTGGAAACCATTTCAGAAATACCCAAATTCACCGGTCGTCATCTTCAATCGGACGGTCTGTTTGTGCTCGAACATGACAAGAGGATTGAATTTTCAAATGATGCGGACTTGAGCATGACGAAATCGTATGGACGGACCCATCTTTCTATCTTCGAATACCACGTGAATGATGAGTGATTCCATGGATAGACGCCTTGCCTTATATCCCGGGTCATTTAATCCGTTTACACTCGGTCACCTGGATATCGTGGAGAGGGCGAGCCGGATTTTCAATCGTGTTCAAGTGACCGTAGCCGTTAAGACGAGCAAGGAAACATTATTTTCTTCCGATGAACGATGTCACTTGATCGGCGAGTGCACGGAGCATTTATCGAATGTTTCCGTCGTCCCGTTTGAGGGATTGCTGGTTGATCATGCCAGGAGTACTGGCGCAGGCGTCTTGGTTCGAGGCCTTCGTCAGGTTTCAGATTTCGATTTCGAGTTTCGGATGGCTTTCGCCAATCGTCGGCTCAGTCCGGATTTGGAAACCGTATTCTTAATGACCTCAGAGGAGCACGCACTAATCAGCGCATCCATTGTGAGGGAAATTCATAACTGGAATGGAGACGTATCGTCTTTTGTCCCACCAGCGGTCCTGAAAGCTCTGCGGGCGAAGCGACCGTAGAGAAGAAATCGTAGAGAAGCAGTCATAGATTCGTCAATTGTTTTATCGCGCGCGATGGATTTAGGTCTGAAATAAGATGGAAACACTTTTTATGGATCTTGAAGTCAATCCGCGTGTCGCCAGTATGCAGCCGTCCGCGACATTCTCGATGACGGCCCGTGCAAAAGCACGCATACGAGAGGGCTATCCCGTTATCGGTCTTAGCGCTGGAGAGCCGGATTTCGATACGCCGACACCGATTGCTGAAGCCGCTATTTTGGCGATTCGGGAAGGTTTCACGCACTACACCGAGAACCGGGGAATGCTTGCCCTCAGGGAAGCGATCTGCGAAAAGCTGTCCCGTGTGAATGGGATCGAGTATTCGCCGGATGAAATTCTGTGCACGAATGGCGCCAAACAATCGATCGCCCAGGTATTATCCGTCATCTGTGGGCCCGGGGATGAGATTCTGATCCCCGCTCCATATTGGGTGAGCTATCCCGAGCAGGTTCGTTTTGCTGGTGGACAACCGATTCCCATTCCCACTACGGTAGAGTCAGATTACCGGATTACCGCCCCCGAGTTGGAAACACGGATCACCGAAAAAACCCGTGCGCTAATTCTTTGCTCTCCCTCAAATCCTACGGGAAGCGTTTATAGCCCAGACGAATTGAGAGCGCTTGCGGACGTGTTGGAGCGTTGCCCCAAAGTCTATGTCATTTCTGATGAGATTTATGAGCAGATCATCTATGACGCTGAGCACCTGTCGTTCGGGTCAATTCCGGGCATGAAACAGAGGACCATCACGATCAATGGGTTCTCTAAATCATATGCCATGACTGGATGGAGGCTGGGTTATATGGCTGCCGAGAGTCAAATCGTCGGTGAAGTAGCTAAGCTTCAGAGTCAGTTTACGTCGGCACCATGTAGCATCTCACAAAAGGCCGGAATTGCCGCCCTTGAAATGGATCGCGGTCCGATTATGGAAATGGTCTCCGCCTTCCGTGAAAGGCGGGACTTCGTTCTCGGAGCCCTCGAAGCTCGTCAGGAAGTCAGGTGTCCCAAGCCGGAAGGTGCATTTTATGTTTTTCCGGACATCTCGGCTTTTTACGGCAGGACGACACCGTCTGGAAACGTAATTGAGAACAGCGAGCAGATGTGTTTCTACGTTCTGGATGAATTCAATGTAGCCCTGGTACCCGGACATGCTTTTGGCGGCCCCTACGGTGTAAGAATCTCGTATGCCGTCTTCTGCTTGAAAAAAAAAAAAAAAATAAATAATATTGATACGGCATTCAATTCTCTCACCTGATTTATCTCTTTTCGTTAAAC
>BTQE01000067.1:0-16748 GCA_036985715.1 Rhodothermia bacterium
CTAGATGTGCACTCCCTCACTTGGGATTCTCAAACGGCAAGAATCCTTGCCGGCACCCACGGAGGAAGCGTATACCAGACTGTTGGTGATATATCCGTGATCTCTGTTGAGGATGAAAAGTTCGGTTCAGCCATCATTGACCTTCGTGCTGCCTATCCCAACCCCTTCAATCCATCCACCACAATTTCCTACTCGTTGCCTCAGCCAACCGATATTCGAATTGAGGTCTTCGATCTGCTCGGTAAACGAGTACGATTGCTTGATGCCGGATTCAAGCCAGGTGGCGAACACGCTGTGACTTTCGACGCCACTAGCCTGTCAACCGGCGTCTTTTTCTATACCCTGTCGGCTGGAGGCTTCAGCCAAACACAGAAGATGGTGGTGGTGCGGTGAGTCGTCTGATTGCAGCCATAGCCCCGTTCGTCGTGATTGGTTCACTAGCATCTGTCGTCAAAGCACAGGACTGGATAGAAATAGCCCCCGATGATTTGATTAGAGAGGGCGGATTTGGAAGTGCTGTCGCAACAGTAGAAGATTACATCCTCATTTCAAATGGCGGAGATCCAACTCGCGCTCCATACGCCGGATCAGTCATGGTGTATGAATTCGATGATACCAGCTTCACGCTACGCGAAAAGATTTTACCTGACTTCGGGCGCAAATTTGGCGCATTTGGAAACGTTCTCGCGACAGATGACAACAATGTGCTCATCACATCAACCAGAATCGACACGGTCTATCACTATCAATTAATCGACGGACAATTTATTGAACGGGATAAGTTGTACGCTCCGCTTCCGATCGGGAGAAGGAGCTTCGGCCGAGAAGTAAAGATCACCGGTGACTGGGCCTTCGTAACTGCACGATCGCTAGGACCCGACGAGGCGGCGATCCCCTTTGACTACGCGGTCGTTGTATACAAACTAGAGGGTGACAACTGGGAATATCACTCGGTGCTAGCGGGTACGGTCGAATGGAATGCCGGAAGTTCTTTCGGAAGTCAATTGTGTGCCCTTAACAACTCACTTGTCGTGAGCGCACCGTACGATAGCGAGTTCACCTTTCAGCGCGGCGCCCTGTATATCTACGAGCTGGAAGGTGGGGAATGGATTTTAGGCCAGAAGTTGATGATATACGACTATGAATCCCGCGAAGGATGGGGAATATATATGGATTGTGATGAGAATGAAATTGTTCTTGCGAACGCAGATACACGACGAGCGATTGAATTTGAAAAGCAAGACACTGGCTGGGGACAAGTGAGCGCTCGAATCGCACTTCCCGACACGGGCGATCGGTGGCAATACATCTTCAACATCACCGTACAAGACAATTGGTTGTTTATAGCTCGGATTGAACACCCTGGTAACAAAGATTGGGTAGGAATTGTTTATTCTTATAGGCGGGACGAAGGGAATTGGATTTTTTACAAAAGATTACACGCGCCGTGCATTAGCGACGGTGATGATTTTGGCGGATCGATTGTGCTCACGGATAAATTTGCAATTTTCAGCGCATCAATCCGGGATAAATTTGTCGGAGAAACCTGTGATAATTACGTCTTGGACGAAACAGGAGCAGTCTATATCGCCCAACGAGGATCTTTTTTGCCAATTATCGAAAATCCCCAACCGAAAGAAATTCCTGAGATACCATCCTTCACTGCGTTTCAACCGGCATACCCTAATCCTGCAGAACAACTGGCTTACCTAGACTACACCGTAACGGACTCAGCACCAGTTGGGATCGTTCTGTTCGATGTAATGGGTAGGGAGATCAGAAGCGAACTTGTCGCCTTGAAATCGCCCGGTGAGTACACTGAGGAGATAGATGTTTCAAGTCTCCCGAGCGGCGTTTACTTCTACCGGATTTCTATCGGCCGATTGACGGCGACAAAATCACTGACTGTGATTCACTAGCATTGAACATAGGATATTCCATTCGGAGTATTGTATGCACCTGATCGATGAATATATCTCAATCATTTCACGTTTATTCAAACACAAAAAGAGCCGCACCCCGGGGAGAAGTACGGCCAGAAAAGCGATTCGAGCTATCACTGATCGACTAAGCCTGTCGTTCCGATGTCTCAAATTTAAATCGCTGCACAATCAAATCGCGAGTTCGTCTTGTAGCCGATACAATGTGAAGATTTTTCCGGATCGTGTCAAATTCTACACCGTCGAGCGGACTGAGAATCCGTGCTCAAGAGATCTGCGAATAGCATTATAATCCGTCCCTGATGGAAGAGCACAGCGACGGGCTCTGGGGTCGTACCTCTTCGCGCGACGATCGTCCGCGCGATTCGATTGGAGAACTCATTCAGATCCTTATAGGTGAGTCCATGCTCCCGCGAACAGATCCCAATCCGCTGCGGATAACGAGCCACTTGTTGCTCAAGGCGACTAGCGATCGACTGCTCGATCTCTTCTTTGAGGAAATCGTCAAACAGATTCGCTGGGTTGGGGTTCGAGGTCATTCGTTTTTCCGTGGGGTCGCGTTTCTAGAAACATGGTTGGCGGAAGTGGATCGTCCTACCCCGGAGCTATCATTTTAAAATGAGAGTTAGAATTGCAGAAATGTATGCACTGTCCGATTGAACGACATCGACTATCGCCGCAGCCAGTAACATCAAGCGGTCTCCACGTATCAGGTCGTTTTCGAAATTGAGAACCCATTTGGAACCGAGTACTTGATCCGGCTCAAATCTTCTTACTTTACTCGGTCGGAATCTTGGCAGGTTGCTATTCGTGCGGGTATGTCTTGTAAAAAATCTCTACTGTTCTATCTATTCATCATCGGATTCTCGACTCACGTATCGAGAGCTCAACGGGCTCCTGGATCGTTTGTGGCAGAGGCATTTGTTTCGGGCTCAAGTGAAGACGTCTTACCCTTCTGGCTCACGGCCAATCAGTATGGCGTTCAGGACCCCGAAGGGTCGAACGCATCGGCACGCCTGGCATCTACAGTACGCGGCGGTGAAACCGACGGCCTGGCCTACAGAATCGGATTTGACGCAGTCGCACGGAGCGGGAAAAGCGCCAGTCTATTTCTTCAACAGCTCTACGGCGAACTGAGTTTGGGCGCCATCCGTCTTCGAGCCGGTCGGACGGAAGAGCGAATCGGGCTGGTTCATCCTCGTCTATCTATTGGCTCAATGACCCTCAGCCGGAATGCTGCGCCCATTACGAAAATCAGCATATCGATGCCGGATTTCGTGGACGTTCCAGGGACGAAAGGCTTCGTAGGATTCAGAGGAGGTCTGGCAAACGGTTGGATGTCGGGGAATCGAGTCGTCAAGAATGCATTCGTCCACGAGAAGTATCTGTTCTTAAGGTTTGGGAGTAGTGAACTCCCGGTCCGTTTCAATTTTGGATTAACCCATTTCAACAATTGGGGCGGAACACATATGGATCCGGAAATCGGGGAATTGCCGTCCGGGTTCAACGATTTTCTACGCGTATTTTTTGCGCGACCAGCGGATTCGAGCACGGTCGTTGAGAGCGAGACCACCAATGTTCTGGGAAATGCATTGGGCGCCTACGATGGGAGCTTCGAGTTCTTCTTCATCCCAGCCGTGAAGCTATCGATGTATCACCAGTTCTATCTCGAAGACACGGTTTCCCTTCGTCTGAGGAGTTGGCGGGACGGAATCTGGGGAATTGCTCTTGAATTTGAAAATCGACCGGCCGGCATTCGGAGTGTACTCTGGGAACACGTGTACACGAAACAGCAGGGTTCCAGGTCGTTTGAGCGCAGAGGAACGGACAACTATTACAATCACGTCCTCTACGCCAGTGGATGGACCCATCGCGGTCGGGCCCTGGGACTCCCACTGGCCCTTACAGCGGAAGGATTCGGTGGTGTGATAAATAACATTCTGGTGGCTCAACATGTGGGGATAGAAGGAATGTTCGCAGGAAGGGTGAGATATACCGCGCTGATTACATATAGTCGGAATTACGGCGTGCACGACTATTTCGACCTTGAAACACTAAGACACGTTGAGACTGATTTACCTCTCGAGCGTCGAGATCAGGTTTCGATCTTGCTCGATCTAAGAAGCCGAATTTCGTCGCAGTATAACTTGGACGGAATACTGCGGGTGGCCTACGACTGGGGAGACCTTCTTCCGGACAATAATCTCGGGCTTACGCTGGGTGTGACGCATCGAGCCGATTTCTAGGCGTGCTCCGGACGTTGCATCGCGAACTCACAGTGTAGTGCTTCACTCCAATAAAGTCTGAATCCGATCTCTCGTGCCCTGTATTCGTCGATACTCGCTGTGACCAACTCAGCCTCCATAACGCAGCGGCTCAGAACGGGGATGCGTCAGCCATTGATGGCAGAAAATTCAAATCGTTCTCGCCGTGCTGTGCCTGCTGTTGACAGTGTATGCTCTTCTGGCTGCGTCATTCATGTCAGCGCTCCTCACTCTGGGCATTGAAGCAGCAGGAGTTTTTGCAGGAAAGGTGGCCGCCGAAATGCTTGCCAGAGCCTAATGTAATTCGGAGTTTGAGTCGTACGCGTTACACGCCGAAGGAAAACGTAAGTGTCGTGTAACTCCGAACGGCTATTCCTCCTTCGCGGGCGGGCCGAAACACGTACTGGGATGCTGCAGCTTTGGCGGCTTCTTCCAGACCATACCCGACACTCGCAACGGCTTCTCTTTCCGTAGCATCCTTGTTCAGAAGATACCGTTGAACGATTTTTATTTCAGACACACTGCCACGCTCGTCTACCAAGACCTCAATAACAACTTCCGCGCGAATATTTCGGCGTCGAGCCTCACGTGTGTACTCGGGCTGAACGATTCGAACAGGTCGAGGCCCGCTGTCCGCCCGAAATGACAAATCGGTTCCGACGGTTACGCCATCCGTTTCTTCAACGTCCTCTCCTGTATCCTCGATGGCCAAAAAATCGTCAGGAAAATCCAATACGATATCATCAAGAATCACGTCATTGGGCACGACCACGGGCGGAACGGGCGCCGGTGGTGGGGGCTTCTTCTTTTCCTGTCTGGTTTGTACGATTTCCTCCATCGTGATGATCTCCTGCCCTCTAACATCATAATTGATGTCGGCAGGTCGATCTACACCCGGTAGGGGCCACCAGCGAAAGCATGCAAGAATAGTAAAGAGGCTTACGACCGTGCTTGCTAAAGCACGACGCTGGTATTCCTGGGCCCTTTTTCTATTTTTAGCTCGTAGGTCCAATTTCCACCGCCTTGAAGAATCGCGGCTCTCACTCGTACATCGACAATACAGATTGGCACATATAAACGACTGTCCACCGTAAGGGATTCAAAAACGTTTCTGAACGGTTCTGCCTGCTTCTGAAGTATTCTGAGCGTTTTTGAACATTTCTGGACGGCGCTTATTTGAGAATCTGTCGAAGAATTCAAATCGCCACGGGGAAATCACATTCCTCCTTACTCTGTTGTTGTCAATGGAACGAGTCGACCGTATTTTCATCACACAATTAATCACTGGTTCTGTTCTGCGGGCATTCTGAATAACTCTCGGCAATTCTGAGCATTGCAAACCAATTCTGAACAACAGGCCTCTGAGCGCAGTTTCAAACACCTAATTTTGCACCGGAAAAGGCCGGTACACACGCTTGCTCGTTTTTTGCTCTCCAACCGTATTCCAAGGTGGCCTTAAATAGGCTTTGGAGACCTTCTCAGGGTTCCTGGGGAGGTTTTTTTTTGCCGTTACGGTACAGCATTTGCGGACGTAGCGAAAAGATTTAGCGCAGTTCGATTTGGATTATGAAGTTAGGACAAGTACTTGATAATTATAGAGATACGTGCAAGATTGCCCTTGCTGATGGAACGGTCGTGACCGGTGTGGCGATTGGTAAAAGGGGCGAGATTGGAGGGGAATTGTGCTTTAACACGAGCATGACGGGTTATCAGGAGATCATGACGGATCCGTCTTATCACGGCCAAATCATGATGATGACGTATCCGCATATTGGAAATTATGGGACAGCGGACGCCGATATGGAGGCTCTCGAGCCCAAGATCGCGGGACTTGTGGTTCGAGCGTTTTCGTATCAGTACTCGAATCAAATGGCCAACGCTTCTCTTGACTCCTTCATGCGATCACACGGGGTTGTAGGTATCTCAAATGTGGATACGCGAACACTCGTACGTCATATTCGAGCGCAAGGCGTGATGAACGCGGTTATTTCGTCAACCGATCTGAATGACGAATCGCTGGTCGAAAAAGCCCGGGGTTGGCCTTCCATGGAGGGGCTGGAACTGGCGTCTGCCGTTACGACAGAGAGTGCATACAATTTCTCAGAGGGAGATGGCCCGAGAATAGCGGTTTTCGACTTTGGGGTGAAGCTGAACATCCTCAGATCCTTTGCGGCCAAAGACTGCCTCGTTCGCGTTTTTCCAGCCTCGACAGCACTAAGCGAAATTCTTGACTGGAATCCGGATGGCATCTTCTTCTCAAACGGCCCCGGCGATCCAAGGTCAATGCCGGATTCGATTGAAACCGTAAGAGAAGCCATGACGCTCGATATTCCGCTCTTTGGAATCTGCCTCGGACATCAGTTGATGTCGCTCGCGGCCGGACTCGAAGTATACAAAATGTTCGTGGGCCATCGAGGAGCTAACCATCCCGTCAAAAATCTCAAAACGTCACGCGTGGAAGTCTCGACTCAGAATCATGGTTTTGCCGTAGACATCGATTCCGTTCAGCCAGACGTAGCAGAGATGACGCATGTCAATCTGAACGATGGGTCGGTCGAAGGCCTTGCGTTCAAAACGTGTCGCGCCTTTTCGGTTCAGTATCACCCGGAAGCGTCGCCAGGGCCGCATGACAGTCACTACCTCTTCCAACAATTTCTTTCTGAAATCACGTCACCGGGCGCTCTGGTTGAAAGTTGGCCGTCGGCCGTTTCCGCCAAATAGCAGGCCTATCAATTTGTAGTCCCTTCATGCCAAAACGCACAGACATTAAGAAGATTCTCCTGATCGGCTCTGGGCCGATCATTATTGGACAGGCGTGCGAATTCGATTATTCGGGAAGCCAGGCCTCCAGATCCTTGCGTGCGGAAGGATACGAGGTAGTCCTGGTCAACTCGAATCCGGCCACGATAATGACAGATCCGGTTACTGCCGATAAGATTTATTTGAGAGATCTGACGCCTGAGTCCATCAAGCAAATTGTGGCGGAAGAAATGCCGGACGCGGTTCTTCCGACCATGGGTGGCCAGACAGCGCTCAATCTGGCCGATCAACTTCATCAGGAAGGATACTGGGCAGAGAAAGGAATTCAGGTGATCGGTGTTGACATTGACGCGATTCACATCACTGAAAACCGTCAACAGTTTCGTGATTTGATGGAATCGATCGGTATCGATCAGGCCCGCAGCAGCGTGGCAAAAAGTCTACTTGAGGCCAAAGAAATTACGCAGGAGTTGGGCGGGCTTCCGGTCGTGATACGTCCATCGTTTACGCTCGGCGGTAGCGGTGGTGGAATTGTCTGGGAACCGGACCAGTTCGATAGAAAAGTGATGCGTGGTCTTGAACTTTCCCCGGTACACGAGATTCTGGTTGAAGAGTGCGTTTTCGGATGGAAGGAATTTGAGCTGGAACTGCTTCGCGATTCCAACGACAATGTCATCATTATTTGCTCCATCGAGAACGTGGATCCGATGGGGGTTCACACGGGCGACTCAGTTACTGTGGTGCCGGCTCAAACGCTCACGGACAAGCAGTTTCAAGTCATGCGTGATGCCGCCATCAAAATGATGCGATCCATAGGCACATTTGCCGGAGGTTGTAACGTCCAGTTTGCCGTGGATCCAGCCACGGGTCGCATGATTGCTATAGAAATCAACCCACGCGTTTCCCGTTCGTCAGCCCTGGCGTCGAAGGCGACGGGCTATCCGATTGCAAAAGTAGCGGCGAGACTGGCCGTTGGATACACGCTCGACGAACTCCCCAATGACGTAACCGGCACGACGTCTGCCTGCTTCGAACCGGCTATCGATTACGTGGTCACGAAGATTCCTCGATTCAACTTCGAGAAGTTTGAGGGAGTCGATGAGGAGTTGACGACCCAGATGAAGGCCGTCGGCGAAGTGATGGCCATCGGACGCAGTTTCCCGGAAAGTCTGCAGAAAGCCTGGCAGAGCCTCGAGAACGGATACGCCGGATTGGGTGCCGATCGGGATGAATCGCCACGTGGAGAAGTTCGGGACCGCCTGAAAAAACCTTACTGGGACCGTACGCTGCAGATTCGAAATGCCTTCAAGCTGGGCGCCTCGGTTGAAGAAGTGGCTGACATTTCCAAGACCGACCCATGGTTTTTACACCAGATCCAGGAGCTCGTACAGGTCGAAGCTGAAATTCGTATGCAGTCTTTGGAGCGAATGGAGTCTGACTTTATGCGTCTGATCAAGCGCTACGGATTTTCAGACAAGCAGATCGCGTACCTGGTGATGGAAGACGTCACGGAGGACAGGGTTCGCACGAAGCGACTGGAACTGGGAGTCAAACCATCGTTTCAGTTGGTGGACACATGTGCAGGCGAATTTCCGGCCCAGACCCCGTACTTCTATTCGTCTTACGAAACTTCCTGCGAAAGTGAGGTCTCGGAAAAGGAAAAAGTGGTCATACTCGGAAGTGGTCCGAATCGAATTGGGCAGGGCATCGAGTTTGATTACTCGTGCGTGCATGGTGTTTTGGCGGCGAAAGAGATGGGCTATGAGACCATCATGATCAATTGCAATCCTGAAACGGTCTCAACAGATTTTGACGTTGCGGACAAGCTGTATTTCGAGCCCGTTTTTTGGGAAAAGGTCCAGGACGTCATCGAGCACGAGCAACCCATAGGTGTCATTGTACAGCTCGGCGGCCAGACGGCGCTGAAACTGTCTCGGCAGATTGAAGCAATCGGCATTCCGATCATAGGTACATCGGCCGAAAATATGGACCTTGCGGAAGATCGGGGCCGATTCTCCGAAATCCTCAAAGAGCTTGAAATTCCGTTTCCACCGTACGGAATGGCTACTTCGGTGCCTCAGGCGGTCGAAGCAGCCGAAAGAATCGGGTATCCTGTCCTTGTTCGCCCCAGCTACGTTCTCGGTGGTCAAGGCATGCGTATTGCGATCAACAAGGAGGAAGTTGAAAGCTGTTTGATAGAAATATGGAAGCAGATGCCGGACAATTCGGTTCTTCTCGACCTATTTCTTGAAGATGGAATCGAACTGGAAGTGGATGCGGTCCGAGACGGAGATGAAGTCTGGATTGCGGGCATTATGCAGCACATAGAACCGGCCGGCGTCCACTCAGGTGACTCGACCGCTGTCCTTCCTCCGTATTCTCTGTCCGAAGTTGTTTTGAACTCGGTAAGACGCTACGTCATCGAGATCGCAGATCGGCTGGACGTGATAGGGCTGGTTAACGTACAGCTCGTCACCAAAGATGAAATCGTCTATGTGATTGAGGCGAATCCTCGGGCCTCGCGAACGGTGCCGTTCGTTGCCAAGGCTACCGGAGTTCCGGTCGCAAACATTGCCACGAGAGTGACGCTCGGCCAGAAGATCGCTGAGTTTCGCGAAAGGGGAGAGCTGGAATCTACACTGATTGGCTATGCCATCAAGGAACCCGTGTTCTCCTGGGATAAATTTCCAGAGGTGCCCAAAGAACTTGGGCCGGAGATGAAATCGACCGGCGAGGCCATCGCCTTCATCGACGAGCTTACAGACGAGCATTTCAGACGCCCGTATGAATTGCGTAACCTGTACCTATCTAGGTAATTGCGGCTTTGATGTGCGTAATCACCGACCGTAGGGCCGAGTAATTGCGTAACCTGTACCTGTCCAGGTAACCCCTAATCCAACGCCATCAACAGATCATCGACGCCCAGGAAGAGTTCGTCGTCAATCGCATTTTCGATGTAATCGATGTCGGCTGTGGCCGGATATCCATGCTCGGAATAATCAACCGAGATTCGATCCGCCTTTCCCGAATAAGCTTCCTGGATCAGATCGAACAGGCCGTCGATCGTGGGGAAGAGATTCCAGTCTTCCTTCGGAACACCCTCCAGATCATCCCACGGTGGAATGATATTGGTCAATTCGTTGTCCTTAACGAAAAGTTGGAACTCGCCGGCATAGACGCAGAAGCAGCTTCGGGTTAGCACGAACGAATACGTGCCGCTATTATAATTCTGCCAGATCCTGCGCTGACTGGACAGCTCGTCTAGCTCCGTTGAATCTTCGCCGAAAAGCTCACACCCTGCGACGGTCACTACCAATAGTAAGGCGAATATGCCTGTTAACAGGCGCAAAACTGGGTTTGACAGTATCATGTTCTCCCTCCATGACCCATTTCCGATGATTTATTTACCCCCAAAATGTCGAGGATGGAGGGGAATTTATCAATGCAATTCGAAGTGGACGGTCGTATTGAAGCGATTCCAGGAAGTTTCAGATGAGAGTGACGAATTCTGGCTCACCAATCTGGACATTTCCACTCGTAGAAACGCTATCCAAGAAGACCATTTCAAGTAGTTCGTTCAAAACTCCATCTGAGGCACGTTCGACACGGATATAGTTATCGGTGAATCCCAATTGATAGCCCTTCTTGTCAGAGTGCTCCCAGAGAACGGTTCGATTCGTACCCAGATTATCGACGTAAAACGCTGTTCTTTTTCTTTCCGAAAGCAGTCGTAACACGTTATTTCGACGACTGCGCTCCGATTTGGGTACTGAGAATCCGGTAACAACAGAAGATGCAGACGAAAGCGGCCGTTCCGAATACGAAAAGACGTGCAAATACGAGACGGGTAGGTCCGTCAAAAAATCCTGCGTGCGCCGAAAATGAGCATCTGTTTCTCCTGGAAACCCGACGATCACGTCTACTCCAATACAGGCGTGAGGCATGACCCCCTTTATTTTCAACACCCGATCCCGGTACCGGTCACTCCGGTATCGCCTCTTCATTTTTCCGAGGATCTCGTCGTCACCGCTTTGCAGCGGCATATGGAAGTGTGGCATAAATCGACGCGACCCTGCCACAAAACCAATGATGTCGTCGGTGAGAAGATTGGGCTCAATGGAAGAGATTCGGAAGCGTTCGATGCTTTCCACTTCATCGAGTGCGGCAATCAAATCCATGAGCCTTTCTTCGGTGTCCCGTCCGAACAAACCGATGTTGACGCCACTGATCACGATTTCTTTGCATCCAGCATCTCCAATTTCGTGGGCTTGTCCGACGATGTCGTCGATTGCAGCCGATCTGCTTTTCCCGCGAGCAAAGGGAATCGTGCAGAATGAACACACGTAGTCGCATCCATCCTGCACCTTTAGGAAAGCGCGGGTTCGATCGCCGGACGCGTAGGCGGGGCCGAACGCATTGACGTCATCAACACATGAAACAGAGACCTGTGTCTTCTCCGTCTTTTTAAATGCGTCAATGTAGTTGAACAGCTGAAGCTTTTCGTTCGCCCCCAATACCGCGTCCACTCCTGGAATCGCGGCTATCTCTTCCGGCTGCAACTGTGCATAACATCCCGTTACCACGACGAACGTTTCCGGGTTGGACCGAATCGCCCGGCGTACAACTTGTCTACATTTCCGATCGGCTTCTTCGGTAACCGTACAGGTGTTGATCACCGTTACGTCCGAAGGCGCACCGAAGGGAACAACGTCATATTGGCGATTTTGAAACTGCTTCTTCAATGTGCCGGACTCGGCAAAATTGAGTTTGCACCCCAGGGTATGTATCGAGACAGATCTCATGTCAGGTCTTGCAGGTGGAGTACAAGCAGAATGCGGCTCTGCAACGAAACAGCTATTTTGGAGTTTCAAATCTGCATTTCCTACTTTTCAACTTATCGCGCCCGCCATGTTTGCAAGGGAAGGGTACGCCCTCATTATCGGTTCAGTTGTACTGGGCGTCCTTTTTTTGGCTGTCGCCTTTGTTATTGGAGGCAACTGGGCACTGTTGCCGGGGACTATCGGAGTTTTTGTCGTCGCATTTACGCTTTACTTCTTTCGCGATCCGAAGCGAACGCCCCCAACAGACGACGAAAACGTTTTACTGTCTCCTGCCGACGGGAAGGTGATTAAGATTGACGAGCTCGACGAAACTCTTTTTCTTGAGGCGCATGCGAAACGGGTAACCATTTTCTTGTCGCCTCTAAACGTTCACGTGAATCGAATTCCTGCCAATGGCGTGATTGAATTCGTCAACTATGTATCCGGCGACTATCTCGTAGCCTGGCATCCCAAAGCCAGCGAGCTCAACGAGCGATCTGAAATTGGTCTCATTCACCCGAGCGGTGCGAAGGTGCTGTTCAAGCAAATTGCGGGGGCTGTGGCAAGGCGCGTGGTATATCACGTTTCCGAAGGTGATCGTGTCAGCGCCGGAGATCGGTTCGGAATCGTTAAATTTGGATCACGAATGGATATTATCGTCCCTGAGACGGCCACTTTTGAAATCTCTGTAGGAGACAAGGTCCGAGGGGGCGAGACTATTCTTGGATACCTCTGATCACCACAGACCATTTATTCCGTAAGACCCAGACGGGTTATGCGAAAACCTGCAAAAAGAAGATTACATCCGGGTCTGAAGCAGCGACGCTTCAGGCAACGTCTCGTTGCGTATCGCGAGGCGAAAGGACCTAGAGGCAGGCGGCAGATCCCGAGAGCCGCTGTGCCCTCATTCTTCACGTTGATGAATCTCTTTTCCGGCTTTCTATCGCTGACGCAGGCGATGGAATCCCGGTTCGAGTATGCTGCGTGGCTCATCATCCTGGCAGGTTTCTTTGACATCCTGGATGGGATGATGGCGCGCATCACAGATGGCTCCAGTCTTTTCGGAATTGAACTTGACTCGCTGGCAGACATCGTTTCGTTCGGTGTTGCACCAGCTTTTCTAATCTACGTTTTTGGCCTGTCGTCCTATGGTACTCCCGGGGTGATCGTAGCATCGCTACCCGCAATTTGCGGAGCAGTTAGACTTGCGAAGTACAACGTTACGTATGCCGGTGAGAGGTCTGAACACTTCGAAGGACTTCCCATTCCCGGAATGGCAGCGGCAATTATCGCGATCATTTTGAATGCGGAAAACGTAGGGTTCCTGGCGCCAATCGAACCGGGGCGCCTTCCGCTTTTAATCCCGGTCGTTGTCATCTTGTCAGGACTGATGCTAACAAATATCGCTTTTGATACCATTCCGAAACCGTCGGCTCGGTACATGAGGACGCATCCACTGAAGGCGATCCTTTATGGCCTTGCAGTTGCGCTAATGGCTGTCTTCAAAGAACTGGGGCTCATTCTGATCCTCTTTGCGTATCTCACGATCGGAGTTGGGCGCGCGATTTATCGATTTATCCGTGCAGTGCTCGCCTCCGATCCCGATCTGTACGCGGATCGCTAGAGATCACCGGTCTTTTCACGAATCTCGTCGTGCTTCCGGGTGTACCTTCCCTACTTCACCAAACCGGTCTGCAATAGCTGAAGGCGATGTATAAAGCCAGAATAAACGTAACTCTCAGGCAATCCATTCTTGATCCGCACGGAAAGGCGGCGCATCATGCGCTTTCCCAGCTCGGATTCGATCATGTCGATGGAGTTCGCATAGGTAAGCACATTGAGCTGAACATCGACGCTGATTCTGTAGATTCGGCAGCAAATGTTGCCCGTCAGGCTTGCGAAAAGTTACTGGCGAATCCAGTGATGGAAGACTACTCGGTGGATATTGAACACATTGAGGAATGAGATCCGGAGAAGTCCATAGCCTTTATCATCTTTCGGATGCCGCACCCGCCGCCCCGGAGACCACCACGGAAACGACCGTCCTTGTTGAGGATGAATCGAAAAGTCGAGTGAAGGAACCGTGGTTGGTGATTCTCTTCAATGACGAAATCCATACTTTTGAAGAAGTAATTGTTCAGATTGTGAAGGCCACGGGATGTCCGATGTCCGATGCCGAACAGTATGCGTGGCAGGTCCATTTCAAGGGGAAGGCATGCGTGTTTGATGGCGCCTTCGAGCGGTGCCTGAAGGTCCAGGGTATACTCAAGGAGATCGCTTTGGTGACCGAAGTTCAAGGGTAATTTTCTACCTGAGAATCGTCGTAAAACGGACACGTTTACCGTTTTGTAGGAAAATATTGGTCATTCGATCGGCCAATAGCAGCCATTTCAGGAAGATCACCATCGCAAATCGATCCAAATGACGGTTTTCGATCACCGGCATGAACTTGGCAACCTGCAGAGGCGAGCCGAAAAGGTCGGGAGATTCCTGACGTAATCGGCAAGTAAACGGGTATGGGTAAGGAAATGATTGGCAAATTGACTTCGAACGCAGTGACTTCTAAGGCAGTAACCTCGAAGGCCGTGACCTCAAGGCTGATGGCCGCAGTGTTGCTTTCTCTTTTTCTGTTGACTTTTGCATCTCCTGCTCAGAGCCAATTTGTTGAAGAGGACGGATACGCGAGTTGGTACAACCGTGGAGCGGATGGGGATAAGACCGCAAGCGGTGAGCGTTACGACCGCCTGGCGATGACAGCAGCCCATCCTTCGTTGCCATTTGATTCCATGGTTCGAGTGACGCGATTGGATAACGGGCGAACCGTTGTGGTCCGAATCAACGACCGCATGGAGTCCAGTCCGGGTCACATTATCGATCTATCCGGAGCTGCTGCAGCCAGATTGGGTTTGCTGGATGTGAACATGGCCAAAGTCAAAATCAACGTTGAAAACACCGTCAATCTTCTTCAGATTCGGGAAAGTCTTGCGAGTCGATATGAGCCTGAATCAGACGATGAGGACGAGTTGCCGCTCATTGCCAGTTCAGACAGAAAGGCTGCTACCCGGGCTGACAATTCAAAATACACGCTCCAGCTAGGCGTATTCTCGACTCAACCTGCGGCTAGTTCTTTTGCCTCGGGCTTCGAAAATGGATGGGTGGCCGAGATCAACGAGGCCGGAGATACACTTTATCGAGTATATTTCGATCGCTATACGCAGGAACCGCCCGCGCGAAAGGCCCAGAAGCAACTGAAGGCCAGCGGACACGATAGTTTTCTGAGAGAAATATCACTGTGAAGCCGGGTAACGATCACTGCATGAACAGGTAGTTCAGCTTGATCAGGAAGACGTTATGTGGGAAGACGGCGAACGTCTCTGAGAGTTAAACGCCGGCCGCATTGACACCAAACGCTGGGATAGCGCCGCACCCTCATAGGGTTCGTACGCGAGAAAATCCGTCGCAAACGGAGCTACGGCCAAATCTTGTTCGTTAAGAGTCCCGTCGATGGAGATGGTCTGTTTGGCCTGCTGGGCCACGAGGATCCGCGGGTCAACGGGACCGGGACTAAGTGTCGCGAAAGATAGGATAGTCGCAAGAAGAGATGTCAGAGCACCGGGCGTATTGAGTAACTGCCGTTACGTGTAAATTCCTATATCATAAAGGAATACGTATCCCTAGACGGACATGAACCGCGTTGCATTCCAACTTCGGGAAATCTTCGTAGCTTGGCCCTCTGAACTGCGTCAACCAGGATGAATGAGCGACACGTACTGCGTTCTAGGATCGACTTCACGAACTGAGATTAAAGTGAAGGGCTCCCGTTTCATTGGGGAGGCCATTCCTGTGGGGTCACCTCGAGAGGCCAGGGATCATCTCAATGAAATTAAGCGTCGCGAACACAGTGCAACGCATCACTGCATGGCGTACCGGATGGGGCCGGAAGGAGCGGAATTTCGTTTTAACGACGACGGGGAGCCGTCGGGAACTGCTGGACGCCCCATTCTCCGCCAGATCGAGGCGGCCGATCTTACGAATACAATGGTTGTTGTCACGAGATACTACGGCGGCAAGAGGCTGGGTACTGGGGGACTGATTCGCGCGTACGGTAACGCCGCGAGCGATGCGCTTTCTCTTGCAACCGTACAAACGGTCGTTCAGCGAGATACTGTTCGTGCTACATTTGCCTACAACGACACGTCCCCCGCCATGCGCGTCATCAATAAATATGATGCGGAAATCAGGTCCACCGATTATGGAGAGAAGACCACGATCGACCTGGGCGTCAAAAGTTCTCAGATAGACGATTTTCTAACTGCGTTCGAAAACGCACTGGGAGGAAGATGCGTTATTGATGTCACCGAAGAGGACTAAAAATTTATTGCTTCTACCGCCAACCGGTCTACACGAACGTTCAGATCGTCATCAGCATGGCCCTTCACCTTTACAAACTGTACTTCGTGTCGGTCCATTTGTGACAACAGGTCTATCCACAGATCTTTATTCTTGACGGGCTTCTTGTTTGCCGTTCGCCATCCATTCTTGAGCCATCCTTCGATCCAACCCTGGTTGAACGCATTGGCTACGTATGCGCTATCTGTATGGATGAAGATCATACATTTCCCCTTCAGGACTCGCAAAGACTCCACGACGGCGGCCAGTTCCATGCGATTGTTGGTCGTTTGCTTCTCTGATCCCGTAATGACTCGTTCATGAGTACCATGCCTGAGGATGGCGGCCCAGCCGCCGGGCCCGGGATTACCACTACAGGCCCCATCCGTATAAATTGTCACTTCTTTCATGAATATGTTTGATTTCGACGCGTCGTGATCGGGCTTAAACCGCTCTAGATTATTAATTTTTGTGGAGATGTGGAACGAAATGGTATCATAGTTCCTCTTTAGAAAATAACCACGCCGTTCTCTCCAATGTATTCCGGAGTCCCCAACCAGTCCACAATACATGAA